>NZ_JBMOVV010000021.1:0-17765 GCF_049472135.1 Arcobacter pernae
TTAACTATCACTATTAAAAATATCTCTAGTATAAACTTTATCTTGAACATCAAGTAAGTCTTCACTAAGTCTATTTGCTACTATTACATCTGCTTCTTTTTTAAACTCATCTAAATCTTTTATTACTTTTGAGTTAAAAAATACTTCATCTTCTAAGTTTGGTTCATAGATAACTACTTCTATTCCCTTAGCTTTGATTCTTTTCATTATTCCTTGAATTGCAGAAGCTCTAAAGTTATCACTTCCTTCTTTCATGATAAGTCTATATACTCCTACTTTTTTTGAAGTTTCTATATTATCTGGGTTTACAGGTGTTAAATTTAGTTTTTCTATTATACTTTGGGCTATAAAATCTTTTCTAGTTGTATTTGCTTCTACAATTGCTGAGATTAAGCTATGTGGTACATCTTCATAGTTTGCTCTTAATTGTTTTGTATCTTTAGGTAAACAGTATCCACCATATCCAAAGCTTGGATTATTATAATGATTTCCAATTCTTGGATCTAATCCTACACCTTCTATTATCTGTTTTGAATCAAGGTTATGTGATTGAGCATATGAATCTAGTTCATTAAAGTAAGCTACTCTCATAGCTAAGTATGTATTAGAGAATAGTTTTATTGCTTCTGCTTCAGTTGAATCAGTAAATAAAATATCTATATCTTTTTTTATAGCACCTTGAGCAAGTAGATTCGCAAATGTTTTTGCTCTTTGAGATTTTTCACCCACGATAATTCTTGAAGGGTACAGATTATCATGTAGGGCTTTCCCTTCTCTTAAGAACTCTGGAGAGAATATAATATTATTTGTATCAAACTTTTTTGATATTTCTTTTGTATATCCTACAGGAATAGTTGATTTTATTACCATTGTAGTGTTTGGGTTTATTTCTAGTACATCAGCTATTACATACTCTATTGATTTTGTATTAAAGTAGTTTGTTTCAGGATCATAGTCTGTTGGTGTTGAGATAATTACAAAGTCTGCATCTTTATATGCTTCTTTTTTATCTAATGTAGCTTTAAAGTTTAAATCATCTCTTAATAAGTATTCACTTATTTCTTTATCTTCTATTGGTGATTTTTTATTATTTAAAAGTTCTACTTTAGAAGCAACTATATCTAATGCTATTACTTCATTATCTTGGGCTAATAGTATTCCATTTGACAGGCCTACGTACCCTGTCCCGGCTATTGCTATTTTCATTTACTTCATATCCTCATTTTTTAACTTATTTTTTAAAATTATCTTACCTTCTTCAACACCTGGTTGATTATAAGTATTTATTTGCATAAAACTTCCAACTATTGATGTTAAAAGTTGATATGAGTACATAAGTTTTCCTATATTGAATTCATCTACCTTCTCTATTGTAATCACATCTGTTGGGATATTATCACACTTTTCTACAGCTTCTATTGTAGAGTCTGCTTGCATATTTATCAAGTCCTTAAACTTAATATTATTTACATAATCTAACTCTTCTAAATGAGGAATTGATATATCAGGTATTATCGTTTCTTCCTCAAAGTCATCTACTTTTATAAATGTAACTGTCTTATCTCTTACCCCTTCCATTATTAGCTGTAAAAAAGAGTGTTGATCTACTGGACCTATTAGTCCTATTGGAGTTAAAGCTTGTCTTGTCCCATTTATATTTACTTTTCCAAGACTTTCACCCCATAGTTGGATATACCACTTATTAAAACCTTCTAAAAGTGAAGAATATGAAAAAATTACATTTATATTAAATCTATTTTTATTCTCTACCATAAATCTAGCTTTTTCAAAGATTGAATGAAAATACTCTTGTTTTTCGAAAAAGCTATTATTTACTTCTTTACATCCATCTAGAAGTTTTTGTATGTCTATTCCCATAATAGATAAAGGAACTAAGCCTACAGGTGAAAATACTGAAAATCTTCCACCTACATCTTTTGGAATTTCAAAAGTTTTTATATCATTTTCTTTTGCATATGAGTTTAGTTTACTATCATATTCTGTAATACAAACACAATTTGTTTTATCAATTTTTACTAGACTATGTAAGTATTTGAAAACTGAAATAGTCTCAATTGTAGTACCAGATTTTGAGATGATTATAAATAATGTGTCATTTATATCATTTATATACGATAGTCTTTTTTTTAATTCTAAAGGATCAGTTGATTCCAAAAAATGAAGTTTTTTACCATTTGATTTATTTCTAAGAAAGCTATTTATTGCATAAGTTCCTAAACTACTTCCACCAATACCAACTACCACTATATCTTTTTGAGTTACAGTTTTAGAAAAGCTTAAAATCTCTGAAATATCTTGATAAGGTAAATTATAATAACCTATGTTATTTTTCTCTTCTACTATCTTTTCAAAAATTTCATTATTTGATTTTATTTGGTAGAAATTCTTTTGATATTTCATCTTTAATTATTCGCTTTCTCGTAAAAATAGCTAGTAGCTTCAACAAAACCATCTACATTTCCACAATCAAATCTTTTACCTTTAAACTTATAAGCAATAACTTTTCCTTCTTTTGCTTGTTCAAGTAAAGCATCTGTGATTTGTATCTCTCCACCTTTTCCTGGTTTTGTATCTCTTAAAATATCAAAAATATCAGGTGTCAAAATATATCTTCCAATAATCGCTAAATTTGTTGGAGCTTCTTTTGGGTCTGGTTTTTCTACCATATTTGACACTCTATATATTCCGTCTTCTATTTGCTCACCATCAATTACACCATACTTATCTGTTTTATCTTTTGGTATTTCTTCTATAGCAACTATTGAACACTCATATTTTTCATATAGTTTTATCATCTGCTTTAATACTCCACCTTCACTAGAAGTATTGTCACATAAATCATCAGCTAATATAACTGCAAAAGGTTCATTACCTATTAAAGTTTCACCTGTTAAAATTGCATGTCCTAAACCTTTCATTTCTAGTTGTCTAGTGTAAGAAAAAGTTGTAGTTTCAATAATCTTATTTAGATCACTTAAAAGTTCTTCTTTTGAAGAACCTTTTATTGAATTTTCAATATCAGTATTTGTATCAAAGTGATCTTCTATGGCTTTTTTATATTTAGATGTAACTATAGAAATAGTACTACATCCTGATTCTAATGCTTCTTCAACTCCATATTGAATAAGTGGTTTTGTAAGTACTGGTAACATCTCTTTGGGTATTGCTTTTGTAGCTGGTAAAAATCTTGTACCATAGCCCGCTGCTGGAAATAAACATCTTTTTATCATTTTTATACTTCGTCTTTTATTTGATCGAAAAGTCTCATAAGTGACTCTTCATATAGTTTTGCATTTTCTTGTGATTTTGCTTCAAATCTTGTCACTAGTTTAGGAGTAGTATTACTAGCTCTAACTAATCCCCATCCATCTTCAAAGTTAACTCTTATACCATCTACTGTGATAATATCTTTTATCTTTGGCATAAAATTTGGTGGATTTTCAAGTGAAGTCTTTAGTTTCTCAACCAAAGGAAATTTTGTATCTTCTGTTACTGTGATATTTATCTCATCTGTACTGTATACTTTTGGTAAAGCCTCATACTCTTTATCAAAATCAAAACCATCAGCTATAAGTTCTAAAGCTCTAAATGTAGAATAAATAGCATCATCATATCCAAAATACCTATCATTAAAGAAAAGGTGCCCTGATACTTCTGCGGCAAAAGAAGCTTCTAACTCTTTGATTTTTACTTTTAGATTACTATGACCTGTTTTATACATCACAGCTTTTCCATAAGTATTGATAGTATCATACATAATTTGACTACATTTTACTTCACCAATTACAGTTGGATTTTCTATAAATCGTGAAAAGAAGATAGCTAAAATATCACCTTTGAAATTATAATTTTTTGATAAAAGTGCTATTCTATCTGCATCTCCATCATAGGCAAAGCCAAAATCATATTCACCGCTTGCTAACTTCTCTTTTATATCTTTTAGCGTTGATTCATCACTTGGATCTGGGTGATGGTTAGGAAAAGTTCCATCTGGTTCTTCAAATAAAATATCATATGAAATATCAAGTCTATTAAGTATATCTCGAAGAACCACACCAGCAACACCATTTCCACAATCAAAAATAAACTTTTTACCTTTTAAATTTAGTTTTGAGAAATGTTCTACTATATAATCTATATACTTATCTTTTGCGTCTATAATTATTGTTTTAGTATTATCTTCTATAGTTTGAGTATCTTTCAATATCTCTCTACCTAAAGCATAAATTTCTTCACCAAAAAAAGGAGCTTTGTTTAATGTAATCTTAAAACCATTATATTCAGGTGGATTATGTGAGCCAGTAATCATTATAGAACCATCTACTTTTTTATCATTAAACTCTACATAGTTTGAAAAGTAATTTGCAGGTGTTGGAACAAGTCCCATATCAAAAACTTCAAGACCTGCTTTGTTTATTCCACTGCTTAGCCACTCTTTCAATAAAGGAGAATGAGTTCTTGCATCATATCCAACAGCTATATATTTTGCTTCAACTATTTTTTCTTTTAATTTATTTGCTAAATGAAAACCTATTTTTTTTACTATATCTTCGTTTAATTCTTTTTCAAAGATACCTCTTATATCATATTCTCTAAAAATTGATGAAGGCATATATTCTTTCCCTGTATATTATATAAATTTTTAGGAAGTATAGCTAAGTTTTAATAAAGTGTAATTTAAGTTATTATTATAAGAATTATTATTTTTAAAAGTGTTACAGAAACCCAACATATATTGGGTTTCTATATTTTTTATTAGTGGTGAGTTGTAGTTGAATTGTTACCAGCAGCAACAGCAGCTGCAACACCAGCAGCTGCAGCGGCAGCTGCAGCAGTAGCAGCACTAACTCCAGCTGCAATTCCACCAGCAGCGGCAGCACCAGCTCCGGCAGCAGCACCAGCTCCGGCAGCAGCACCAGCTCCGGCAGCACCAGCTCCGGCAGCACCAGCTCCGGCAGCACCAGCACCAGCACCAGCACCAGCACCACCACCTATACCAGCAGCTGGAGCAGGAGCTTGTGCCATTGCACTAGCCACAAATAAAGAAGAAGCGAAAACGATCGATAATAATTTTTTCATACGAAATATCCTTTTTTTAAGTTTTGCAATATTTTACCATAAAATCTTTAAATTTAAAAATTTTATTTATTCTCTTAAGTTATTTATATATTTTTTCATAATTTGTGTGTTATTTTCACTGCTATTCATAGGATATAAACTATCTAGAGTAGAAGCACTAACACCAACATCTCTTGTCCATGGAGTTAGACCAAATCTTAGTCTATCTTTTACATTTTTATAGGTAAATACTTCAAGTGGCACTTTTATATATACACCTTTGTCAATATAACCTTTATTATCTTCATTTTTAAAGACTTTATTTGAGTTCGTATAAGTAGCAAAAGCTCCAAATGTAAAGTTTTTATAGTTTCTAGCAACTTCTAGCCTTACACCTTTATCCCCTGCTAAAAACTGTCCTATTTTTGCACCCATATGTAAATCATATTTTTGATTTACTAAATAGTACAGGTTTAAAAACTTAGCATCATACTTATACTCATCTTTTATTCCAAAAAGTTCATCAACTTCTCTTTTATATACATTTTGATATTGAAGCCCTACCCCAAATCTTTCATCAAACATAGGTTTATACCACTCCAAATCAAGTCCTGCAAAAGAGTACTCTAAATAACCAAGTTCTGCTTTAAAAAAAGAGTCATAAAAAGTATTAGCTTTATATAGCAAACTTAAATGGGACATCTGAGTGTCATTATAAGTAAAGTGTTCAGTAATATCTCCTCTAAGAGATAGTTTACCTTCTTCAAGAGGTGATGATGAAAGCTCAGTTCCACTATGGTAAAGAGGATGTTCTATTGAACCATGTATTTCAAAATTATCAGTAAACTCATAAGAAGCATTTGCACTCATAGATACTTTCATAGCAAAAGGTTTGTCTTTATGATTTAGCATAGTACCTATTTTTGGAGCAAATTTATATCTAAATTTTTCAGCAGCAATAGAATCACTTATATATAAATCTTTACCTTTAGCAAATTTTTCATACATTCCATCTGTATCATTTGAAATCAAAATAGCATCTTTCATATATGAATCACTAACTTTTTCATTTTCATACATATCAAATTCAGATCTATTTACTTTTATTGTTTTCTTTTTTATTTCTTTATCTTTTAAAGTCATGTAAATAGTATCATATTGTTTTGGTGCAATTTCATCAATAACAGAAATAGCTCTACCTGCTGCTTTTAGTTCATTATAATATCGAGGATTATCTATTTCGGTCCAGATACTATTTTCATTTACAGCTGTTTTTACATATTTGAATTTTTCTGCAGAAACTTCTTTTGATAGTTTATCAGATAATTCTTTTTCGTCTAAATCAATATATTCATTCTTTTTTTCATCACTAGCTTTCCATTTTGGATCAGGAAGATGATCAAACATACCAGTTCTATCAAAACCAAATTGATATGTATATCCAAATGAAATTGTATTTCCTCTTTGATATGATAAGTTTAATATAGAATTATTACTATATTTATATTTTAGTCCATAATTGAACTTTGATTTTGGAAGTTCATAATCACCAACACTAAAAGGGTTAACTTTGTCTTTACTATAATCTATTGGTGCATATTCAGCCATAAAAGAAAAAGATGGACTTGCATTAAAAACAAGTGAACCAAAAGGTTTTCCCCCACCCCAATCTGTATTTTTTAAAAAGTTTATAGAGTTATTGTCAAAGCTTCCTGAGTTTGAAGAATTTGCTGTATATTTGGCTAAATCTTCACCTCCTAATCTACCTTTTGCATATCCTAAAGATAAATCAAAATAACCTATATTTTTAGAAAAAACTAAATATTTTGAAGTATAAAGTGAAGTACCCCAAATATCATCAGCACCTATTGCAATTGAAGGAGAGTAATCACCTTCTTCTTTTAAAAGTATTTTTACACTTAAAGACTTATCCTTATAACTACCATAGCCTTCACTATCAGAAAAACCTGCAACGCCAGATACTTGTGTCATATGAAAATTAGCTTCTAAAAAAGGTAAAGGAGTTGCTGTAAGACCATAATATCTATAAGGTTTATCTTCATTTAGAAAAAATCTCATAGACCAGTCTTTCATGATTCTAGCATTTGGGGTTTCAAAAACACCTGTATTTCCACTATATGTAGCTGTGATATTTTCAGGTGTTTTTACTGCAAATAAAAAGCTTGCAGTTAAAGGAAGAATACTAAGAATTTTTAACTTCATTAGTCTTTTCACTTCTTATAAATTCATAGAAAAACACTAAAAAAATTCCAAGTATAAATGAAGTAACAAAAGATACTACTAAAATCAAAGCTCTTTTAGGTTTACTTTTTTCTTTGATATAAGGCACTCTACTATCTACTACTTTTGATACAAAATAGTAATCATTTGCTTGTGAAAATACTTTCTTTTGATATAATCCTGATAAAGATTTACTAAGTTGTTCTTTTAGGGATACATCATAAGTTGAGCTTAACTCTTTATTGTAATATTTGATTTGCTCATCTATTTCTTTCATATCAGAAGCTCTTACTTTATCTACTATTTCTTTTAAATAGATATCAACAAGCTCTTTTGCTAAATATCTATCTTGAAGTTCTGCACTTAAAGTAATAAGGCCTGATTTTTTATCACTTGATATAGAAAGTATTCCTTTTAAACTATTTATAGTTGAGTAATTTTTCTCTTCTTTTGATCTAGTATCTTCATTGTTTTCATCCTTAGAGTTAAAAAGATTATAAACCGTATCTAGACCTAAAGCAAAGACCAAATTTTCTTGCTTCTCTAATTTAGAAGAAAGGTTGTATTTTTCTACCATCATTTCATTAAAACTATAATCTCCTAAAACTGTTTGCATCATCACAGCTGGGTCTTTTGAACTTCCACCACCAAGACTAACACCTGCCAAGGAAGCTAGAGAAGACAGTCCTCCTCCAACTGATTTTTGTTCATTTTGAGGGGATAAAACAACACTTGACTTGTATGAGTTTGGTATACTTAATACATAAACAAAAGTAATAGCTGTTATGACAAATACAAAAAATAATATTTTATATTTATATTTTAAAATAGTATTAAAAAGTTCTCTTAAATCTATCTCATCTTCTTCTATATATGAAGTTTGTTCATTTAAACCTTTGTTTTCACTCATACTATATACCACCAACTGTTTTAAGTGATGCTGCTGTTATAGCAAACTGATAAAGAATACTTGAAACATCTTTTGCAAACTTCATATCAGAGAAAGTATCAAATTCCATAGGTACAACTATAGTATCACCTTTAAATATTTCTTTGTCATTACCCCAAAAATAATTTGATTCATATTTTATAGTTTCACCATTTGCTTTTACTATATAAATATACTCTTCATTTGCAAGCTCAGTTACACCACCTGCTTTTGCTAAATAATCATCAGTATCTAATTTACTATTATATACAAATGTATTTTGATTTAACACTTCACCTACAACTGAAACAGTATCACTAATAGATGGCACATATAAAGTATCCTCATCTTTTAAAGCTATATCATATGGAGAGTTTTTAAATCTATTTAAATCATGATATATATTTAAAGATACTCTACCTATTGGTTTATTTCTTTTTGCTTCATTTTCAAGCTGTTTTATTGCTTGAAGTTTTTTTGCTGCTTCGTCTTTTTCTTCACCTAAACTCTCACTTGAAGTACTAGCTTTTAATACTTGATTTCCAAGTCTATCAAGTGTCTCTTGAAGTCTTTTTTCTTGAAGTTCTCTAACTTCTTCTCTTGTAAATACAGCACCTTCTACAAAAGCATTTGGTAAAAATCCACCTGCTCTTAAAATCACACTTGATAGCTTTTCTCCGTCTTCTATTGCATATTTACCTGGATATTTAACTAAACCTTTGATTTCAACATATTTTTTTTCATTCCAGTTAGCAATAGGAAAAATTGTAATTTCATCATCAGCAAACACTTTTATTTTTAAATTTAATGCTTTATCCATATCTAAAGCTAAAACTTTTCTTTTTCTTTGATAATCTTCTGTATAGTATCTTACAACTTCAAATCTAGCTCTTAAAGCCTTTTTTGTAAGCCCACCTGAAATATTTACAATATCATTTATTGTTGTATTTTCATTTATATCATAAGTTCCAGGAATAAAAACTTCACCTTTAATAGTTGCTGTCATTTTGTCATTTACAGCTGAGAAATCAAAAAATCTTACTTCATCATATTTTTTAAGTTTGAAGTTTTTATTTTCATTCAAATCTACTAAAAAAGTTGATTTTTGATTATTGTGAAGTCTTGTAATTTGAACTTTTGTTTTATCAACTCTTACAGGTTTTCTAATTTTTCCATCTTCAACTAAAGCATCAGTTGCTATCATCATTTCATTGTTTATCTTTTCAAAAACTTCACTATTAAACTTCACAAGACCAAAAAGATCAGATACACTCATACCTTCATAAAATTTATATTTTCTTTTTGTATCATCTACAACTTCACCATTTGCATAAATATAAGGTTTTTCTTTTAAATCAGAGTTTTTAAAGATAGTGATTTCATCACCTGCTTTTATAGTATAATCTTCTTTTTTATCTAAAACATTTTGAAGGTTAAAACTTTTAATTTTATTATCATTTTTAATAACTGCAAAATTATAGTTTGTATCTTTTTTAAAATAACCATTTTTTCCAAACTGTTCTAATTCATTTTCAAAAAGAGTTGAAAGCTTATTATCTTCTGGCAATTCCTTTTCACTTGGCGCTACAACATTACCAATAATTTCTACTAAATTAGCCCCTAAAATACTTGTAGAGTATACATGAATTTCATCACCATTTTTTGGTTTAAATTTATATAATTCGTTTTTATTTAAAGTATAAACTTTTATAGTATCATTTTCATATCTTTTTAAACTAATAGCATTTTGATTTGCTTTTGCTTTAAAGCCAGCTGCAAAATCAAATAAATTTCTAAAACTCTCATTATTTTTAAGTTCAAAAATTCCATTGTAATTAACATCACCAGATAATTTAATCTCTTTATTAATTGGCTTTACTAAAATAATATCACCATTTTTTAAGATTGTATCACTACTAGCATCGCCATATCTTACAAGAGAGTATAAATCAAAAGACTTATATATTTTACCTGCTCTTTTAAGTAGAATATTTCTATATGAACCATTTTCTAAAATACCTCCACTAGAAATAAGTGCATCTTTTATAGTTGAAAAAGATGAAAGATTATATAATCCAGGAGCATTTACAAGTCCAGAAATTGTAATTTGAATAGAAGAGAATTCAGAAATATCAACAAGAATATTTGTACTATTTGGGTAAGCTTTTTTTGTTTCTTCTTTTATAAGTTTTTTAGCTTCACTAAAATTTAAACCTATAACTTTTAATTCTTTTACTTGAGGAATATTAATATTACCATCTTTATTTACATCTAAAATAAAATCTTCATTTGAAGCACCATAAATTTTTAGAGAAATTTTGTCACCATAATTTAAATTATAGTTAGATGGTGTTGGTATACTATATGGATTTACTTTGTTTTTGTTATTGAAAAAAAGTGATGCAAATTTTTCTAATTTTTCTTCTGTTAATTCATTACTTTTTTCATCTTCTTTTAAGTTCTGTTCTTTATTATCTAAAACAATGTCATTTTCAATAATTTGTTCTTTTTGAACATCATCTTTCACACCTTCTTTTTTAGATAACTCTTTTTTTATATCAGCCTCTGTGTATCCTGCTGCTTTAGCTAATTCTAGTTGTGCAGGTGTAAATGTAGCTGCAAACATTATGCTGCATAATAGTAGTAAACTATATATAACCCTCATTTAAAGATCCCTCATGATTTTTTTGGATATATTATCATAAAATAATAAAGATTTAGATTAATAAAATTCTATTTTTATTTTTAAATTAGTGCGAATAAATTCGATAAAAACTTATTCGCTTTTATGTCAGATTTTAGATTATAACTTATATGTTATATCTTTTACGGCATAGTCATCTTTTAGTTTGGTACAAACAGAACTTGTTGAAGTTTCATCTATATCTATAATTAAACTCTTTGTGCTATCTTCTACTTTTATTTCTAAAGAAATACAAGCTTTATCATTTTGATTAAATGTAGCTTTACCATCAACAACATTCCAATTTGTTTCACTTAAAATAATTGCTGTTTCAATCTTAGTTAAACTACTATCAAGCATTGCATAACTTTGTATAGCTGTTGTTGCACTTACAATATCTCTTTTTATTGTTGAAGCTAAAGCTTCATCTTTTGAATCAATAAACTTAGGTACTGCAATAGACGCAATAATTCCTATAATTAAAATTGCAAAAATTAACTCTAGTAAAGAGAATCCATTTTTCATAATATAACTCCTTATAACAAGATATAATGAATTATATTATTTGTTATATTAAATTAGTATTAATTTATAATTAATTTTATTATTAAAGTATATCAGGAACATCTATGCTAGTTTCTTTCTCAACATCAGCAATATTCTCAAATACAACTTCAACAGGAGCACTATGATGATTGTCATCAGGTTTATCGACAAACTTAGTAAGCGCTTTATGGAAATCAAGTTTTACAGTACCAATAGGACCATTTCTTTGTTTTCCAATAATGATTTCAGCTTCTTCAACAGGCTTATCAACAAAAGTAGATTTATACTCTTCCCCTTTATCTTTTGCCTCTTTCTCTTTTCTTGCTTCATCTCTTTGTTTATATACATCATCCCTATAAACAAACATAATAATATCTGCATCTTGCTCAATAGCTCCAGATTCCCTTAAGTCTGATAACATAGGTCTTTTATCAGGTCTATTTTCTAATCCTCTATTCAACTGTGAAAGTGCAACAATAGGAATTTTCATTTCCCTTGCAAGCATTTTAAGTCCCCTTGAAATATCAGAAACTTCTTGGTGTCTATCTTTATTTCCAGTACCTTGCATAAGTTGTAAATAGTCAATTACAACTAATGAAATATTATTATCTTCATTCTGTGCAAGTTTTCTCACTCTTGCTCTTAATTGGTTAATATTAATACTACCACCATCATCAACAAAAAGTTTTTTTGTATTCAAATCATCAAAAGCAGCACTTAAATTAGACCATTGTCTATCATCTAAATCACCTTTTCTTAAGTTCTGTAAAGGTATTGAGGTTTTTGCGGCAAGCATTCTTAGCATAAGTTGTTCAGCAGGCATTTCTAAAGAGAAAAAGATAACTCCTTTTCCTGCTTCAACATTTGCCAATGCCATATTTAAAACAACAGCTGTTTTTCCCATGGCAGGTCTAGCAGCAATAATTACTAAGTCACCCTCATTTAATCCAGTTGTTCTTCTATCTAAAGCATCAAAACCTGTAGTTTCACCAATTAAATGCTGATTTCCAAGCTCTTTCATCCTTTTGATATAGTTTAAAGTATCCCCTGTAATAACATGCATATCTTTTAATTCACTTGTAGCACTATCTGTTGAGATTTTATATAACTCACCTTGTATAGTATCAAGTGCTTCATTTGCAGGTATTTCTTCTTCAATTGCTACTTTTTTTATTGTAGTTGCAAGAGTTGACAATTCTCTTTTTATAGAACCATCTTTTATCTCTTTTACATATGCAATTGTATTTGTAATAGGATTTGCAGAAAGAATTTCAATTAAAATAGAGTCATCTACTTCTTTTTGGTCAAGTCTTTTTCTAATAAACTCTTCATCAATAGGCATATCTTCTTCATGAAGTTTAATCATAACTTCATAAATTTTCTGATGAGCAGGAAGATAGAAATCTTTTGGTTTTAAAACTCCTAAAATCTCTTCTAACTCATCAGGATTAAATAAAATAGAACTTAAAACAGCTCTTTCAATATTTATACTATATACACTATCCATTATTTTCTTTTTTGTGCTTCAAGTTCAACTTCTTCAACAAACTTATTAATAAGTTCATCCCCTTTTAATTTAGCTAAGATTTCACCTTTTTTCATAACTAAACCACTTCCTTTTCCAAAAGCAATAGCAACATCAGCACTTTTTGCTTCGCCAATTGCATTTACAACACATCCCATAACAGATACATCTAATGGTGTTTTAATATGATTTGTTCTTTTTTCAATCTCAGCAACGGCACTAACTAAATCAGCTTCTATTCTTCCACAAGTAGGACAAGATACGATATTTAATCCCTCTTTTGCAATTCCAACATCTTTTAAAATTGCTTTTCCTACTTTAATTTCTTCTTCTAACTCACCAGTCATTGAAACTCTCAAAGTATCACCAATACCATCAAGTAATAATGAACCTAAAGCAATTGATGACTTAATAGTTGAGTGAAATTGTGTTCCAGCTTCAGTTACCCCTAAATGGAAAGGATAGTTATTTTTTGGTCTTAACATTCTATAAGCTTGAACTGTTCTTTGAACATCACTTGCTTTTAAAGATATTTTCATATCTGTAAAACCTAAATCTTCTAAATATTTGATATTATATTCAGCACTTGCCACCATTCCCTCAGGAGTTTGCCCATATTTATCTTCAAACTGTTTTTCTAGTGAACCAGAATTTACTCCAATTCTAATAGGTATTTGTCTTTCCTGACAAGCTTTCACAACCTCCGCTACTCTTTTCTTGTCACCTATATTTCCTGGATTAATTCTAATACAATCAACAACCTCAGAAGCAATTAATGCTAGTTTATATTTAAAATGAATGTCTGCTACTAAAGGTAAGTCAACTTGTTTTTTAATCTCTTTTAATGCATTAGCAGCTTCCACATCAGGAACTGCAACTCTAACAATATCAGCTCCTGCAAAGTGTAAAGCTCTTATTTGCTCTACTGTTGCAGCAACATCACTTGTTTTTGAAAATGTCATTGATTGTACTGGAATTGGTGCATCACCACCAACTAGTACATTTCCTACTTTTATTTGTTTTGTTGGGTATCTTTTTATCATGGAGAGATTTTATCTAAAAAATATTAAATTTTTGTCAAAAAGTTTTTAAAGTTTTCTTATGAATTGATTAGATATACTATCGCATATTATGTAAAGGAAATCTATGCAAGAGTTTACTATTTTTGATATGGTAGTACTTGGTATTACTTTAGTATTAGGACTTAAAGGGCTTTTTAGAGGTCTGATCAAAGAAGTTTTTGGAATTATTGGAATCATTGGTGCAATATTTGTTGCTTCAAGAATATCTGAAGATATTGGAGATTTAATAGCTCCTGTTTTAGCTTTAGAGAATGAAACAACTATTAAATTAATCGGTTTTATTGTTGCACTAATTGGATTTTGGATTATTGTATACTTATTAGGTGTAATAGTAAGCAAAATATTCAGTGCAAGTGGTTTAGGAATAGTTGATAGAGTATTTGGATTCATATTTGGTGCAGGAAAAGTATTTTTAATTTTTTCTGTTATTGCATACGCTTTATACCAAGTTGAGTCGTTTAAAAAAGCTATTGATGAGAAAACAGCAGGTTCTGTAGTAATGCCTCATTTAATAAGTGTTGGTTCATATATTATAAAACTTGATACTACAAAAATCACTGATTCAGTTGGTGGTGCAGTTGATAAAGTAGTTGAAACTACTAAAGAAGCTACTTCAGATAATAAACCAACTTCTCAAAAAGTTCAAGAAGCACTAGAAAATACTAAAAATGAAGTATCAAAAACAGTTGAAGATACTGTTAATGATGTAAAAAAATCTGTAGAACAAGAAGTAATCAATAAAGTTGAAAAACAACTTGAAGATACTAAAGCTGCAACAAAAGAGCAGATTGATACTGTAAAAGAAAAACTAAATAGCATAGCAAATACACAAGAAAATAAAGAAGAAACTAACTAAAGGAATTTTATATTGTTTGAAAATAAATATATACAACAAAGAATTGAAAAAGCAGATAGATTAAGAGAGCTAGGAGTTAATCCATACGCTAACAATAGTGAAAGAAATACAACAATTAGTAAATATTTAAATGTAAACACTGATATTTTTCAAAAAGAAGATAAAAGAGACGAGAATAGAAATTATACTGTAGCAGGAAGAATTAAATTCTTCAGACTTATGGGTAAAGCATCTTTCTTAAAAATTGAAGATGAATCTGGAATTTTACAAGTTTATGTTGCAAGAGACAACTTAGCAGAAGGTTTTTATAATGATATTTTCAAAAAGAATGTAGAAGTTGGAGATATTATTGAAGTTACTGGTTATCCATTTATTACAGGTAAAGGTGAATTATCTTTACATGTTCATGATTTAAAAATCTTAACAAAAGCGATTTCTCCTCTTCCTGAAAAATACCATGGTATTCAAGATAAAGAGTTAAGATATAGACAAAGATATTTAGACTTAATCATGAACTCACAAGTTAGAAAAACTTTCCATATTAGATCTAAAGTGATCTCTTTAACAAGAAGATTCTTTGAAAACAAAGGTTTCCTTGAAGTTGAAACTCCAATGATGCACCCAATTGCTGGTGGAGCAAATGCAAAACCTTTTGTTACTCACCATAATTCATTAGGTGTTGATAGATTTTTAAGAATTGCACCTGAATTATATTTAAAAAGATGTATAGTTGGTGGATTTGAAGCAGTATTTGAAATCAATAGATGTTTTAGAAATGAAGGTATGGATGCAACTCATAACCCAGAGTTTACTTCAATTGAATTTTATTGGGCATACAAAACATATAAAGATTTAATTGAATTAACAAAAGAGTACTTTGAATATTTATTTGAACACTTAGATTTACCTACAACTTTACCATATGGTGAGTTTGAAATTGATTTTACAAAATTTAGTGAAATTCCATTAATTCAGTCTCTTACTGAAATTGGTGGTGTTCCATCTGATATTACAGAAGATAAAGATAAAATTATTGCTTTCATGAAAGAGAATAATTTAGAAGTAAATGAAGCTATGAACTTAGGTCAACTTCAAGGTGAATTATTTGATGAGTATGTTGAAGATAAACTTATCAACCCAACATTCATTACAGAATACCCAGTTGAAATTTCACCACTTGCAAGAAGAAGTGATGAAAAACCTCATTTAACAGATAGATTTGAATTATTTATCGCTGGTAAAGAGATTGCAAATGCATTCTCAGAGCTTAATGATCCTTTAGATCAATTAGAAAGATTCGAAGGTCAAATGGCTGCTAAAGAATCAGGTGGAGATGATGAAGCACATGAAATGGATGAAGATTTCGTAAATGCATTATCTTACGGTATGGCTCCAACAGCAGGACAAGGTATTGGTATTGATAGACTTGTAATGATGCTTACTAATGAACATTCAATTAGAGATGTATTATTATTCCCAGCAATGAAACCAATCAAACACGAAATTGATCTTCACAGTGATGAAGAGGAAGAAAATTAACATATAAATTAAAAAGGTAGAAAATGAGCTACATATCAAGCGCATCATTAAAAGAGGCAGATAAAGAGATATTTGATATCGTTGAGCAAGAGTTAGAAAGACAAACAACACATTTAGAAATGATTGCATCAGAGAACTTTACTTCTCCAGCAGTTATGGAAACAATGGGTTCTGTTTTTACAAACAAATATGCAGAAGGTTACCCTTATAAAAGATATTATGGTGGATGTGAATTTGCTGATGCTGCTGAGCAATTAGCAATTGACAGAGCTTGTGAAATCTTTGGATGTAACTATGCTAACGTTCAACCTCACTCAGGTTCTCAAGCAAATGGTGCAGTTTATGCTGCATTATTAAAAGCTGGTGATAAAATCTTAGGTATGGATTTATCTCATGGTGGTCACTTAACTCACGGTTCTAAACCATCATTCTCAGGTAAAAACTACCAAGCATTCTACTACGGTGTTGAATTAGATGGTAGAATTAACTATGATAAAGTAATGGAAATTGCTAAAATTACTCAACCAAAAATCATTGTATGTGGAGCTTCAGCTTACGCAAGAGAGATTGATTTTTCTAAATTCAGAGAAATTGCAGATGCAGTAGGAGCAATTTTATTTGCAGATATCGCACACATTGCAGGATTAGTTGCTGCAGGTGAGCACCAATCTCCATTCCCATATGCAGACGTAGTTACTACTACAACTCACAAGACTTTAAGAGGTCCAAGAGGTGGTATGATTATGACTAATGATGAAGAGATTGCAAAGAAAATTAATTCAGCAATTTTCCCAGGATTACAAGGTGGACCATTAGTACATGTAATGGCTGCAAAAGCAGTAGCATTTAAAGAGATTTTAGCTCCTGAGTGGAAAGACTATGCTAAGCAAGTAAAAGCAAATGCAGCAAAATTAGGTGAAGTATTAGTTTCAAGAGGATATGACATAGTATCAGGTGGAACAGATAACCACTTAGTATTAGTATCTTTCTTAAACAAAGATTTCTCAGGTAAAGATGCAGATGCAGCATTACAAAATGCAGGTATCACAGTAAATAAAAACACAGTACCAGGTGAAACAAGATCACCATTTGTAACATCAGGTGTTAGAATTGGATCACCAGCATTAACAGCAAGAGGAATGAAAGAGAAAGAGTTTGAATTCATTGCAAACAAAATTGCTGATGTATTAGATGATATTGAAAACACTGAATTACAAGCAAGTGTTAAAGCTGAACTTAAAGACTTAGCTTCTAACTTTGTTATTTACAATCAGTCTACTTACTAA
>NZ_JBMOVV010000022.1:0-12001 GCF_049472135.1 Arcobacter pernae
AGGATCAGTTAACTTAACCATCGTTCCATCTGGTTTTTCTGTATTAAATACTAAGTCACCCTTAAATCCAATAATATCTTGAATTAAAGTTGCTAACTCTTTTATAGATATATCTACACCTGTTCCTATATTTATATGTGTATTTCTTACTTCTTTTTGATTTTTATCATAAGTATCTGTAAAATCTCTATTCTCTAGTAAAAATACACAAGCATCTGCCATATCTTCTGAATATAAAAACTCTCTTCTTGGTTTCCCTGTTCCCCATATCTCTACTGAGTCTTTATTCACACCAAATTTTTCAAGGTAATTGTTAGCTTCTTCTAAAGAATTCATATTTAAATCATCTAATACAGCTTGTGTATTTCCTTCATTTAAAAGTTTTGCTAAGTATATCTTTCTAATTAGTGCTGGAAGTACATGTGATTTCTCTAAATCAAAGTTATCATTTGGTCCATATAGATTCGTTGGCATTACAGATATAAAGTTTGTTCCATATTGTAAGTTATATGATTCACACATTTTTATACCAGCTATTTTTGCTATTGCATATGGTTCATTTGTATATTCTAGTGGACTTGTTAATAAACAATCCTCTGGCATTGGTTGAGGAGCCTCTTTTGGATAAATACAAGTTGATCCTAAGAATAGAAGTTTTTTTACTTTATGTACATATGATTGGTGTATTACATTATTTTGAATAGCAAGATTTTCATATATAAAATCTGCTCTATATGTATTATTTGCAACTATTCCACCAACTTTTGCAGCAGCAAGAATTACATACTCTGGCTTTTCTAGACTAAAAAACTCTTCTACTGCATTTTGATCTGTTAAGTCTAGTTCTTTATGTGTTCTATAAATAATATTTGTATAACCTTTTGATTGAAGGTTTTTAACTATTGCAGAACCTACTAAACCTCTATGTCCTGCTACATATATTTTTGAATTTTTATTTATTATATTTGACATATTTAAATATACTTTATATTAATTTTATTACTATTCAAAGTAACTCATAATTTTATAACCACCATCTTTTAGATATTGGTCTTTTGTCATAAGTTTTATATCACTTTGCATCATATCTTCAACTAAGTCTTGAAGATTATACTCTCTATTCCATCCAAGCTTCTTCTCTGCTTTTGAAGGATCACCTAATAGTAAATCAACTTCTGTTGGTCTAAAGTATCTTGGGTCTACACAAACAACTGTTTGGTTAAGTTTTAAATGAGATAAATCAATACCCGATACTTTTGCTTTTTCTTCATCAAAACTATCTATAATACCAATTTCATCAACACCTTCATTTTCAAATCTTAAATTAATACCTGCATAAGCAAAAGCAAACTTAACAAAGTCTCTTACTGTTGTAGTTTGTCCTGTAGCAATAACCCAATCTTCTGGTTCATCTGCTTGTAAAATCATCCACATCATTCGAACATAATCTTTTGCATGTCCCCAATCTCTTTTTGCATCTAAATTACCTAAATATAATTTATCTTGTAAATTTAGTGCTATTTTAGAAGCTGCTCTTGTAATTTTTCTTGTTACGAAAGTCTCACCTCTAACAGGAGATTCATGATTAAATAAAATACCATTACACGCATACATTCCATATGCTTCTCTATAATTTACTGTAATCCAGTAAGCGTACATTTTTGCAACTGCATAAGGAGATCTTGGATAAAAAGGAGTTGTTTCACTTTGAGGTGTTTCTTGAACTTTTCCATATAATTCTGAAGTAGAAGCTTGATAAATCTTTGTTTTTTTCTCTAAACCTAGTAGTTTCACTGCTTCTAAAATTCTTAATGTTCCTGTACCATCAGCGTTTGCTACATATTCAGGTGTTTCAAAAGAAACTGCAACATGGCTCATTGCAGCTAAATTATAAATTTCATCTGGTTGACACTCAGCAATAATTCTTGTTAAATTCATAGAATCTGTCATATCACCATAATGTAATATTAGGTTTCTATTTTCTACATGAGGATCTTGGTATAAGTGATCTATTCTATCTGTATTAAATAAAGAAGACCTTCTTTTTATACCATGTACGATATATCCTTTTTTTAGTAAAAATTCTGCAAGATATGATCCATCTTGTCCTGTGATTCCTGTTATTAATGCTACTTTTTGCTCTGCCATTCTTATTATTTTCCCTTTATATTAAACTTTGTTTAGTGCTAACAAGTAGTATCTTTGATATCACTCATTAGCACTAGTCATTATAAATTTATTTTTTCTTTAAAAACTGTGGTATCTTTGATAAGTTTTTCATAACTATTGTATGCCATCCACCTATACCATTATTTTTTAAAGCTTTTATATCCTCTTTTGATTTTTGAATGATGTTTTTTAGACTTCTGTTACTAGCTCCTCCTACTCTCATCTTATAAAGTACTTTTGGTAGATATGATGTTGTGATTTTGTATTTTCCTAACATTCGAAGCATGAAGTCATAATCAGCAGCGATACCAAAATTTAGATCAAAGTTTCCATGCTTTTTATAAAACTCTCTTTTTACAAAAAAAGTAGGGTGAGGTGGCATCCATCCATTTGTTAGCTTTTTGTAGCTGTATTCCCCACTTTTCCAGTATCTAAATATCTTAGAAGTATTTTTTTTATCTACATATACTAGATCTCCATATATACTATCGGTATCATTTGACTTAAATGTTTCTACTACATTAGATATGATAGTTTCATCAGCATAAATATCATCACTATGTAAAAAACCTATAATATCACCAGTAGCTAGTGATACCCCACGATTTAACCCATCATAGATGCCTTTGTCTTTTTCACTTACAAAGGTTGTAATTTGGTCTTCATATTTTTTGATGATATTAACTGTACCATCAGATGATGCACCATCTACTATAATGTATTCTATATCAGGATAGTTTTGTAATAGTACAGATTTTATAGCATCTTCTATTGTCTCTTTATTATTCCATACTGATGTTATGATTGATACTTTCATTTTATAACTCTTTCTCTTTTTTTGATAGCTGGATTACCTTGGTATATATGATATGCTTCCAAATCTTTTGTAGCTATACTTCCAACTGCTAGTACACTATGTGATTTTAATGTTACTCCAGGGCAAACAGTTGCCTTTGCACCAACCCAAGAACCATCTTCTAAAACTATCTCATGTGTTAGTAAATCAAACGTCTCCAAAGTATAATCATGACTTCCCGTAAGCAAAAAACTTCCTTGTGATAAAACACAATTTTTACCTATAGTTATTTTTGCAAGATTATCAATCCAAACATCTTCTCCAATCCAAGAATAATCACCTATTTCCAAAAGCCAAGGATATTTTATACTTACATTTGGTTTTATAACTACACCAAGACCTACTATTGCACCAAATAGTTTAAGTACTTTACATTTTATATTTGATGGTATAGGTAACATAGTTTTAAATAAAAACATATTTACAAAATACCAAATAAGTTTTTTAGAAGTTGAGCCTGGATTGTACCAGTCGTTGTTGTATTTATTTAGGTTTACTTGCTTCATAATTTAAAACCATATTTTTGAATTAGAGTGTCTTTTAAACTTAAATTTGAGTCTTTAGCTTTCTTTTGTATTTCATAAATTTTTGCATCTACTAAAAATCTATACCAAAAACCTTGTAAAAAATGCCAAATTAAACCTTGTTTCCCATCTAGAAAACCTAGTTTTATAAAATATCTCCATAGAAAATATATAAAAGGTCTTGTAAATAAAGGTAAGTTAGCATATTTCTTTTTTAAATATCTTTTTCTTTCTTCTTGTGTTCCAAAAAAATTCGAATCAACTTCATCATATTTTAAAAATTCATGAATTATATTTAATACATCTACGGCTTCTCTTGTAGCATAATTATTGTGTTTATTTGTCCACCATGTTAAATCATTTAGATTATCATCTACCAAATCATTTTCAAACTGGATTGTTTTACCTTTTGATAGTTTTATATGTTCATCCATCCATCTTTGTTCAATATGGCCATCTTTATATCTCCATATTCTAAGTAGCCAAGTTGGATAATAACTTCCATGTTTAATCCATTTGTCTTTAAAATAAACTCTTCTTTTTATATAAATCCCTGATTCATCACCTTTCATAGTTGAAATTTTTGATGAAATCTCTTCTTGAAGTTCAGGAAGAATATATTCATCAGAATCCATTCTCATTACCCATTCTGTTTCTATTGGACAATTATCTAGTCCCCATTGAAACTGTAGAGCATAATTTATCCATGTGTTTTGATAAACTTTTGCTCCAAGATTTTGTGCTATTTCAACTGTTTTATCTGTTGAAAAAGAGTCTATAATAAAAATGTTTTTTACTACAGGTAATAAAGATTTAATGCATCTTTCGATGTGAAGTTCTTCATTATATGTAAGTATTACTACTGATATATCTTGTTTCATTTCTTCTCCAATACTGATTCATATAATTCTTTAAATTCAGCAGCTATATTTTTCCAGTCATATTTTGATGCTAGGTTTTTAGAATTTTCTTTTAATTTATTTTTATCTTGATTTAATATTTCATTCATAGCTTTTGAAGTCTCAACTATATTATTATTAACCCATTTACCACAGTTATATTCTTCTACTTCACTCCAAGGTGTCATTTTACTAGCTACTATTGGAGTACCTGTAGCTAAACTTTCTACATACACATTTCCAAAGTTTTCATTGTGTGATGGTAAGCAAAATAAATCTGCATTTGCTAAAAAGTCAATTTTATCTTGCCCTGATATAGCACCTATTAAGAAAATGCTTTTTTCTAAGTTTAAATTTTGAATTTGTTTTTTTAGTTTTTTTTCTTCACCTTCATCTGAACCAGCTATAAGTAAAACACTATTTGGAAATGATTTTAATACTATATTAAAACTATCAATTAAAATATCAAAGCCTTTTTTCTTTTGAAGTCTTCCCATAGATATTATGATTTTATTTGATTCAAAATTTTGATTTGTAAACTTATTTACATATTCTTTACTTGATAATATATTTGAATTTTGATAATTATCAAATTCTATACCATTTGGTATGATTGTTACTTTTGCATTTGGATAAATAGATAAAATCTCATCTTTTTCTTGTGTAGCTGTTGCATGCCAAGTAATATTTTTAACCAAAGGTTTTAAAAGTTTATTTAGCCATAAAGATTTAAATCTGTTTCCATTATCCAAACACCAAAGACCAAGTGAACCTCTAGGAGATAAAACGATAGCTTTATTAAATAGTTTTGCATATAACAGTGATATTGGAACAGGTGTATTAAAAATAGCTTGAATATGAACAATATCTGACTTTTTAATATCTTTCCAAACATTTAAAAATAATTGTAAAGAAAACTTATCTACTTTTGTTTCATCATAATATTTTACATAAAAGTTATCTTCAAATTTTATTTTTTTATTTACTTCTACATCAAGCTTATTATGCATATTTGTATTTGTAGTTGATACATTTATATTTATATTATCTAGTTTTGATAACTCTTTACAAGTATGTAAAGTAGAAAATATTGGGCCACCATATATTGTAGCTGGATAAAATGACGGTATAACTAGGTTTATTTTCAAAAGCGTATCCTTGTAATAAATTGTATAGATTTAACTATTATGATTGAGAAAACAATCATTGTTAAAAATGAAACAATATTTCTATTGGTTAATGCCAAAGAACCGAAGATTGCACTTGAGTACAAGTACATTCCAATTGGATTATAGTTTAAATGAACTACTAAGTTATAGAAATATTTAAGAAAATATCCAAATATCAATCCTCCTATAGGTACTCCTATATAACCAAAATTTATATACATATTAGTTATTGTATTTGGTGGCCATCCTACTGCTGTCATTTTTAGCAGTGATGTTGTAGGAGATACGATATTTCCATGTGCAATATTATAAATATATACACCTTCATCTAATGGAGGTTTGTCAGGAAACATACTTCTTGGAATTGGAGCATATAATATGTCTTTGAAACTTGTACCTAGCCAATAATTTGAAGAATCAAATATTGAATATATCATTAAAGAACGATCTAATTCACTAAATCTCTCAAAAAAATTAAATAATTTTTCGAAAGAATCTATAAATAATATATCTAAATTATTTGAATAATATTCAAAAGCTCCTTGAGCTCTAAACAAAGGCATAGCAGAAAAATAAATCAATCCAATAAATCCGAAGATAATATTTTTAGTTGTGAATATTTTGACTTTATTAATATGATAATTCCATATTAAAAATGTAAATAATATGAATAATATAGGAGTTTTTCTACTTCCTATTGAAGTAAAAATCAGAAATATACTTAAAATAATTACAACTAGATAAATTTTTTTTATCAAACTTTTATTACTCTGTGAAAAAGCTATGACTAAATAGCCTACTGATAAGAAACCAGCAGTATAATAAATAGCTTGATAATAACCAGTACCAGCAATAATAGTAGATTTTGAATCTATATTTTGTAATAAATAGAATAGCCCACCAATTGAATTTAGGAATAAATAATATCCTAGGAAACAAAGTAAAAGTAATGATAAATGTGTCAGAAGATTTATCCTATGACTATTGTCTGAATCTTTTAATAAATTATATAGATATTTTGGTCTAGGATTAAAAATAGCAAGTGAAACTATAACAAATATAATGAATAATGAACTATTGAAAAAATGGATAAAGTAAACTTCACTAAAATCTTTTATATGAATTTTTGCATAGTAAGGAATTAAATCTAAATTATCTATTATCTTGAATGCATATGGTATTTCAAATAGTGTAAAAATGATAAAAAAACTTTTTGGAGAGAAAATATCATCATTCTTCTGGTGTATATTTATTACATAATATAAAATTAGTAAAAAAAATAAATATGTATATATAGTTAAAATTGGCATTTAATAACTTTTTATCTTTTTAGCAGGTATACCAGCGTATATAGTGTTTTGTTCTAATATATCTTTTGTTATAACACTACTTGTAGCAGTGATTGTATTTGTTTTTATTACGTTACAATTTTCAGAAATAATAGTATTAATTCCAAACCAACATTTGTCTTCAATTATTAAAGGTTTTGGTAAAGGTTTACTTCTAGGATCATATCCATGAGTATGTGATAGAATTTTTACATTTTCTGAAAATAAAGTATACTTTCCGACATGTATATTACCAGTATGATCAAACTTGCAATTTTTACCAATATGAATATTATCCTCTAATACTATATATCCTTCATCTAATTCAGTTCCAAATATTGTGTTACTTCCAATGTAAACATTATTTTTAATAATTACATTTTTTGGATTTTCGAAATGTACACCTAGTTCTATAGTTACATTTCTCCCACATTCTTTTAAGAAGTGTTTCCAAAAATATGAATTAAACTTAATTAATAAATATCTTATAATTCTAAATGGTAACCTCAAAATAAATAGAGTAAAGCCACTTTTTACAACAAGTTTTTTTATTTTTAATAAATATTTATGCATATTTAGCCCTTTTTATAAAATAATAACTAATTATATACATAATAGTTCCACTTAAAAAATATATTAAAAATGAGTTAGCTAATATTTCACTATTTAAATTTTTCTGAAAACTTAAATAAATAAACATAAAAATCGAGCCTAATAAAGCTGCAAAAAATAGCAACCATATTTTTGAAATTGAAACCATATATCTATTGTATAAAGTTGCTAGAGTAAAAAATATTGATGTAATACTCAAAATAATCAAAGTTGTAGAACCTATAATATAATCTTTACCATATAAACTCATAATTTCTTTAGAAAACAACATAAAAACAAAAGCAATAACTACAGATATCCCTAAATTAACTAATAAATTAGTTATAAATATATTTTTAGTTTCTGTATTGTCATTTGAAGTTTTGGATAACATACTTAACGCTACATTTGTTGTAGCACTTGTAATTATCATAATAATAGTGAGCCACTGAAATGCAGCATCAAAGATTGCTATTTCTTTAAAACTATTTGTTTCATTTATTACTAATACTCTTGCATACCAAAATGTAAAAGCATTGATTATTACAGCTAGAAGTAGAGGCGTACTAAACAATAATATCCTTTTACTTTCATTTTTAAATTTTTCTAATTCAAATTTTGTTTTATGATTTAACTTTTTATAGTAAAAATACTTCACCATAAAATCAAATGCAAAGTAAAAACTAACTCCAAAAAGTCCACCATAAAGTCCAAAAAAATAGATAGATAAAAATATAATAGGAATAGATATAGTTGATGTGATAAGACTTAAAGTTGCTATTTTTCTAAATTCTTCAAATCCTATAAGGATATTTTGCATAAGAGTAGAAAATGTTGTTGTAACTAAAATGATAATACCGATATACAGAGCATTTATTACTGTAATGTTATTTAAAAAAAACTTCTCTACAATAAAATCTGAAAAAAAGAATAATATTAAAGATATGCAAAAAGATATAATAATATTTATAATAAAAATAGTTGAAAGTAGATAGGGTAAATTTTCTTTTTCATTATGTGAAGTTTCTGCAACTTTTTTGATTACAGTTGAACCTAGTGTCCCACTAATTAAACCTTCAACACTTGATATAGTATTTCTTATCATAGCAAATTGACCAAATTGATCTTGTGTTAGCAATCTTGCAGCAAAAATATTTGCTAAAAACATAGCTAGCCTTCCTATAGAGTTACCTATTAGAAGCCATAAACTACTACTAAGTATTTTTTTTATTAAATTCATTTTTTATATCACCTTAACTATCACTATTAAAAATATCTCTAGTATAAACTTTATCTTGAACATCAAGTAAGTCTTCACTAAGTCTATTTGCTACTATTACATCTGCTTCTTTTTTAAACTCATCTAAATCTTTTATTACTTTTGAGTTAAAAAATACTTCATCTTCTAAGTTTGGTTCATAGATAACTACTTCTATTCCCTTAGCTTTGATTCTTTTCATTATTCCTTGAATTGCAGAAGCTCTAAAGTTATCACTTCCTTCTTTCATGATAAGTCTATATACTCCTACTTTTTTTGAAGTTTCTATATTATCTGGGTTTACAGGTGTTAAATTTAGTTTTTCTATTATACTTTGGGCTATAAAATCTTTTCTAGTTGTATTTGCTTCTACAATTGCTGAGATTAAGCTATGTGGTACATCTTCATAGTTTGCTCTTAATTGTTTTGTATCTTTAGGTAAACAGTATCCACCATATCCAAAGCTTGGATTATTATAATGATTTCCAATTCTTGGATCTAATCCTACACCTTCTATTATCTGTTTTGAATCAAGGTTATGTGATTGAGCATATGAATCTAGTTCATTAAAGTAAGCTACTCTCATAGCTAAGTATGTATTAGAGAATAGTTTTATTGCTTCTGCTTCAGTTGAATCAGTAAATAAAATATCTATATCTTTTTTTATAGCACCTTGAGCAAGTAGATTCGCAAATGTTTTTGCTCTTTGAGATTTTTCACCCACGATAATTCTTGAAGGGTACAGATTATCATGTAGGGCTTTCCCTTCTCTTAAGAACTCTGGAGAGAATATAATATTATTTGTATCAAACTTTTTTGATATTTCTTTTGTATATCCTACAGGAATAGTTGATTTTATTACCATTGTAGTGTTTGGGTTTATTTCTAGTACATCAGCTATTACATACTCTATTGATTTTGTATTAAAGTAGTTTGTTTCAGGATCATAGTCTGTTGGTGTTGAGATAATTACAAAGTCTGCATCTTTATATGCTTCTTTTTTATCTAATGTAGCTTTAAAGTTTAAATCATCTCTTAATAAGTATTCACTTATTTCTTTATCTTCTATTGGTGATTTTTTATTATTTAAAAGTTCTACTTTAGAAGCAACTATATCTAATGCTATTACTTCATTATCTTGGGCTAATAGTATTCCATTTGACAGGCCTACGTACCCTGTCCCGGCTATTGCTATTTTCATTTACTTCATATCCTCATTTTTTAACTTATTTTTTAAAATTATCTTACCTTCTTCAACACCTGGTTGATTATAAGTATTTATTTGCATAAAACTTCCAACTATTGATGTTAAAAGTTGATATGAGTACATAAGTTTTCCTATATTGAATTCATCTACCTTCTCTATTGTAATCACATCTGTTGGGATATTATCACACTTTTCTACAGCTTCTATTGTAGAGTCTGCTTGCATATTTATCAAGTCCTTAAACTTAATATTATTTACATAATCTAACTCTTCTAAATGAGGAATTGATATATCAGGTATTATCGTTTCTTCCTCAAAGTCATCTACTTTTATAAATGTAACTGTCTTATCTCTTACCCCTTCCATTATTAGCTGTAAAAAAGAGTGTTGATCTACTGGACCTATTAGTCCTATTGGAGTTAAAGCTTGTCTTGTCCCATTTATATTTACTTTTCCAAGACTTTCACCCCATAGTTGGATATACCACTTATTAAAACCTTCTAAAAGTGAAGAATATGAAAAAATTACATTTATATTAAATCTATTTTTATTCTCTACCATAAATCTAGCTTTTTCAAAGATTGAATGAAAATACTCTTGTTTTTCGAAAAAGCTATTATTTACTTCTTTACATCCATCTAGAAGTTTTTGTATGTCTATTCCCATAATAGATAAAGGAACTAAGCCTACAGGTGAAAATACTGAAAATCTTCCACCTACATCTTTTGGAATTTCAAAAGTTTTTATATCATTTTCTTTTGCATATGAGTTTAGTTTACTATCATATTCTGTAATACAAACACAATTTGTTTTATCAATTTTTACTAGACTATGTAAGTATTTGAAAACTGAAATAGTCTCAATTGTAGTACCAGATTTTGAGATGATTATAAATAATGTGTCATTTATATCATTTATATACGATAGTCTTTTTTTTAATTCTAAAGGATCAGTTGATTCCAAAAAATGAAGTTTTTTACCATTTGATTTATTTCTAAGAAAGCTATTTATTGCATAAGTTCCTAAACTACTTCCACCAATACCAACTACCACTATATCTTTTTGAGTTACAGTTTTAGAAAAGCTTAAAATCTCTGAAATATCTTGATAAGGTAAATTATAATAACCTATGTTATTTTTCTCTTCTACTATCTTTTCAAAAATTTCATTATTTGATTTTATTTGGTAGAAATTCTTTTGATATTTCATCTTTAATTATTCGCTTTCTCGTAAAAATAGCTAGTAGCTTCAACAAAACCATCTACATTTCCACAATCAAATCTTTTACCTTTAAACTTATAAGCAATAACTTTTCCTTCTTTTGCTTGTTCAAGTAAAGCATCTGTGATTTGTATCTCTCCACCTTTTCCTGGTTTTGTATCTCTTAAAATATCAAAAATATCAGGTGTCAAAATATATCTTCCAATAATCGCTAAATTTGTTGGAGCTTCTTTTGGGTCTGGTTTTTCTACCATATTTGACACTCTATATATTCCGTCTTCTATTTGCTCACCATCAATTACACCATACTTATCTGTTTTATCTTTTGGTATTTCTTCTATAGCAACTATTGAACACTCATATTTTTCATATAGTTTTATCATCTGCTTTAATACTCCACCTTCACTAGAAGTATTGTCACATAAATCATCAGCTAATATAACTGCAAAAGGTTCATTACCTATTAAAGTTTCACCTGTTAAAATTGCATGTCCTAAACCTTTCATTTCTAGTTGTCTAGTGTAAGAAAAAGTTGTAGTTTCAATAATCTTATTTAGATCACTTAAAAGTTCTTCTTTTGAAGAACCTTTTATTGAATTTTCAATATCAGTATTTGTATCAAAGTGATCTTCTATGGCTTTTTTATATTTAGATGTAACTATAGAAATAGTACTACATCCTGATTCTAATGCTTCTTCAACTCCATATTGAATAAGTGGTTTTGTAAGTACTGGTAACATCTCTTTGGGTATTGCTTTTGTAGCTGGTAAAAATCTTGT
>NZ_JBMOVV010000023.1:0-11705 GCF_049472135.1 Arcobacter pernae
TAATCTTTATAAACCGAATATAGAAAGGTTGATATACCTTTTTTATTTGCTATCTTTGATAGCTTTGGAGAAGTTAATCGAATAACTTCTCTCTTCTCTGAAAGGAGGTGATCCAACCGCAGGTTCTCCTACGGTTACCTTGTTACGACTTCACCCCAGTCGCTGAATCCACTGTGGAGGGTAGCTACCTTAGCATCCCCGCTTCGAATGAGTTCAACTCCCATGGTGTGACGGGCGGTGAGTACAAGACCCGGGAACGTATTCACCGTAGCATTGCTGATCTACGATTACTAGCGATTCCAACTTCATGTAGTCGAGTTGCAGACTACAATCCGAACTGGGAGATATTTTTGAGATTTGCTCCACCTCACGGTATCGCGGCTCTTTGTATACCCCATTGTAGCACGTGTGTAGCCCTGGACGTAAGGGCCATGATGACTTGACGTCGTCCTCACCTTCCTCCTACTTGCGTAGGCAGTCTCGTTAGAGTTCTCAGCCGAACTGTTAGCAACTAACGACGAGGGTTGCGCTCGTTGCGGGACTTAACCCAACATCTCACGACACGAGCTGACGACAGCCGTGCAGCACCTGTATATAAGTTTCTGCAAGCAGACACCAATCTATCTCTAGAAAGTTCTTACTATGTCAAGTCCAGGTAAGGTTCTTCGCGTATCGTCGAATTAAACCACATGCTCCACCGCTTGTGCGGGTCCCCGTCTATTCCTTTGAGTTTTAATCTTGCGACCGTACTCCCCAGGCGGTACACTTAATGTGTTTACTGCATTACTGCAAGGTCTAGCCTCACAACAACTAGTGTACATCGTTTAGGGCGTGGACTACCAGGGTATCTAATCCTGTTTGCTCCCCACGCTTTCGCGTCTCAGCGTCAATAATGTTCCAGTAGATCGCCTTCGCAATCGGTATTCCTTCTGATCTCTACGGATTTTACCCCTACACCAGAAATTCCATCTACCTCTCCCATATTCTAGGTAATCAGTTTCAAGAGCAGTTCTATGGTTGAGCCATAGGATTTCACTCCTGACTTAATTACCCGCCTACACGCTCTTTACGCCCAGTGATTCCGAGTAACGCTTGCGCCCTCCGTATTACCGCGGCTGCTGGCACGGAGTTAGCCGGCGCTTATTCATATAGTACCGTCATTATCTTCCTATATAAAAGGAGTTTACGCACCGAAATGTGTCATCCTCCACGCGGCGTTGCTGCATCAGGGTTTCCCCCATTGTGCAATATTCCCCACTGCTGCCTCCCGTAGGAGTCTGGACCGTGTCTCAGTTCCAGTGTGACTGATCATCCTCTCAAACCAGTTAGGCGTCATAGCCTTGGTGAGCCATTACCTCACCAACAAGCTGATACCGTACAGGCCGATCCTAGAGCTATAAATATTTCCCTTGCAAACTTATGTTTTAAAGGCATATGGGGTGTTAGCAGTCGTTTCCAACTGTTATCCCCCTCTCTAGGGCACATTACCTATATATTACTCACCCGTGCGCCACTTAGCTGACAGTTATAGCAAGCTATAACCCGTTCTCGTTCGACTTGCATGTGTTAAGCACGCCGCCAGCGTTCACTCTGAGCCAGGATCAAACTCTCCATAATAAAGTGTTTGAAACTGACAATTTTTGTTTCCATTAAACAAAATTATCACTCAAGTGTTTTTACATAAATGTAAAAAGCTTAAATAGACAAGAATTATTTTTCTTGTTTTTTTATCGTTTTTTCTATATTCGGTTTATAAAAATTACTTCTTATTAACCTTCGTTTTTAAAGATCATATCTCTTTAGAACTTTGTGTCGTTCCTCTGAAATTGGACGGGAATTATAGACAAATTATCCCCCTTTGTCAAGAGAAAACTCTTAATAAAAGCTTAAATTTTAAAAGTTTCTTATTTTTTGTCTGTTTTATTACTTTTTACAATGTTTTTATTGTATTTATTTTATCTTTCATGTAAAGCATTATCTTTTGTTTTCAGAATTGGCTTTAAAATATAATCTAAAATTGATTTTTTACCTGTAATAATATCTACACTTGTAATCATTCCTGGAATAATTGGAAGTTTTTCTTTATTTTTTTCCAAATAGTTTTTATCTGTTTTAACAATTACTTTATAATAGCTTTTTTGATTTTTATCATTTTTGTCTATTATACTATCAGCTGATATTTCTACAATATTTCCTTCTAATGCTCCATATATTGAAAAGTCATAGGCTGTAATTTTTACAATTGCTTTTTGTTTTGGATTTATGAAAGCAATATCTTTAGGATCAATTTTTGCTTCAACCAATAAGATATCACTTTGAGGAACTATTTCTATTAAGTCTATACCTGACTTTACAACGCCCCCTACTGTATTAATATTTATTTGTTTAATAATTCCATTTACAGGTGAGTATAAAATAGTTTTATCAACTTTATCTTTTTGTGCAATAATTTTTGATTCATATTTTTTAATCTCAGTATTGATTTTTTGTAATTCATTTGAAGCTTCTGCTTTAAAAATCTTTGTTTTTTCTATAATTCTATTTTTTGCTTCTTCTATAGCATATTTAGCTTTTGGGATTTGAATATATGTTGTTTGAAGTTCTCCTTCTAATTCTGTCAACTCTTTTTTTATTTTTAACAAATCTACTTTTGATCTTGAACCTCTTGATACCATTTTATTTATAGTATTAAATTCTTCTTTTACTAGATTAAGTCTTTTTTTTAATTGTATACTCTTATTTTCTAGTTCTCTTAATTCTTGTTCTTTTTGTTTAAACTGAATTTTAAAAATATTTGAAGTGCTTAATAATTCTTCAACTCTTGATTTAAACAGTTTCTTATCATTTTCAATAAAGTTTTTTGCATTTTTTTCTAAATCTTTTTTATATTCTAAACTTTTTATTTCTTTATTTAAATCAATATTTGCTTCCGCTTCTAACCTTTTTTTTGTTACTAATAAATGAAAATATGTTTGTTTATTCTCTTCTAATGATGCTTGAAATCTTGTAGTATCAATTTTCATTAGCTCTTGACCTTTTTGTACTATACTTCCTTCTTTTACAAGGATTTCAGAAATAAGACCACCATCTAAACTTTGAATTTTCTTTATTCTTTCTGAAGGTATTACTTTTCCTTCTCCTCTTGTAAGTTCATCAACTTTTGCAAAATATGCCCAAATAAAAGCTATTATAAAAAAACTTACTATTGTAAAAAAGAATAAAATTATCTTAGAACTTAATTTTGCATTTTTTTGAGAATGTAATGTGTCTACAAAATTTATATCTTCTTGCATTTAAATCCTTTTTATTCTATTAGTTTTTAAAATTGTTTGATTTTTATTACTATTTGTTTGTGTTTGAGTAAAAGAAGATATGATTTTATCTTTTGCACCATCAGCTACAACTTTGCCATCTTCAATAACAATCAACCTATCTACTAAGGATAATAATGATGGCTTATGTGTAATTATTAAAAGTGTTTTATCTTCAATGATATTTTTAAGATTACTCTTAAATTTATTTTCTGATAATTCATCCATCATATTTGTAGGTTCATCTAAAATTAAGATATTAGGATTTGACAAAATTGCTCTTGCTAAAGTTACTGCTTGCCTTTCTCCACCTGATAAACCTTCTCCTCTCTCTCCTACAATCAAATCATATCCAGATTCATGTTTTCCAATAAATTCATGCACACCTGCAACTTGTGCTGCTTTTAGTACTTCTTCATCACTTACATATTGCTCGCCAATTGTAATATTATCTTTTATACTTCCCATAAATAAAAATGGTTCTTGAGGTACATATCCAATAGATCTTCTTAAATCTACTGGATCAATTTGTCTAATATCAGTATCATTAATAAGTATTGACCCTTTATTCGCTTCAAAAAGATTTAATAGTAATTTGGCAAAAGTTGATTTTCCAGAACCAATTTTTCCAATTATTCCTACTTTTTCACCCTCTTTTATAGAAATATTTATATTTTTTAATACATTATATTTTTGATCTTTGTATGAAAAATCTACGTCTTTAAAAATAATATCACCTTTTAGATTTGGTCTACTAAGATATCTTTTATTTGAAGAACGTTCTACTGGCATTTTCATAATCTCATCAATATTATCTAAAGATAAAAGTGTTCTATCTAATCTAATAATCATTCCAACTATTTGAGATACAGGTCCAATGACTCTACTATTTAACATCATTGCTGCAATAATTGCTCCCATTGTAACTTCACCATTTGTAGCAAGAATTACACCAAATGCAACAATTAACACTCCTGAAAGCTGAGATATAAAACCAACAAAATAAGTAACAACCTGTGATAAGTAATGGGATTTATTTCCATAATATGAGGTTTGAGAGATTGATCTTTCCCAATGGGTTCTCATTCTATTTAATGCTCTTACACTTTTTATGATTTCTAATCCGGTTACTGTTTCAGTTAAAACTGTTTGTTTTATCTGTTCTTCTTTTGCCGAATTTAAAATAGCCTTTTTTATTGGTCTTTGCATAAACCAAGAAAAAAGTATTGCTATTATCATAGTTCCTAAACTGATATATCCTAAAGGTCCCCCAACATAAAATATAACAGCTATAAATAATAAAACAAAGGGTAAGTCAACAAAAGCCGTGATAGTAACTGTTGTAAAAAACTCTCTAACACTTTCAAAGGATTGAAGCCTACTTACAAACATTCCAGTTGATGAGGGCTTAGAATCTAACTTTATATTTAAAAGTTGATCAAAGATTTTACTTGACATGCGAATATCAGCCCTTTTACCTGCTTGTTCAATAAAATATGCTCTTATTAGTTTCAATATAAAATCAAAGAATAAAACAAATATTATTCCAATAAGTAAAACCCATAAAGTATCAACTGCTTTATTTGGTAAAACTCTATCATAAACATTCATAGTAAATAATGGAATAAATATCACAAAGATATTGATTAATATTGCTGCAATTATCACTAATTTGTAAATTGAAATATTTTTTTTCATAGTTCGATAAAACCACTTTTTATTATCATCTATATTAATATCTTTTTCTACCCTATTCTCAAAATTGTATGCTGGTTTTATTATAAGAAGATTATTTGTGTATATTTCATTTAATTTATCAAAAGATAAATGCACTTCACCACTGCTAATATGTGGCATTATAATTGTTGCAACTTTATCATTATTGTCTATATTTAGAACTACGCAAGATTTATTATTATTAAGTATCATCACTGCAGGTAAAGCTTTATTGTTAATATGCTCAATTTCTCTATTAACTGCTTTTGTAATTAATCCAATTTTTTTTGCTGCAGTTTTAAACATAGTTGGTGTCATTAAAGAATCATGGATAGCTAATCCTGCTATCAACGATTCTTTAGATGAAGGTCTTTTATGAAATTTTGAAAGAAACAGTAAAGATTCTAAAAGAGTATCTACTTCTTTAGAATCCTCTTTTATAGAATTAAAATCATCATTAAAATTAATATTGCTACTATTCAACTAATACACCTACTTAATTTTTTTAATATAATAAGAATTAGGGTATTTGTAATTTAAACTATTTTTTAAAGCATTAGCATTTACACTTCCATCAATGTTATAAGCAGCCAAGGTAAATGTACCATTTTTATTTGATACTACTTTTAATTTCTGATTATTTTTTAAATCTTTTAATGTTTTATCAAGAGCAATTTGTGCTTTTTGATGAGAATTATATGTATTTAAAAATAATGCATACTCATTTGATACATTAGAGCCTAACTCTTCAGATAAATTATTTGTATTTGAAGGTTCATCTAAATTTAATTCTTCTTCCATACTTTTAGACTCATTTTCTTTTGTTTCTTCTGTTTTTAAGAATACATCTCCATCACAAACTTGTCTTTTTGATGTTGATATAGAATTTTGAAGAGAAGATTTTAACTGTAAAATTTGATAATATGCTTGATACATATTAAATTCTGTATTGATTAAAGATACTTTTGAATTATATAAATCAGCTTCTACATTTAAAACATCAATAAAACTTCTAGTACCAGAATCAAATTGATCGTTATAAATTTTAATTATCTGTTTATTTTCTTCTATAAATTGCTTTAACTCAACAATCTGTTTTTTAGAAGTTTGATATGTATTAAATGCCACTGTTAATTGATCAACTATATCTTTTGTAACAACATCAAGTTTAGCTTTTGATTCTTTTAAAAATAATCTTTCTCTTTGGCTAGCTTTATCATCTGCAAAACCATTGAAGATATTGTACCTTAACTCAATTTTTCCCGAATATCTTTTTGTTTTAGTTTCATCAGTAATCAGATCGTTATCATGTATAGCTTGTAATTTAAATTTTAATGTAGGTAGAAAACTTGAATCCGTTTGAGATAATTTTTCTTTTTGTTCTTTTATCTTCTCTATTTGCTCTTTTATCTTATAATTTGATGTTAAAGTAATAGCTTTTAACTTTTGTAAAGAAGAGGGAATTAAAGACTCATCAATATTAGGCCTACAAATCTCACCTAAAATTTTTAATCCTACATTTTTATCAAATGAACTTCTAGACATATTATAGTTATTTATTTCATCAAAAAGCTTATTTTTTGCATTATGTATTTTAGCTTTAGTTTGAACTTTATCTAATATTGTTCCATTAATTTCTTCAGTTTGTTTAGCAATAGTTAAATATCCATCGTGAACTTTGATATTATTTTCTGAAACTTTAATTCTTTCTTGAAACTTCACCATATTTAGATATGCATTAACACCATCCAAAATGATGTTCTCAATATCATTAGAATTTTTGTATTTGTTTGACGAATATCTAAATTCTGATTCTGCAACTCTACTTGATGTAAGATTTCCATCATATAATAATTGTTCTAAATCTAATTGAACATTATTTCCTGTTCTTGTTTCATCAGTATTTAAAGTAGATGACTTTTCTTCTTCTTTTATCTTTTCTAAAGAAGCAGTCAAATCAACTTTTGGATAATAACCTGATTTTTGTTCATCGACATAGTTTTTAAAAGCATTATTATTTAATGATTTTGAATGTATATCTTGATTACTTTTTAGTGTATGAGAAACAACATCTTTTAAAGAAGTTGCATTAGAAGTACCAAAAAGTGCCATTATTACGGGAATACTGTAAAAAAATCTGTTTACTTTCATCATAATTCCTTATTTTTAATAATCGCATTGTATATAAAAAAAATAAAAAAATCAATAATTAAACACTATTTCATAAAATATAAAATTATAAAATGTAACCATTTTGTAATTATTAATAATAAAAAAATAAGATTAGTTACTGTAAAATTATTCAAAATTTTATTTAATGATCAGGATTTTATTTATGTATGAACTAGTTTTATTTAGTTTTGTTCTATTTGTTGTTACATATTTTTTAATAAAAAACTTTATAAATAATGCTGCAAAACTAAAACTTGTTGATATACCTAATGAAAGAAGTTCACATAAAAAAATCACTCCAAGAGGAGCGGGAATAGTTTTTGGTAGTACATTTATATTATCTTTAATTTTTTATTATACTGAAGATATTTTCTCATACGCAATAATATTAATCGCTATCCTTATTGTTTTTATAGGTGGTATTTTAGATGACATTTATACTTTAAGCTCAAAAACAAAACTTTTATTTATTGTAATTGCTGCAATTATTGCATATTTTGAAGGATATACAATAACAACAATAGGAACTTACTTCAATTATGAATTAACATTAGGCATAGTTGCATTACCCTTTACACTTTTTGCAATTATTGCTTTCACAAATGCTGTAAATTTAACAGATGGATTAGATGGTTTAGCTTCATCAATATCTATAATAATATTAGCTGCACTATTAATAATAGGGATAATAAATAATGATAATATGTTAATAGTATGGCCGGCTCTTTTAATCTCAGCACTAATTGCATTTCTAGTTCTAAACTGGTATCCAGCAAAAGTTTTCATGGGAGATAGTGGCTCTTTACTTTTAGGTTTTGTAATTGCAATACTAAGTATCAAAGCCTTAGAATATGTAAATCCTGTATCAATATTCTTTTTAGCAGCAGTACCTATTTTAGATACGTTAGTAGTTTTTAGAAGAAGAAGACAAAGGGGGAAATCTCCTTTTGAGGCGGATAGAAACCACCTACATCATATTCTTGACAATATCAAACAAAATAAAGCATTTACAGTAAAAATGCTTATTTTTATGCAACTTACTTTTTCTTGTATGTTTTTACAAATATACAAACAAGATGATGGTTTAAATCTTTTAATATTTTTCTTACTATTTTTAATATTTTTTGATCTTTTTGACCCAAGAGCAAGAAAAAGACCAAAAAATGCAAAATTAAAAAAGAAATATAAAAGAATGAAAAAAGAAAAAAAAGAGAATCTAAAACTTGAAAATATATCTTAAAGAGGAAAGTGAAAGATGATAAAAAGATGTTTATTTCCAGCAGCAGGGTATGGAACAAGATTTTTACCAGCTACAAAAGCAATACCCAAAGAGATGTTACCAGTACTTACAAAACCACTTATTCAATATGGAGTTGAAGAAGCATTAGAATCAGGATGTAGTACTATTTCTATAGTTACATCTAAATATAAAAAAGCCATAGAAGATCACTTTGATACAAATACTGATATTGAAAATTCAATAAAAGGTTCTTCAAAAGAAGAACTTTTAAGTGATCTAAATAAGATTATTGAAACTACAACTTTTTCTTACACTAGACAACTAGAAATGAAAGGTTTAGGACATGCAATTTTAACAGGTGAAACTTTAATAGGTAATGAACCTTTTGCAGTTATATTAGCTGATGATTTATGTGACAATACTTCTAGTGAAGGTGGAGTATTAAAGCAGATGATAAAACTATATGAAAAATATGAGTGTTCAATAGTTGCTATAGAAGAAATACCAAAAGATAAAACAGATAAGTATGGTGTAATTGATGGTGAGCAAATAGAAGACGGAATATATAGAGTGTCAAATATGGTAGAAAAACCAGACCCAAAAGAAGCTCCAACAAATTTAGCGATTATTGGAAGATATATTTTGACACCTGATATTTTTGATATTTTAAGAGATACAAAACCAGGAAAAGGTGGAGAGATACAAATCACAGATGCTTTACTTGAACAAGCAAAAGAAGGAAAAGTTATTGCTTATAAGTTTAAAGGTAAAAGATTTGATTGTGGAAATGTAGATGGTTTTGTTGAAGCTACTAGCTATTTTTACGAGAAAGCGAATAATTAAAGATGAAATATCAAAAGAATTTCTACCAAATAAAATCAAATAATGAAATTTTTGAAAAGATAGTAGAAGAGAAAAATAACATAGGTTATTATAATTTACCTTATCAAGATATTTCAGAGATTTTAAGCTTTTCTAAAACTGTAACTCAAAAAGATATAGTGGTAGTTGGTATTGGTGGAAGTAGTTTAGGAACTTATGCAATAAATAGCTTTCTTAGAAATAAATCAAATGGTAAAAAACTTCATTTTTTGGAATCAACTGATCCTTTAGAATTAAAAAAAAGACTATCGTATATAAATGATATAAATGACACATTATTTATAATCATCTCAAAATCTGGTACTACAATTGAGACTATTTCAGTTTTCAAATACTTACATAGTCTAGTAAAAATTGATAAAACAAATTGTGTTTGTATTACAGAATATGATAGTAAACTAAACTCATATGCAAAAGAAAATGATATAAAAACTTTTGAAATTCCAAAAGATGTAGGTGGAAGATTTTCAGTATTTTCACCTGTAGGCTTAGTTCCTTTATCTATTATGGGAATAGACATACAAAAACTTCTAGATGGATGTAAAGAAGTAAATAATAGCTTTTTCGAAAAACAAGAGTATTTTCATTCAATCTTTGAAAAAGCTAGATTTATGGTAGAGAATAAAAATAGATTTAATATAAATGTAATTTTTTCATATTCTTCACTTTTAGAAGGTTTTAATAAGTGGTATATCCAACTATGGGGTGAAAGTCTTGGAAAAGTAAATATAAATGGGACAAGACAAGCTTTAACTCCAATAGGACTAATAGGTCCAGTAGATCAACACTCTTTTTTACAGCTAATAATGGAAGGGGTAAGAGATAAGACAGTTACATTTATAAAAGTAGATGACTTTGAGGAAGAAACGATAATACCTGATATATCAATTCCTCATTTAGAAGAGTTAGATTATGTAAATAATATTAAGTTTAAGGACTTGATAAATATGCAAGCAGACTCTACAATAGAAGCTGTAGAAAAGTGTGATAATATCCCAACAGATGTGATTACAATAGAGAAGGTAGATGAATTCAATATAGGAAAACTTATGTACTCATATCAACTTTTAACATCAATAGTTGGAAGTTTTATGCAAATAAATACTTATAATCAACCAGGTGTTGAAGAAGGTAAGATAATTTTAAAAAATAAGTTAAAAAATGAGGATATGAAGTAAATGAAAATAGCAATAGCCGGGACAGGGTACGTAGGCCTGTCAAATGGAATACTATTAGCCCAAGATAATGAAGTAATAGCATTAGATATAGTTGCTTCTAAAGTAGAACTTTTAAATAATAAAAAATCACCAATAGAAGATAAAGAAATAAGTGAATACTTATTAAGAGATGATTTAAACTTTAAAGCTACATTAGATAAAAAAGAAGCATATAAAGATGCAGACTTTGTAATTATCTCAACACCAACAGACTATGATCCTGAAACAAACTACTTTAATACAAAATCAATAGAGTATGTAATAGCTGATGTACTAGAAATAAACCCAAACACTACAATGGTAATAAAATCAACTATTCCTGTAGGATATACAAAAGAAATATCAAAAAAGTTTGATACAAATAATATTATATTCTCTCCAGAGTTCTTAAGAGAAGGGAAAGCCCTACATGATAATCTGTACCCTTCAAGAATTATCGTGGGTGAAAAATCTCAAAGAGCAAAAACATTTGCGAATCTACTTGCTCAAGGTGCTATAAAAAAAGATATAGATATTTTATTTACTGATTCAACTGAAGCAGAAGCAATAAAACTATTCTCTAATACATACTTAGCTATGAGAGTAGCTTACTTTAATGAACTAGATTCATATGCTCAATCACATAACCTTGATTCAAAACAGATAATAGAAGGTGTAGGATTAGATCCAAGAATTGGAAATCATTATAATAATCCAAGCTTTGGATATGGTGGATACTGTTTACCTAAAGATACAAAACAATTAAGAGCAAACTATGAAGATGTACCACATAGCTTAATCTCAGCAATTGTAGAAGCAAATACAACTAGAAAAGATTTTATAGCCCAAAGTATAATAGAAAAACTAAATTTAACACCTGTAAACCCAGATAATATAGAAACTTCAAAAAAAGTAGGAGTATATAGACTTATCATGAAAGAAGGAAGTGATAACTTTAGAGCTTCTGCAATTCAAGGAATAATGAAAAGAATCAAAGCTAAGGGAATAGAAGTAGTTATCTATGAACCAAACTTAGAAGATGAAGTATTTTTTAACTCAAAAGTAATAAAAGATTTAGATGAGTTTAAAAAAGAAGCAGATGTAATAGTAGCAAATAGACTTAGTGAAGACTTACTTGATGTTCAAGATAAAGTTTATACTAGAGATATTTTTAATAGTGATAGTTAA
>NZ_JBMOVV010000024.1:0-5973 GCF_049472135.1 Arcobacter pernae
TTTTATTATAAAACTAAATCTTCTGTCCATAACTCATACTCTTCCTCATCATAGTCAAACAAGATATTACTACTCATTCTCTCTATATCTATAAATCCTATTGAACTTGTATACGTACTATATTCTACACTTGGCATTATTACCTCATGCTCTGCTACTGTACTCACATTTTGCACTTCAAAGCTTCTTAATGCTCTTATATTATCATTCTGTGTTATTTGTGTATTTCTTACTACATACTCATTATATGCGCTATTTATATTACTTGATTGATTTAAGTTTTGGTAGTTTATCGCTGCTTCAAACTCCCACATTACGATATCTTCCATCCCTTCTGATAACTGTGTTTCTATCTCTGTTACTTCTTTATCAAACTCACTTACTGCTACATATTGCATTGAGTAATTATCTCTCTCTATTAATAAGCCGTACATTGTATCATTTATTGTATTATTTTTTATTTTAGCTTTATCATAATTTCCTAAATATAATTTTGTTGTGTCTATCTCTATAGCCTCTTTTGCCATTGTTTCTATTGTTTCTGGGCTTACTTTATTTCCTTCTGTATATGCCCCTTTCCCTAGCATATTTAGGTTTTGAGATTCTACATTTATTAATTCACCATTATTATCTAGTATTCTTTTTTCTTCTGATACTTTTACTGTTACTGTATTAGCTGTTAATTTATCTAAGTATAGATCTCCATTTGAGCTTTCTATTGCTAAGATATTTGTTGCGTTTGAATCTTTTACTATTACATCATCTATTTGTGTTACATATACTGAATCACTTGAGTTTACAGTTATTGTCTCTACATCTGTTAGAAGTGTTGAGAATGCTACATCTAAGATTAAGTCTTCTGCTATGATTGTTCCAAACAGATTATCTTTCTCATTTATTGTTATATCATTTACTACATTTGCGTTTATTGTTTTTATTTCTGTATTCAGGTTTACATTTAATGCATCTATTGTTAACTTATCTACTTTTACTAATGATGTTGTATCTTTATTCTCTATATTTGAGTTTGAAATTACTTTCATATTTGTCGCATTTACTGTACCTATTTGTAAATCATCTTTCTCTTCTAGGTATATATCTGTATTTACCTCTGCATTTAATACTTCTACTTCTGTGTTTAGATAGTTACTTGAACTACCTACATTTTCCCCTCTTAAATTTAATGTATTTACAATAATTGAAGTAGTGGTTGTATCTAAAATAGTACCAACTGTAGCTTCTAAAGTTGCTGTAGTTGTTGTTGAAACTCCACTTTGTAAAATAATATCACCTAAATTACTTTTTAGACTAACTAAACCTGTTCCATTAATACCTAAGCCATCATCAATATTTGCATTTGTACTTGGGTCGATTAATAAACCTTCTGTAATAGTAAGATTATTATTAGAAGTAATCGAAATAACCCCACTATCTTTAGATTTAATATCTTCTTGGATTTCATCTGTTCTTTGAGAAGTAACTAAAGCTTGTGAATTTACACTATTTACACTAATATCATTAATATATGTAACTGTTAAATCATCTAAGTCTTCTATATAAATACCATTTACACCTACATTTGCAGTGATATTATCAACATCAATATCTAAGCTATTTATAGTTGTAGAGTCATTTCCTGCTCCACCATTTTGTGCAAAAACTCTTAAGTTTTTAGAAACTAAATCTGTAGTTGTATCTCCATTATCAGTAATATTTCCTAAAGAATATAAAGAAATAGAAGCTGTTCCTGCATCAATAGATGAAAGTTTAATATCATTTGCTTTTACTCTAATATTTGAATCATTTGAAATAATAGAACTTGTATCTTCTAATGATACATTACCATCAACGCTACTTATAAAAATATCTATTGTAGAAGCTGTTCCAGTAGATTCAACTTTTGCATTTGCTGCTAAATTAAAGTTTTGAGCTGAAACAATTGAGATATTACTTGATGAAGTTATATTCGAATTGATATTAATATTATCAGCATTATCATCTTCATCTATAGTTTTTAAAAGTGTGTTTCCACCAGTACTTATATCTCCATTATTAACAACAGTAGTTATACTTCCATCTAAAGTTTGTAATACTAAACTTCCAGTTGTTACTATATCACTTTGACTTGCATCATTTACTACAGAAGCTGTTACAAGGGCTGTATCTAGTACTCTATTTACACTTATTCCATCTGATGAAGCTTCTGTATCTTCAATTTCATCAACTAAAATATCATCAGTTTCACTTATAAATACTCCACTTGTTCCAGTTTTTACACTTATTACTTCAACTGTTGTTTCTATATGGTTAGCACCAATTCCTAATCCACCTGATAAATCAGTAGTTTCAATTCTTAACTCTTTTGCTTCAATGTCTACTGTTGTATCACTACTATCTACATTTGCACTGTCAATTATAGTTCCTGCAACTAGTGATACATTTTTACTTGTTGTTATTAATCCTAAAGATAAGCTTGTTGAAGCTTCATATCTTATATTTTCATTTGAACTTGTTTTTACACCATCACTCATACTAATAGAACTAGCAGTTGCTTCTACATCTACAGTACCATCTGTAGTTAAAATATCCCCTGCTTGAACAATATTAGTTCCAGCTAAAACTGTAACATCACCACTTCCAGCATTTACACTATCATTTAATGTAATATCTCCAGAAATTGCATTTAATTTTACATTTCCTGTTCCAACTGCATTTAATCCTAAAGTATCACTTCCACCCTCAACTGTAATACTAGTTGCTTTTATTACAATATTTCCATTATCACCAGTTGAAACATCTTCTTGTGTTGTTCCTTCTGTATTGCTATCTATTGTTGCAGTACTATCAACTCTATTTATATCTATAGTAATACTATCAATGATTAAAGCTTGTGTATTTGTTACAAAAATATCATTATCATCTGTTGTATTAGCATCATTAGTATCTGCATTTGCACTTAATGTATTTACAGTTGTATTTATATGATTTAAAGAGCTTCCTATAGAATTTCCTGCATTTAATAATAATTTATCTGCTGTAATTAAAGAGTTATTATCTATATTTGATATCTTATCTCCTGCATTTATTATCACATCAGCAGTTCCTGCGTTAATAGTTTCACTTATTATATTTCCACTACTTGCTTCAATACTAATATTACCATCACTACTTGAAACTGTTGTTCCATCTGCCATTGTTATATTACTACTTGCTAAAACATCTATTGTTTTACTTGTTGTATTTGAAATGATATTATTATTGATATTTACATTATCACTTGATGAAATACTTATATCTCCATTTGTGATACTTACACTTCCACCTAATGTTATATCTGAATCACTATTTGTTCCCTCAGCTGTCTCTGATGTTTTTAACAGTGTATTCCCACCTGTTATTATATCTCCATCATTTACTACTGTTATTATACTTCCGTTTTCTGTTTGTAGTACTAAATCTCCACTTGAATTTATATCACTTTGTATTGCATCTGTTGTATTTATTGTCGTTAATGTTGTATCACTTCCAACTCTTTGAACTACTATTTGGCTTGTTTGATTTATTGTTATATCATTTGCTTCTGTTACAAATAAGCTTCCACCATTTGAACTAAGTTCTGCAACATCTGTTTCTATATGATTTGTTCCTAATCCTGTTGAATTAGTAACCTCTAATCTTAACTCATCTGCTGTAATATTATTTGTATTTGCATTACTATCACTTACTGAATCTGCTTTTATAGATATATCTGCTGTTGTTGTTAATTTTGCTAAGCTTAACTCACCTGCTGTACTATATCTTATATTTGAATTAGTCGCATCTGTTGTAGTTGCATCTGCCATTGTAATTGAAGTATTTGCTTGTACATCTACAGTTCCACTTGTTGTAATATTTGAATTTTGTGCAAATGTTGTATTTGCTAAGATACTTAAGTTTCCAGTTCCTGTTGTTAAATCATCACTTAATGTAACTGCTCCATCTAATGCACTAATTAATGTATCACCATTTGAGCTTACATCATTTGAACTATTACTTGTTACCTCTATATTTCCTAAAGTTGCAACTAATACTAGTTCTTCTGTTGAGATTAATTTCTCTTGTGCATCATTTGTTGTTTCTGTTGCTATTGCTGTATCTGCAACTCTACTTACTTCTACATCTACACTATCAACTATTACACCATTATTCTCTGTGATATATAAACCTGTTCCTGCATTTGCACTTAATTTTACAATATCTGTATTTATATGATTACTTGTTGTTCCTACTTTATCTGAAGCATCTATTAGTAAGCTTTGAGCTGTGATTAAAGAAGAAGAATCTATATCGTTTATTGTTCCTGTTGCTTTTAATGCTACTGAACCAGTTCCTGCGTTAATAGTTTCACTTATTAYATTTCCACTACTTGCTTCAATAYTRATATTACCATCAYTACTTGAAACTGTTGTTCCATCTGCCATTGTTATATTACTACTTGCTAAAACATCTATTGTTTTACTTGTTGTATTTGAAATGATATTATTATTGATATTTACATTATCACTTGATGAAATACTTATATCTCCATTCGTAATACTTATACTTCCACCTAATGTTATATCTGAATCACTATTTATTCCCTCTGCTGTCTCTGATGTCTTTAACAGTGTATTTCCACCTGTTATTATATCTCCATCATTTACTACTGTTGTTATACTTCCGTTTTCTGTTTGTAGTACTAAGCTTCCGCCTGTTGTTATATCAGACTGTGTATCATAACTTGTTGTAAGCGTAGCTACTCCTGTAACATCCACTCTATTTACCTCTACATCTACACTATTTACTTCTATTGCATTTGCTTCTGTGATATATACATCTGATCCACTATTTACTGTTATTTCATCTACTGCTGTATTTAAGTGATTACTTCCTTCACCTATTGTACTTCCTGTTTTTATCAATAACTCATTTGCTGTAATTAATGAACTTCCATCTATATCACTTAGTGTTGTTCCTGCATAAATACCTACATCTGCTGTTCCTGCATTTACGCTATCTGTAGTTACACTTCCATTTGTTGCTTCTATAATGATATTTCCATCATTAGTTTGGATAGTTGTTCCATCTATCATTGTTATTGAATTATTTGCAAGAACATCTATTGTTTTACTACTTGTTGATGTTGTTACATTTGCATTTAGGTTTACACTTCTTCCTGCGTTTAATGAAACATTACCTGTACTTAATAAGGCTGCTCCTATTGTGATATCAGATGCTGTTCCTATTGCTTGAAGTAATATATCTCCATCTGAACTTGTATTTGTTGTTATTGTTCCTGTTGTTGTAATTGTTCCTTCTTCTGTTACGATTACTACATCACCGTTTGTACCTTGTGAATTAATTGAAGAAATTATTAAGTCATCATCTTCTTCTAGGAATATATCTCCACTTGTTATATTTGTTAAAGAGATTGTTGATACATCTGTATCTATTTCATCACTATTTGTTCCTATTCCTGTTGTTGCACTTAATGTTGCTTCATTTGCTGTGATATTTGCATTTTCACTACTTAAGTTATCACTTATTGCTAATCCTGCTATTACTGTTACATTTCCTGTTGTATTGATAATTGCTACTTCTACATTTGAACTTGCGTTATATGTAATATTTCCTGCTGTTGAGTTTGTCTCTTTTATATCATTCATTATGATACTTCCAGATGTAGCTATTACACTTATATCTCCATTTACTGATGTAATATTTCCACTTTGTGTAATATCTCCTGAGTCAACAACAATATTTATTACACCATCACTACTATTTTGTGTGATTCCTTTTATTTCTAGTGTATCTGTTTCTTGTAGGTATATATCACCACTTGTATTATTTGTTAGTGTGATATTTGCTACTGTTGTATCTATATCATCAGAGTTTGTTCCAATTCCTGTTCCTGCTGTTATTGTTAATGATGTTGTTCCACCTAGGATATTTGAC
>NZ_JBMOVV010000025.1:0-2500 GCF_049472135.1 Arcobacter pernae
TAATCTTTATAAACCGAATATAGAAAGGTTGATATACCTTTTTTATTTGCTATCTTTGATAGCTTTGGAGAAGTTAATCGAATAACTTCTCTCTTCTCTGAAAGGAGGTGATCCAACCGCAGGTTCTCCTACGGTTACCTTGTTACGACTTCACCCCAGTCGCTGAATCCACTGTGGAGGGTAGCTACCTTAGCATCCCCGCTTCGAATGAGTTCAACTCCCATGGTGTGACGGGCGGTGAGTACAAGACCCGGGAACGTATTCACCGTAGCATTGCTGATCTACGATTACTAGCGATTCCAACTTCATGTAGTCGAGTTGCAGACTACAATCCGAACTGGGAGATATTTTTGAGATTTGCTCCACCTCACGGTATCGCGGCTCTTTGTATACCCCATTGTAGCACGTGTGTAGCCCTGGACGTAAGGGCCATGATGACTTGACGTCGTCCTCACCTTCCTCCTACTTGCGTAGGCAGTCTCGTTAGAGTTCTCAGCCGAACTGTTAGCAACTAACGACGAGGGTTGCGCTCGTTGCGGGACTTAACCCAACATCTCACGACACGAGCTGACGACAGCCGTGCAGCACCTGTATATAAGTTTCTGCAAGCAGACACCAATCTATCTCTAGAAAGTTCTTACTATGTCAAGTCCAGGTAAGGTTCTTCGCGTATCGTCGAATTAAACCACATGCTCCACCGCTTGTGCGGGTCCCCGTCTATTCCTTTGAGTTTTAATCTTGCGACCGTACTCCCCAGGCGGTACACTTAATGTGTTTACTGCATTACTGCAAGGTCTAGCCTCACAACAACTAGTGTACATCGTTTAGGGCGTGGACTACCAGGGTATCTAATCCTGTTTGCTCCCCACGCTTTCGCGTCTCAGCGTCAATAATGTTCCAGTAGATCGCCTTCGCAATCGGTATTCCTTCTGATCTCTACGGATTTTACCCCTACACCAGAAATTCCATCTACCTCTCCCATATTCTAGGTAATCAGTTTCAAGAGCAGTTCTATGGTTGAGCCATAGGATTTCACTCCTGACTTAATTACCCGCCTACACGCTCTTTACGCCCAGTGATTCCGAGTAACGCTTGCGCCCTCCGTATTACCGCGGCTGCTGGCACGGAGTTAGCCGGCGCTTATTCATATAGTACCGTCATTATCTTCCTATATAAAAGGAGTTTACGCACCGAAATGTGTCATCCTCCACGCGGCGTTGCTGCATCAGGGTTTCCCCCATTGTGCAATATTCCCCACTGCTGCCTCCCGTAGGAGTCTGGACCGTGTCTCAGTTCCAGTGTGACTGATCATCCTCTCAAACCAGTTAGGCGTCATAGCCTTGGTGAGCCATTACCTCACCAACAAGCTGATACCGTACAGGCCGATCCTAGAGCTATAAATATTTCCCTTGCAAACTTATGTTTTAAAGGCATATGGGGTGTTAGCAGTCGTTTCCAACTGTTATCCCCCTCTCTAGGGCACATTACCTATATATTACTCACCCGTGCGCCACTTAGCTGACAGTTATAGCAAGCTATAACCCGTTCTCGTTCGACTTGCATGTGTTAAGCACGCCGCCAGCGTTCACTCTGAGCCAGGATCAAACTCTCCATAATAAAGTGTTTGAAACTGACAATTTTTGTTTCCATTAAACAAAATTATCACTCAAGTGTTTTTACATAAATGTAAAAAGCTTAAATAGACAAGAATTATTTTTCTTGTTTTTTTATCGTTTTTTCTATATTCGGTTTATAAAAATTACTTCTTATTAACCTTCGTTTTTAAAGATCATATCTCTTTAGAACTTTGTGTCGTTCCTCTGAAATTGGACGGGAATTATAGACAAATTATCCCCCTTTGTCAAGAGAAAACTCTTAATAAAAGCTTAAATTTTGCAAATTGCAAATTAATTTAACAATTATTATTTAATCACGTAAAAAGACAATATTATAGTTGTATTTTCAATCTATATGGATTTCAATTTAATTATAAAAATGATTTATTTTTAAAAAAAAGTGTTTAAAAAGATTTATTTTTTTGATTTTAAATATTTAATAATGAATATTATCATTATAAATTTTAAAATTTAGATAGCATTTAGTATATTAATATTTTTAAATTCAAAAATTTATATAGATTTTTTATTTATAATCATTTTACTAGAACTTGGAAAAATAGTAAATCTGGAATTTAGGGCACAGCGAGATGGAGTATAAGATAGCATTAGGAGCTAAGGTATATAAGCGTATGGAATTTTTGGAGGAGTGGTATAGGTTTGTTTAGGAGAAATATATACACAAAGAATAGAGAATCAAAGAATAGCTAAAAAAGTAATAGAATACGTAAAAAAAGATAAACAAGTAAAATAAAAAGATAGCTAAAATAAATAGCTAAAAAAAAAGCTTAGTTAAAAACATGTGAAAAATGTTTTGAACTAAGCTTTAGATAAAAACTCAAGAGCTGGCAGCGGCCTACGTTTCCACAAGTGAAACCTGCAGT
>NZ_JBMOVV010000026.1:0-4613 GCF_049472135.1 Arcobacter pernae
ACTAAGCTTCCGCCTGTTGTTATATCAGACTGTGTATCATAACTTGTTGTAAGCGTAGCTACTCCTGTAACATCCACTCTATTTACCTCTACATCTACACTATTTACTTCTATTGCATTTGCTTCTGTGATATATACATCTGATCCACTATTTACTGTTATTTCATCTACTGCTGTATTTAAGTGATTACTTCCTTCACCTATTGTACTTCCTGTTTTTATCAATAACTCATTTGCTGTAATTAATGAACTTCCATCTATATCACTTAGTGTTGTTCCTGCATAAATACCTACATCTGCTGTTCCTGCATTTACGCTATCTGTAGTTACACTTCCATTTGTTGCTTCTATAATGATATTTCCATCATTAGTTTGGATAGTTGTTCCATCTATCATTGTTATTGAATTATTTGCAAGAACATCTATTGTTTTACTACTTGTTGATGTTGTTACATTTGCATTTAGGTTTACACTTCTTCCTGCGTTTAATGAAACATTACCTGTACTTAATAAGGCTGCTCCTATTGTGATATCAGATGCTGTTCCTATTGCTTGAAGTAATATATCTCCATCTGAACTTGTATTTGTTGTTATTGTTCCTGTTGTTGTAATTGTTCCTTCTTCTGTTACGATTACTACATCACCGTTTGTACCTTGTGAATTAATTGAAGAAATTATTAAGTCATCATCTTCTTCTAGGAATATATCTCCACTTGTTATATTTGTTAAAGAGATTGTTGATACATCTGTATCTATTTCATCACTATTTGTTCCTATTCCTGTTGTTGCACTTAATGTTGCTTCATTTGCTGTGATATTTGCATTTTCACTACTTAAGTTATCACTTATTGCTAATCCTGCTATTACTGTTACATTTCCTGTTGTATTGATAATTGCTACTTCTACATTTGAACTTGCGTTATATGTAATATTTCCTGCTGTTGAGTTTGTCTCTTTTATATCATTCATTATGATACTTCCAGATGTAGCTATTACACTTATATCTCCATTTACTGATGTAATATTTCCACTTTGTGTAATATCTCCTGAGTCAACAACAATATTTATTACACCATCACTACTATTTTGTGTGATTCCTTTTATTTCTAGTGTATCTGTTTCTTGTAGGTATATATCACCACTTGTATTATTTGTTAGTGTGATATTTGCTACTGTTGTATCTATATCATCAGAGTTTGTTCCAATTCCTGTTCCTGCTGTTATTGTTAATGATGTTGTTCCACCTAGGATATTTGACACTTCGCTACTTAAATTATCTAGTACGCTCCCTCCTGCTGTTAATGTTACAGAAGCATCAGCTTCAACAATAGATAAAGAAATATCTAAACCAGCACTATAAGCTATATCTCCACCACTTGACGAGTTAGTATAAATACCATCAGCTACGGTAATTGAATCATCAGCTACTAAAGATAGATTTCCATCATTTGTTTGAATATTATGATTTACTAAAATATCAAAATTATCACTATCACTAGTATCTCTATCTTTTGCTTCAACTGTAGTAGTTCCATTACTATCTATAGTAATTCCTCTCCCACTATTAGCACTAGATAAAACTGTAATAGTTCCATTTTCAGTTGTAAGATTAGTAGTTCCTATACCAGTTTCATCTGTTTGTTCTAAAGCTGTTACATTTACATCTTTTTTATATGTATATCCATTTACAATATCTGTGTCATCAGAAGTATCGGATGTTCCTTTATCATCTTTTAAATCAACAATGTTGATATTAATATCTCCATTTCCTGTATTTTTAATATCAATATTATTGACAAATATAGAAGATAGGTCTATTCCTGTTTTAGCAACAGCTGTTAAGTTATCAGCATCTAAAAACTCATATTCACCTGTTTTATTATCATTATCAACTTCATTATAGTCTTTTTGAGAAATACTTCCTTCTACTGAATAAAAAGAAATATCATTTGAAGTTTTGATTCTATTATATATTTCAATATTATTATAAGCTTCCAAATAAATACTATCTTTTACAGATAAAATAGCTGAAGAGTTTTGATTATCATCAACTATAATATTATTTCCAAAAAGATAAACATCATCATTAAAAGTAGAACCCGTTAAACCAAACTGTCCTAAAATAATATCCCCTAGTCCACTTGAAGCATGACCTGTTCCAGTAGTATCATTATAACTATCAATCCCATCTTCATGACCTATGATAATCTTTCCAAACTTTTCAGACAAATACCCTAATTCTGTACTACTTAAATTAAGAGAGTTAATATCTTCATAATCAGCACCTATTTTACTTGGTGAAGAAACCTCAATATTTACAGTTTTATCAGTAGGTTTTAATGTGATAGTTCTATTTGCATCAAAAGAAACATCTTTGTTTACATAATTAGCAAAATCTATTTCATTACCTTCTAAATAAATATTACCTGTAACATCAAGAGTATTTTGGAAAATAATAGTATTTGCACCTTCTATATAAAGATTTCCATTTACTGTTACACTATCATTAAATAATATATTCCCATTAGTTGAAGTTATTACAAAATCACCATCAATTATAACTTCAAGGTCAAAGTTCATATTATTTCCAGTAATTGACAAATGTTCTAAAGGATTTGTATCACCAATTTTATCTTTAAAGGTCATATTTCCTGATGCTAAAATTGCTAATTTATCATTTGAAGTACTTCCATTTATAGTATCATCAAATTGAATACCTTCTTCACTTGAATCAAAATATCCATCTGAATTAAAATATACTTCATCACCTGAAACAATAACAGGAGCTGCATAAGTAGTATTTTTATTTGTCATTACATCAGCAACAAAAGTAGTTAAAGTATTTCCATTTATAAAAGAGAGTTTTGAAGTATCATTTGTAGTAGAGTTATTTGGATTTGATACGATATATAAATTATCATCTAAAATTAAATCTGTTGAACCATCACCTGATCCTAAGACAGTAAAGTCATTTGAGCCTGCAACACTTCCTACAACTATAGTATCAAACTCGTTTTTAATATCTTCAAATAACTGTGCATCTAAATGAATACCAGCAGAAGTATCCGTACCATCAGTTCCTAAATAAATATGCTTACTTGTATCAAGAGGGTCTATAAAAAGAATAGTTTCTAAAGTACCATCTGCATTTAGCATCTCCTTAATATCTAAAACAACTGTTTTATTGTTATTTGAATCTAATGCCTCAAGTCGAGTATTGTCTTTTAATAATTCTGTTCTACTTCCATCACTATCATCTAAAGTATTTTTAATAGTTTCATAACTAGTTTGTGAGTAAGTATTTTGATCATTATTCAAAAGTATTACAGCTTGTGCCCCACCTAAAACTGGGTCAGCAGAGAGTAGTGTTCTACTCTCTAAAGGTTCTATATTATAAAGTGACTCAGTTTGTTCCATTTGTTTCAACTTCTTCTGCTTCAAAAGTTTTTCTCTTCTTTTTATAACTCTACTATTAAATTTCATACTATTTCCCTACTTTTATTATAAAACTAAATCTTCTGTCCATAACTCATACTCTTCCTCATCATAGTCAAACAAGATATTACTACTCATTCTCTCTATATCTATAAATCCTATTGAACTTGTATACGTACTATATTCTACACTTGGCATTATTACCTCATGCTCTGCTACTGTACTCACATTTTGCACTTCAAAGCTTCTTAATGCTCTTATATTATCATTCTGTGTTATTTGTGTATTTCTTACTACATACTCATTATATGCGCTATTTATATTACTTGATTGATTTAAGTTTTGGTAGTTTATCGCTGCTTCAAACTCCCACATTACGATATCTTCCATCCCTTCTGATAACTGTGTTTCTATCTCTGTTACTTCTTTATCAAACTCACTTACTGCTACATATTGCATTGAGTAATTATCTCTCTCTATTAATAAGCCGTACATTGTATCATTTATTGTATTATTTTTTATTTTAGCTTTATCATAATTTCCTAAATATAATTTTGTTGTGTCTATCTCTATAGCCTCTTTTGCCATTGTTTCTATTGTTTCTGGGCTTACTTTATTTCCTTCTGTATATGCCCCTTTCCCTAGCATATTTAGGTTTTGAGATTCTACATTTATTAATTCACCATTATTATCTAGTATTCTTTTTTCTTCTGATACTTTTACTGTTACTGTATTAGCTGTTAATTTATCTAAGTATAGATCTCCATTTGAGCTTTCTATTGCTAAGATATTTGTTGCGTTTGAATCTTTTACTATTACATCATCTATTTGTGTTACATATACTGAATCACTTGAGTTTACAGTTATTGTCTCTACATCTGTTAGAAGTGTTGAGAATGCTACATCTAAGATTAAGTCTTCTGCTATGATTGTTCCAAACAGATTATCTTTCTCATTTATTGTTATATCATTTACTACATTTGCGTTTATTGTTTTTATTTCTGTATTCAGGTTTACATTTAATGCATCTATTGTTAACTTATCTACTTTTACTAATGATGTTGTATCTTTATTCTCTATATTTGAGTTTGAAATTACTTTCATATTTGTCGCATTTACTGTACCTATTTGTAAATCATCTTTCTCTTCTAGGTATATATCTGTATTTACCTCTGCATT
>NZ_JBMOVV010000027.1:0-4108 GCF_049472135.1 Arcobacter pernae
AAAGGGAAAATAATAAGAATGGCAGAGCAAAAAGTAGCATTAATAACAGGAATCACAGGACAAGATGGATCATATCTTGCAGAATTTTTACTAAAAAAAGGATATATCGTACATGGTATAAAAAGAAGGTCTTCTTTATTTAATACAGATAGAATAGATCACTTATACCAAGATCCTCATGTAGAAAATAGAAACCTAATATTACATTATGGTGATATGACAGATTCTATGAATTTAACAAGAATTATTGCTGAGTGTCAACCAGATGAAATTTATAATTTAGCTGCAATGAGCCATGTTGCAGTTTCTTTTGAAACACCTGAATATGTAGCAAACGCTGATGGTACAGGAACATTAAGAATTTTAGAAGCAGTGAAACTACTAGGTTTAGAGAAAAAAACAAAGATTTATCAAGCTTCTACTTCAGAATTATATGGAAAAGTTCAAGAAACACCTCAAAGTGAAACAACTCCTTTTTATCCAAGATCTCCTTATGCAGTTGCAAAAATGTACGCTTACTGGATTACAGTAAATTATAGAGAAGCATATGGAATGTATGCGTGTAATGGTATTTTATTTAATCATGAATCTCCTGTTAGAGGTGAGACTTTCGTAACAAGAAAAATTACAAGAGCAGCTTCTAAAATAGCACTAAATTTACAAGATAAATTATATTTAGGTAATTTAGATGCAAAAAGAGATTGGGGACATGCAAAAGATTATGTTCGAATGATGTGGATGATTTTACAAGCAGATGAACCAGAAGATTGGGTTATTGCTACAGGACAAACTACAACAGTAAGAGACTTTGTTAAGTTTGCTTTTGCTTATGCAGGTATTAATTTAAGATTTGAAAATGAAGGTGTTGATGAAATTGGTATTATAGATAGTTTTGATGAAGAAAAAGCAAAAGTATCGGGTATTGATTTATCTCATTTAAAACTTAACCAAACAGTTGTTTGTGTAGACCCAAGATACTTTAGACCAACAGAAGTTGATTTACTATTAGGTGATCCTTCAAAAGCAGAGAAGAAGCTTGGATGGAATAGAGAGTATAATCTTCAAGACTTAGTTGAAGATATGATGCAAAGTGATATAAAACTTATGACAAAAGACCAATATCTAAAAGATGGTGGTTATAAAATTATGAGTTACTTTGAATAGTAATAAAATTAATATAAAGTATATTTAAATATGTCAAATATAATAAATAAAAATTCAAAAATATATGTAGCAGGACATAGAGGTTTAGTAGGTTCTGCAATAGTTAAAAACCTTCAATCAAAAGGTTATACAAATATTATTTATAGAACACATAAAGAACTAGACTTAACAGATCAAAATGCAGTAGAAGAGTTTTTTAGTCTAGAAAAGCCAGAGTATGTAATTCTTGCTGCTGCAAAAGTTGGTGGAATAGTTGCAAATAATACATATAGAGCAGATTTTATATATGAAAATCTTGCTATTCAAAATAATGTAATACACCAATCATATGTACATAAAGTAAAAAAACTTCTATTCTTAGGATCAACTTGTATTTATCCAAAAGAGGCTCCTCAACCAATGCCAGAGGATTGTTTATTAACAAGTCCACTAGAATATACAAATGAACCATATGCAATAGCAAAAATAGCTGGTATAAAAATGTGTGAATCATATAACTTACAATATGGAACAAACTTTATATCTGTAATGCCAACGAATCTATATGGACCAAATGATAACTTTGATTTAGAGAAATCACATGTACTTCCAGCACTAATTAGAAAGATATACTTAGCAAAACTTTTAAATGAAGGAAATACACAAGCTGTATTAGATGATTTAAATATGAATTCTTTAGAAGAAGCTAACAATTACCTTGAAAAATTTGGTGTGAATAAAGACTCAGTAGAGATATGGGGAACAGGGAAACCAAGAAGAGAGTTTTTATATTCAGAAGATATGGCAGATGCTTGTGTATTTTTACTAGAGAATAGAGATTTTACAGATACTTATGATAAAAATCAAAAAGAAGTAAGAAATACACATATAAATATAGGAACAGGTGTAGATATATCTATAAAAGAGTTAGCAACTTTAATTCAAGATATTATTGGATTTAAGGGTGACTTAGTATTTAATACAGAAAAACCAGATGGAACGATGGTTAAGTTAACTGATCCTTCTAAACTTCATAGTTTGGGATGGAAACATAAAGTTGAGCTTGAGGATGGTATTAAGACTATGTTTAATTGGTATTTAGAAAGTAAATAAATGTTTTTAGAAAAAGATATATTTAGCTCAATTATTGAAAATACTCCTTTAATATCTATTGACCTCATAGTAAAAAATTCAAAAGATGAAATACTTCTAGGTCAAAGACTAAACAAACCAGCTAAAGGAAGCTGGTTTGTACCTGGAGGAAGAATCTATAAAGATGAACCTATAGAAAAAGCTTTTAAAAGGTTAACACTAGGAGAACTTGGAAAAGAGTTTAATATAAATAAGGCTTCTTTTAAGGGAATATATCAACACTTCTATAATGACAATGTATTTAATGATAAGTTCTCAACACACTATATAGCTCTAGGCTTTGAACTTGAAATAAAAGAGAAATTATCTTTAGATAGAATCCAACATGAAAAGCAAAGATGGTTTAACATACAAGAACTTCTAGAATCACAAGAAGTATATGACTATGTAAAAGATTATTTTATAAAAGAAAAAGGAATAAGAAATGACTAACATAATATTATGCGGAGGCAGTGGAACAAGATTATGGCCAATAAGTAGAACTTTAATGCCAAAACAGTTCGTAAAACTATTTCTCGAAGAGAGTGCAGAGCACAAGGATGAAAAATCACTATTCCAATTAACTGTTGATAGAAATAGTAAATTATGTAATAGTCAATTTATTGTTTCAAATGCTGAACAATACTTTTTAGCTTTAGATCAATTAGAAGAATTAAATAAAACTAATAATAAATACTTATTAGAACCAGTAGGAAGAAATACTGCTCCTGCAATCGCTTTAGCTTGCATGGAATTAGAATATGATGAAATAGTTTTAGTAACTCCATCGGATCATCTAATAAAAGATGAAAATGAATATATGAATGTTCTAGAAAAAGCAAAAGAGTTAGCAATAAAAGGAAACCTTGTAACTTTTGGTATTACTCCTACTTTTGCAGAAACAGGATTTGGATATATAGAAAGTGAAAATACTTATGATGTAAAAGCTTTCCATGAAAAGCCTGATTTACAAACAGCTACTTCATATTTAGAAGCAGGGAACTATTACTGGAACTCTGGAATGTTCTGCTTTAAAGCAGGAGTATTTTTAGAGGAACTAAAAAAATATTCACCTGAAATTTACGAAACTTCTATTAAAGCATTAAAAAACTCTTCAAAAGATTCAATTATAAGAATAAAACATGAAAATATGATAAATATCCCAGAAGATAGTATAGATTACGCTGTAATGGAAAAATCAAGTATAGTTAAAGTAATACCTTCAAATATAAACTGGTCAGATGTAGGTAGCTTTGATGCACTTTATGAAGAACTTCCAAAAGATGAAAATGGAAATACTGAAAATCCTAATCATATATCAATAGATTCTAAAAACAATTTAATCTATGGAAGTGAAAGAAAAATAGCAACAGTAGATATAGAAGATACTATTATTGTAGATACAGGAGATGCACTTTTAATTTCAAAAAAAGGAAGTTCTCAAAAAGTAAAAAAAGTAGTTCAAGAAATAAAAAAAGATACAGAACTACATAATATACATTTAACTGGACATAGACCATGGGGGACATATACTGTCTTAGAAGAAACGGCAGGATATAAAATAAAAAGAATAGAAGTAAAACCAGGTAAAAGACTTAGTTTACAAAAACATTTTCATAGAAATGAGCATTGGATAGTAGTAAGTGGAACAGCAACAGTAACAGTAGGCAATACTACAAAATATGTAAGACCAAATGAGAGTACATATATAAAGATGGGTGAAGTTCATAGATTAGAAAATGAAGGTAAGATTCCAGTAGTATTAATAGAAGCACAAGTTGGTGAATATACAGGCGAAGATGATATTGTTCGTCTTGATGATGATTTTATGAGA
>NZ_JBMOVV010000028.1:0-3134 GCF_049472135.1 Arcobacter pernae
TAGTAAGCTGTCATAACGGCAGAAACTAAAAGTAAAACACCAATAATTTTTTCCATACTTTACTCCTTACTTACCATTACCAACAAGCTCATATTGCTTGTGGTTTTCGCTGCTATTCATTTTTAAACCATTTAAATCTTGGTTTACTTTATAATAGTTATCAGCCTCATTTTGTTGAACCTTAATTCCATTTACAGTTAAAACTACTAAAATTGTAAGCAATAAAGCAGTTGCAATTAGCATTCCTGTAATACCATGTAATTTAAAGATTCCTCTTTCGTTTTCGTTCATTTGTGTATTTCCAGCCATATTACTCTCCTAAACTTCTAAGGTAAGCTGCTAATGCTTTTTGTTGAGTTTCGTTAAGTCTTCCGTCAAAGCTTGGCATAACACCAATGCTTCCTTTTTTACCATCTTTTAATACAGCCATAACGATTGCGTCGTCATATTCTCTAATGTTTGGAGCTACATAAGGCATACCTTTTCCATCTACTCCATGACATCCTGCACAAACTGCGTATGATGCTGGTTGTTCACCTTGGAATCCATTTGCAACATATTCAGCAATAGCAACAGCATCAGCACCAGAAGCCATACCAGCTGGCATTCCACCTGGGTATGCAGATTTTAAGTTATTTGCACCATTATTAATAACATCAAGAACTTGCTCTTTAGCCATTCTTTTTGTTAAATTATGGGCTTTACCATTAATACCTTCAGCATCAACACCATGACAAGGAGCACATTGTACTAAGTATAATGAACTACCCATAGCCTCAAGAGTCTCTTGAGATGGATTTTGCCATTTTGCTTCAAACTTTTTGTTATAGTCTAAAGTCTCTTCATTCCATTGTCCAATTTGAGAAAAACTATTAGTTGGATATCCAATTGCCATATACCAAAATGCCCAAACTATAGTTCCTATAAATGCTAAACCCCAACCTATAGGAATTGCATTTTTATACTCACCTATTCCATCCCAATTCTCGTCAGCTAAATTTCCTTCTGCCTTATCATTTTTCATTTGATTTATATACTTAAGTGCTACGAAAACTGTAATTGTAATAATTGATACGGCACCTAACATTGTTATACTATTAATATAATCATCACTTACAAAAGCATCACCTGCTGCGAAGTAAGTTCCTGATAATAAAGTGATGACAAGAATAACACCACCTATAACCATAGATTTCATATTATTTCACCTCTATTTTAAAGAATTTAAATATGCAATTAATGCAACTATTTCAGGAACCTGACCGTTAGCAACAGCATCTTTTACAGCTTGATTTTTCATATCAGCAGCAATTGCTTTAGCTTCTTCTTTAGCTCTAGCAATAGCAGACTCAAAATCACCTAATGGAACATCAATGTTTCCATCTCCATCAATATCTACATCGTATGGAGTGTTGAATACTGTTTTTACAGTATATGCTTCAGCATATGCAGTTTCTAAATCAGCAATATTCTTAAATTGATGAGGATATGCTGGCATAATTGAACCAGGAACAACAGATTCTGGGTCTAACATGTGGTTTTCATGCCAGTCAGTAGTTCTGTAGTTTCCAACTCTCATTAAGTCTGGTCCAGTTCTTTTTGATCCCCATAAAAATGGTCTATCATAAGCATACTCACCAGATAATGAATACATACCATATCTATCAGTCTCTGATTTAAATGGTCTAATTAATTGAGAGTGACATGCATTACAAGAATCTTTAATATAAACTTGTCTACCTGCTAACTCTAATAATGTATAAGGTTTAGTACCTACTGTTGGTCTAGACTGTTTTGCAAAATCTGGAATTACTTCAATAATACCTGCAAACGAAATAAATACGAATACTAATACCGCAAAGAAAAACGGTCTTTGTTCAAACCAATGAAACATAATTTTTCCCTCCTTCTTATGCAGCTACAGGCGTTGTATTAACTGGTTCTTTATCTAATACTCTACCACATTTAATTGTTTTATAAATGTTGTATGCGAACATAAAGAATCCGATTAGGTATAATAACCCACCAACAGCTCTAATAGTATAGTATGGTTTTAATACTACAACAGTATCAATAAATGAGTAAACTAATGAACCATATTCGTCATAAGCTCTCCACATCATACCTTGAGTAATACCTGCAATCCACATTGATGTAAAGTATAAAACAATACCAGTTGTTTGTAACCAGAATTGAGTATCCATTAATGACTTAGAGTATAACTCTCTTTTATACATTCTTGGAACCATGTGATATAAAGCAGCCATAATCATAAATACAACCCATCCTAATACACCATCATGTACGTGACCTGGAATCCAGTCAGTAAAGTGTGCAATTGCATTTACAGATTTGATAGCTTGAATTGGACCTTCAATAGTAGATAACATATAGAAAGTTGAAGCTAATACCATGAATTTAATTAATGTATTTGTTTGTAATTGTTGCCACTCACCCTTCATAGTTAAAAGCATATTAATAGCAGATCCCCATGATGGTAAAATTAATACAACTGACATTACAGAACCCATTGTCTGCATCCAATCTGGAACAGTTGCATAAATAAGGTGGTGTCCACCTGCCCATAAGTAAACAAATAATAATCCCCAAAAAGAAAGTATTGACAATTTATATGAATAAACATTCTGTCCAGACTCTTTTGGTAAAAAGTAATAACTCATAGCGATAATAGGTACTGTGAAGATAAATGCAACAGCATTGTGACCATACCACCATTGAACTAATGCATCATTTGTACCTGCATACATAGAAACAGAGTGAATCCACGAACCATAACCAGATACTAACGCAGTTGGAACTTCCATATTGTTAAATAAATATAACATTGCAACAGCAATAAATGTAGCAATGAAATACCAAATTGAGATATATAAAGTTCTCTCTCTTCTAATTCCAATTAAACCAAAAATAGAGATACCCCATAATACCCACCATACAACAACTAAAATGTCTAATGGCCACTCTAATTCAGCATACTCTTTTGAAGTTGTAATTCCCATAAATAGAGTAACAACAGCTAAAAGAATCGTGATGAAGTATAATACAAAGTGTAATTTAGCAATCGTCATTAAAAATGGTGATTCCTTAATTGAAACTTTTAAAACTCTTTGACT
>NZ_JBMOVV010000029.1:0-2949 GCF_049472135.1 Arcobacter pernae
TCATTTGCAACTGTAACATTCATCGTATCTACATCTGTATTTAAGTGATTTCCTATTTCACCTATCTCATTTGCATTTACTGTTAATTCTGTTGCAACTATACTAATATCTGTACCTAAATCTGTAATATTACCTGCATGAATATGAGCTACATTAGAAATGATACTATTTACAACTAAATCATTTAATTCATCTAAATATAAATTATTTGAATTAGAATCAATTGAATCAATATTTGTTTCAATAAAGTTAGTTGTAGTACCAATATCATTTGAAATATCTAAAACTAATGAAGATGAAATAATATCTAATAAAGTATCTGCATCTAAATCAATATCTACTAAATTTGCTCCTTTAATAGATACGTTTTGTGCATTAATTAATTCAAGGAAAATAGTACCACTTGCTTCAAGTGTTGCGTTTGAACCAGTAGCATTAATTGAAGAATCATCTTCCATTGTAATATTTCCATTAATTGCCTTAACGAAAACATCTGAATTTGAGCTAATATTACCTTGGATAGAATCTTCAACAACTGATAAATTAGATACTTCATCTACTCTTTGAACTGCAATTTTTGAAGTTTGTCCTATTATTAAATCATCTGCTTCAACAATAAATAAACCATTAGAAACTGAACTTAATTTTGCTACATTTGTTTCTAGTTTGTTAGACTCTTCTGCAATTGAACCTGTAGTTTCAACTCTTAACTCATCTGCTGTTACATTAGTTGTATCTGCATTTGAATCTACTATTGAACCTGCTTTTAATGATACATCATTTGTAGTTACTAATTCACCTAATGTTAATACTCCTGTTGCGTTGTATCTAATATTTGAAGTTTTTGCATCTGTTGAGGCTGTAGTTCCCATTGTAATTGTTGTTGCTTCTACATCTACTGTTCCAGTTGCTATTACATTTGCATTTTGAGTGAAGCTATTTGAAGCTTGGATACTTAAGTTTCCTAATGTATTTAATTCACTACTTAACACAACATTTCCATTTGTTGATTTAATAAGTGTATCACTATTTGAAAATACTACTGCACCTTCTGTAATATCAATATCACCTTGTGTACTTACTAAAATCATTTTGTCTGTAGATACTAAGTTTTCTTGTGCTTCATTTGTTGTAACTGTAGTAGTTCCATCATTGTTTACACTATTTACATTTACTGTTACTGAATCTATTGATACTGTATTAGTTTCAGTTATAAATAAACCATTTCCTGCTTTTGCACTTAATGTATCTATATTTGTTTCTAAGTGATTATTTACACTTCCTACAGCACCTGTAATATCTAATAATAAGCTAGAAGCTATAATATCTACTTGTTCATCAGTATCTATTAAATTACCACCAGCAGTGATTGAAACACTTGATGTTTTTGCATCTATTGTTTCAATTGTTACATCATTATTCGCATCGAATAAGATATTTCCACCATTTTCTACAGATACTAATGTATCTGTTGCCATAATGATATTATTTCCTGCATTTAATTCTATTGTTTTATTAGCTACTACTGCTTTTACATCTGCGTTTAATTCTAGGTTATTTGTTGCATCTAATGTAATATTTCCACTAGTAGATGTTAAATCACTATTTAATATAATCGTATCACTTGATTTTAATAATACATTCTCTTCTACAACTATAGTTTCACTTACTGTCATTGCCCCTGCTTCTAACACTAAGCTTCCGCCTGTTGTTATATCAGACTGTGTATCATAACTTGTTGTAAGCGTAGCTACTCCTGTAACATCCACTCTATTTACCTCTACATCTACACTATTTACTTCTATTGCATTTGCTTCTGTGATATATACATCTGATCCACTATTTACTGTTATTTCATCTACTGCTGTATTTAAGTGATTACTTCCTTCACCTATTGTACTTCCTGTTTTTATCAATAACTCATTTGCTGTAATTAATGAACTTCCATCTATATCACTTAGTGTTGTTCCTGCATAAATACCTACATCTGCTGTTCCTGCATTTACGCTATCTGTAGTTACACTTCCATTTGTTGCTTCTATAATGATATTTCCATCATTAGTTTGGATAGTTGTTCCATCTATCATTGTTATTGAATTATTTGCAAGAACATCTATTGTTTTACTACTTGTTGATGTTGTTACATTTGCATTTAGGTTTACACTTCTTCCTGCGTTTAATGAAACATTACCTGTACTTAATAAGGCTGCTCCTATTGTGATATCAGATGCTGTTCCTATTGCTTGAAGTAATATATCTCCATCTGAACTTGTATTTGTTGTTATTGTTCCTGTTGTTGTAATTGTTCCTTCTTCTGTTACGATTACTACATCACCGTTTGTACCTTGTGAATTAATTGAAGAAATTATTAAGTCATCATCTTCTTCTAGGAATATATCTCCACTTGTTATATTTGTTAAAGAGATTGTTGATACATCTGTATCTATTTCATCACTATTTGTTCCTATTCCTGTTGTTGCACTTAATGTTGCTTCATTTGCTGTGATATTTGCATTTTCACTACTTAAGTTATCACTTATTGCTAATCCTGCTATTACTGTTACATTTCCTGTTGTATTGATAATTGCTACTTCTACATTTGAACTTGCGTTATATGTAATATTTCCTGCTGTTGAGTTTGTCTCTTTTATATCATTCATTATGATACTTCCAGATGTAGCTATTACACTTATATCTCCATTTACTGATGTAATATTTCCACTTTGTGTAATATCTCCTGAGTCAACAACAATATTTATTACACCATCACTACTATTTTGTGTGATTCCTTTTATTTCTAGTGTATCTGTTTCTTGTAGGTATATATCACCACTTGTATTATTTGTTAGTGTGATATTTGCTACTGTTGTATCTATATCATCAGAGTTTGTTCCAATTCCTGTTCCTGCTGTTATTGTTAATGATGTTGTTCCACCTAGGATATTTGAC
>NZ_JBMOVV010000003.1:0-311623 GCF_049472135.1 Arcobacter pernae
GGTCGATTAGCTCAGTTGGTAGAGCGCTACCCTTACAAGGTAGATGTCAGTGGTTCGAGTCCACTATCGACCACCATTATTATGTTGGCCCCTTCATCTAGCGGTTAGGATCCATGGTTTTCATCCATGTCACAGGAGTTCGAGTCTCCTAGGGGTCACCATTATATAAAAATTTCTAACATTAGTGCGGATGTAGTTTAGTTGGTTAGAATGCCTGCCTGTCACGCAGGAGGTCGCGAGTTCGAGTCTCGTCATCCGCGCCACTTTAAAATAAGAGCGACCCGTTAGCTCAGCTGGTAGAGCATCTCCCTTTTAAGGAGGTGGCCGAAGGTTCGAATCCTTCACGGGTCACCATTACCGGTCGATTAGCTCAGTTGGTAGAGCGCTACCCTTACAAGGTAGATGTCAGTGGTTCGAGTCCACTATCGACCACCATTATTATGTTGGCCCCTTCATCTAGCGGTTAGGATCCATGGTTTTCATCCATGTCACAGGAGTTCGAGTCTCCTAGGGGTCACCATTATATAAAAATTTCTAACATTAGTGCGGATGTAGTTTAGTTGGTTAGAATGCCTGCCTGTCACGCAGGAGGTCGCGAGTTCGAGTCTCGTCATCCGCGCCACTTTAAAATAAGAGCGACCCGTTAGCTCAGCTGGTAGAGCATCTCCCTTTTAAGGAGGTGGCCGAAGGTTCGAATCCTTCACGGGTCACCATTACCGGTCGATTAGCTCAGTTGGTAGAGCGCTACCCTTACAAGGTAGATGTCAGTGGTTCGAGTCCACTATCGACCACCACTTTCCTAATATATTAAATCATGCGGATGTAGTTTAGTTGGTTAGAATGCCTGCCTGTCACGCAGGAGGTCGCGAGTTCGAGTCTCGTCATCCGCGCCATGATTTAAAATTTCCCATTTATCTTTTAATAATTTATTTAATCCTCCAATAAAAGTATTATTTTATAAAAAAAAGGCTATCCTATTATAGTTTAATTTCAGGAAGCAAGAAATAAATGTTTAAAGCAAAAAGTTTATACCATCTCATCGTTTACAGTATTCTATTTATTGTAGTATTAATCTCTTTTTTTACTTTTATTATAATTGATAATGCACATGATGAACTACAAGAAAAGATTGTGGCATTAAAAGAAGATTTTACAAATAATCAAAAAGAACTTCTAAAAAATGACATAAACTCTATTATAAGTTTCATAGACTATTATCACAATAAATATAAAGACATTAAAACAGAAGAACAAATTAAAACAGAAGTTTTAGAAGCTATTTCTCAAATGAAGAAAAGCAAAAGTATCAGTGATTATATATTTATTTATGATTTTAATGGTGTTTTACTTTATCATCCTGTTGCAAAAAGCAGTATTGGTGATAATAGAATTAATATGAAAGACAATAATGGAAAATTTGTAATAAAAGAACTTATTGAAAATTCTAAAAAATCTAATGGCGGATATGTTGAATATATTTGGTATAAGCCAGATATTAGTAAAGATGCCAATAAAATCTCATACTCTAATTCATATAATCAATGGAATTGGACTGTAGGTAAAGGTGTTTACTTAGATGAAATTGATCAATTGGTTAGAGAAAAGAACGAAGAATATAATCAAAAGATGTCTGATTATACTTTACAAATAACATCACTTACAATAATGTTAGTTTTATATTCAATATTTATTTACAAAAATGCAACTATTTTAATAGTAAACGACGTAAAAGAAATTGGTAAATACTTTAAAGAATCACAAAATACAGATAAAGAAATAGATCAAAATAGAATTATATTTGGTGAATTTAAAGTCATTGCAAACTATGCAAATGATGCAATGACAAATATAAAGCTAAAAACGCATATGTTAGAAGACTTAAACAAAAATCTTGAGTATAAAGTTGATGAAAAGACAAAAGAGCTTACAAAACTAATACAATCACAAAAAGATTTTATTAAAAACTCTGTTCATGAAATTAATACGCCTTTATCTATTATTCAAACAAATATAGATTTATTAAAGATGAAAGTTCCAAATAATAAATATATTACTCATATTGAATCTGGTTCAAAAATCATTCAGTATATTTATGATGATTTATCTTATTTAATCAAAAAAGATAGAGTTATTTATGAAAAAGAGTATTTAGACTTTTCAAAAATATTAATCCATAGAATTGATTTCTTTGATGAAATTGCAGTATCAAACTCTTTATATTTCATTAGCAATATAGAAGATGATATTTATATCAAGTTTAATAAGACTGAATTACAAAGAATTATTGATAATAATCTTTCTAATGCTATTAAATACTCTTTTCCTAAGTCACCGATTTTTGTTAGGTTAGATTATATAAATGATAAGGAGGTTGAGTTCTCAGTATGTACAAACTCCAAGAAAATAGAATCACAAGAGAAGATCTTTGATGATTTCTACAGGGAAAATAGTGCAAGAGGTGGCTTTGGCTTAGGATTAAAAATAGTAAGAGACATTTGTGATAAAAACAGTGTTGCTATTAAGCTAAAGTCTAATGATAAGGAAACAAAATTTACATATAGGTTTAAGATAAATGAAGATACTACTACTTGAAGATGAATTAATGTTAAATAACGCCATTTGTGAATATTTAAGAGGTATTGGACATATGGTAGAGAATTTTACTGATGGTCAAGATGCCATTGATAATATTGATACTTCTTTTGATTTATTGATATTAGATATAAATGTTCCATCAAAAGATGGTTTTACAATCCTTGAAGATTTAAATAAAAAGAAAATATATATTCCTACTATTTTTATTTCTGCGTTAATAGATATAGAAGATATTTCAAAAGCATATGAACTTGGAGCTAGAGAATATCTAAAAAAACCATTCCATTTAGAAGAACTTGGAATTAAAATAAATCTTATTCTAAAAAAAGAACAAAGTAATACTTCTCATATTAGATTCTCTGAGAACTATTCTTACTCAAAAGATAAGCAAACACTATATTTTAATGGTGAACCACAAAGCTTAACTAAAAAACAATTAGAGATTATTCATATATTAGCTCTTAATATTAATATGATTGTGGACTTTGAAAGGTTTAGAATTGACATCTGGGATGGTGAAAATATTGACAATCCTACGATTAGAGCTGAAATTTCACGATTAAAGAAAGCACTTAAAGAAGACTTTATCAAGAATATCAGAGGTTTAGGCTACAAAATTGACAGATATTATTCTTCTTAATAAACTACCATAAAATGGCTCTTCTAGAGTCATTTTGCTACGTTAATCCTACTTTCAAAAAAACTTTTAAAAATTTTTTTTCAATTGCTACCTTTTTGCTATCTACACTTATTATACTTTCAATGTTAGATTATTAAACGCATTTAAGTTTAATATCAAAATCAATAAGGAGAGCAGAATATGAGTCCAGAAAAAGCACAAGCATACTGGAAAGAAAATATTTCAATGATTCTTAAACTATTAGTAGTTTGGTTCATTGTTTCTTTCGGATGTGGAATTTTATTCATAAATGAACTTAACGCTATTGAAATCAGTGGTGTTAAATTAGGTTATTGGTTTGCACAACAAGGTGCAATTTATGTATTTGTTGTATTAATTTTTATTTACGTAAAAGTTATGGCAAATATAGATGAGAAATATGGCGTAAGCGAATAGGAGTTTAAAGATGGAATTACAATCATTAATTTACCTGTTCGTAGGTATTTCATTTGCAGTATACATTGGTATTGCACTTTGGGCAAAAGCTGGTTCAACTAAGGACTTCTATGTTGCTGGTGGTGGGGTTCACCCAGTAGCGAATGGTATGGCAACAGCTGCAGACTGGATGTCAGCTGCTTCATTCATTTCTTTAGCAGGTATTATTTCATTTAAAGGTTCTGATGGTGGAGCTTACTTAATGGGATGGACTGGTGGATACGTTCTACTAGCTATGTTATTAGCACCTTACTTAAGAAAGTTTGGTAAGTTTACTGTTCCTGATTTCGTTGGTGATAGATACTACTCTGATACTGCAAGATTAGTTGCAGTTATTTCAGTAATCTTCGTTTCGTTCACATATGTTGCTGGACAAATGAGAGGTGTTGGTATCGTATTCTCTAGATTCTTACAAGTTGATGTAAATACTGGTGTATTAATTGGTATGGCAATTGTATTCTTCTACTCTGTTCTTGGTGGTATGAAGGGTATTACATATACACAAGTTGCACAATATGTAGTAATGATTTTTGCATACATGATTCCTGCAATTTTCTTATCATTACAAGTTACTGATACGTTCTTACCACAGTTAGGTATTTTCGGTCAAACTACATTTGCATTTGATTCAGGAGTTCAAGTTATTCCAGAAGGCACATACTTGCTGCATGCACTTGATACAGCCGTTTCAGATTTAGGTTTCAATGACTATACTCAACCAGGTAACTTATGGAATATGTTCATGTTAACTACAGCATTAATGTTAGGTACTGCTGGTCTTCCACACGTTATCGTTAGATTCTTTACAGTTCCAACTGTACAAGATGCTAGAATTTCTGCTGGATGGGCATTAGTATTTATTGCTATCATGTATACAACTATTTCAGCTGTTGCTTCATTCTCAAGAGTGAACTTAATTAAAAACTTACAAAATACTGAGTATAAAGCGTTTGTTGCTGGTGAGTTAAAACATGCAGATGGTACTCCAAATGATGGTAACTGGTTTAAAACTTGGGAAAATGGTGGATTAATCGCATGGAATGATAGAAATGGCGATGGTAAAATCCAATATGCTACTGGAAAAGCTTTCGAAGGTGGAAAAGGTAAGCCTGCATTCGATGGTGAAAAAAGAGCAGAAGATGGTCATAGATTAACTACTAACCCAATGGGACCTGCGTCTGAAGCTGAATTAGCTAAAGGTAATGGAATCGCAAATGAGTTATATGTTGATAGAGATATTATGGTACTTGCAAACCCTGAGATTGCAAACTTACCAAACTGGGTAATCGCATTCATCGCAGCTGGTGGACTTGCAGCAGCATTATCTACAGCAGCAGGTTTATTACTTGTAATTGCTTCAGCAATTTCTCATGACTTAATGGGACAAGTATTATTTAAAGATAAAGAGACTGGTAAATCTACATTAAACGAGAAAACTGAGTTAATGTGGGCAAGAGTTTCAGCAGTAGCTGCAATTTGTGTTGCTGGTTACTTAGGAATCAACCCTCCAGGATTCGTTGCACAAGTTGTTGCGTTCGCATTTGGTTTAGCGGCAGCAGCATTCTTCCCAACAATTATCCTTGGTGTATTTGATAAGAGAATGAACAAAGAAGGTGCGATTGCAGGTATCTTAACTGGATTAATTTTCACATTCGGTTACATTATCTACTTCGTATTCTTAGGTGGAGATCCAAAAGATTACTTCTTAGGAATTCATCCAACTGGTATTGGTACAATTGGTACACTTCTTCACTTAATCGTGGCGATTGTTGTATCTAGAATGACACCAGAACCACCTCAAGAGATTCAAGATCTAGTTGAGTCTATTAGACTTCCGAATAATGCGGGAGAGGCTCACGACCACTAAAACAAGTATACCTTCGGGTATACTTTTAGTGTTTTTTTATGTTATTATTCTTTTACTAATATAAAAAAATACTAACAAGGAGACTTATATGAGTCTACGAGATCAAGAAGCTTTTTTATCAAAAATTCACCCTTTTGAAGTATTATCGCAAGAACAATTAGATACTTGTATCAAACATATGGATATCGCTTATTATCCAAAAGATTCTGTACTAATTAGTCCTGAAAAAATTCCCAACTATTTTTTTATCATAATAAAAGGTACTGTTTACGAATATAAAGAAGATGAAATTGTTATGGATTATCATCAACAAGACTCTTTTGATGCTAACTCACTGATATATGGTGAAAGTAAAAATACTTTTAAAGTTCATGAAGATTTAATCTGTTATGAATTAGAGAAAAAAACTTTTTTAAATCTAATTGAAAATAATAAAGCTTTCAAAGATTTCTTTTTAGAAAACCTTGTAAATAGAATTAAAACATTAAAAGATAAAGAGTACACATCTCAACTATCATCATTTATGATAGCAAAAGTTGATGATGCATTAGTACATGAAGCATGTATTGTAGAAGAGAATACAAAACTATTAGATGCAATTGAAAAATCTATGGAGTACAAAACTTCAACTATTATTGTAAAAAAAGATGATGGTGAATTTGGGATTATTACTGATTCTCTTCTTAAAGTAAAAGTATTATTACAAGGTAGAGACTTAACTATTCCAGTAAAAGATATTGCAATTTTCCCTTTAATGACAGTTTTCCATGATGATTATTTATTTGATGCACTTTCTGTTTTAATAAAAAGAAATATTAAAAGAGTTGGAGTTATAAATTCACAAGGTGAAATGCAAGGAATTTTAGAACAAATTGATGTACTTTCACATTTTGCGAACAACACTTATATAGTTGATACACAAATTAAAAAGTCTAACAATATTGAAGATTTAAAAAATGCAAGTAAAGATTTATTAGGTATTATAAAATCACTTCAAGCAAAAGGTGTTAAGGTTCATCATATTTCAAATTTAATTGGTCAATTAAATACAAAAGTTTATAAAAAACTTTATAAATTAATTCTTCCTGAAGAGTTACAAAAAGATGCTTGTTTTATTGTAATGGGTAGTGAAGGAAGAAATGAACAAATTATAAAAACAGATCAAGATAATGCATTAGTTGTAAAAAATGGTGTTGATGTTGAGCAATATAGACCATATATGGAAAAAATGACTGAAACATTAATTGATTTTGGTTACCCTCCATGTGAAGGTGATATTATGGTTTCAAACCCATTTTGGTGTAAAACAGCTGATGATTATAAGAAAGAAACAGCTAGATGGATTGAAGCACCTGATATGCAAAACTATATGGACTTAGCAATATTCTTTGACTCATATGCAGTTGCAGGAGATAAAGAACTTTTAATTAATTTAAAAGATGATTTATTCAATAAATTACATGATAAAGATGTATTTATGGCATATTTTGCAAAAGCAACTTTGACATTTGACACGCCAAGCACAGTTGCTAATTTTATGACTAAAAAACATACTATTGATATTAAAAAAACTGCTGTTTTTCCTATAGTTCAAGGAATTAGAAGTTTAGCATTAAGAGAAAGAATTAGAGAAACTACTACAGTTCGAAGAATTAAAATTCTAGAACAAAGAAAAATTCTAGAAAAAGATAAAGCTGCTGAACTACTTGAAGCTTTTGATGTTGTAAATACACTAAGGTTAAATGCTCATTTAAATTATTTACAAGAAAATAAAAAAGTTATAAATGAAATTGATACTCACTCTTTAGGTAAAATTGAAAGGGACTTACTAAAAGACTCTTTTAAAATTGTAATTGATTTCAAAAAATTTATTACATATACATTCAAAATAGATAAGATTTCGTAATGTTCTCAAATTTAATTAAAAATTGGAAAAAAAGATCTTTAAAAGATAAAAAATATGAATATCTTTTTGATGAACCGAAAAAAAATGAATATGTATGTCTTGACTGTGAAACAACAGGACTTAGTCCTAAAAAAGATGAAATACTTTCAATTGGTGCAGTTATTATAAAAGAGAATAAAATATTAATGAGAAAAACACTTAATATTTTTGTAAAACCCTCAAAAAAAATAGATGCTGAATCAATTAAAATCCATCACATTAGACCAATTGATTTACAAAATGCAATAGATCCAAAAGATGCAATTTATGAACTATTAGACTTTATAGGTAATCGACCAATTGTTGGCTACTATATTAACTTTGATGTTGCAATGATTTCAAAATATACAAAAAGATATATTGGAATTAGTCTTCCAAATGAAAAGATTGAAGTCTCTTCAATGTTTTATAAAACAAGAAAAAAATCTAGTGAATATGAATTTATTGACTTAAAATTTGACACGATAATGAAAGAGTTAGATCTTCCTGCTCTTGGAAAACATGATGCATTAAATGATGCAATTATGACCTCAATGATGTTCTTAAAACTTAAAGACTTAACTCCAGCTAAAACTACATTTTACACAAATTAAAAAAGAGAATTTTTATATAAAAAACTTCTCTTTTTTTAGCTTCTAAAAGTTACACTTGCAAATTTATTGAATTAAATTCAACTTAAATTACTAAAATGATACTTCCTTATAAATTTATATATGTATAATTGTTGTTATTTTTATTTAAATGCTACACTAATGCTATTTTCGCTATTTTCAAGGGAATTTAGTATTCTTAAATTTGAATAAAATAACTAAGGAGGCAAAAAATGAATGATGAGTTAGTACAACGAATCAAAAACAACCCTAAATATCAGGAGTTGGTAGAAAAGAGAAATGGGTTCTCTTTAAAGTTAGCTATTTTTGTATTAGTAATGTTCTATGCATATATTTTAACAATTGCATTTGAACCAACATTACTTGGTATAAGAACTGGCGAAGGTGTGATGACTATTGCATTTCCTATTGCAGCAGGTATTATTATTGTTGGATTTATTACAACACTAGTTTATGTAAAAAGAGCTAATGGTGAATTTGAAGATTTAACAAATGATATTAAAGAAGATGTAAAGGACTTAATGTAATGCTAAGAATATTAACACTTATTTCAATTTTCGCTGTAGCAATGTTTGCTGCAGGTGATGCTAACTTCGAAGCTACAAAAAGAGAATTAAATATTCCTGCGATTATTATGTTCTTTATTTTTGTTGGTGGTACTTTAGGTATTACATACTGGGCAGCTAAGAAAACTAAATCTGCATCTGACTTCTATACAGCAGGTGGAGGAATTTCTGGATTCCAAAATGGTATGGCAATTGCTGGTGACTACATGTCTGCAGCATCATTCTTAGGTATTTCTGGACTTGTTTACTTAAGTGGTTATGACGGTTTAATTTATGCAGTTGGATTCCTAGTTGGATGGCCTGTAATTTTATTCTTAATGGCTGAGAAATTAAGAAACTTAGGTAAATTTACATTTGCAGATATTGCTGCTTATAGATTAAGCCAAAAAGAGATTAGAACATTAGCAGCATTTGGTTCATTATCAGTTGTTACTTTATACCTTATTGCACAAATGGTTGGTTCAGGTAAACTGATTCAAGTATTATTTGGTTTAGAGTACGAGTACGCAGTTATCCTAGTTGGTGTTATGATGATTATTTACGTAACGTTTGGTGGTATGTTAGCTACTACTTGGGTTCAAATCATTAAAGCCGTATTATTACTTTCAGGTGTAACTTTCATGGGCTTCATGGTACTAAGTCACTTTGGATTCTCTTTTGAAGCACTAGCTACAAAAGCTGTTGAGACACATGAAAAAGGTCAAGCAATTATGGAGCCAGGTGGATTTATTTCTGATCCTATTTCAGCTATTTCTTTAGGTATGGCCTTAATGCTTGGTACTGCTGGTTTACCTCACGTACTAATGAGATTCTTTACTGTTGGTAATGCTAAAGAGGCTAGAAAATCTGTTGTTTATGCTACTGGATTTATCGGTTACTTCTACTTAGTAATTGCTGTAATTGGTTTAGGTGCAATCGTATTCTTAAACTCTGATGCAGGTGCTGCTTACTTTGTTGATGGTAAGTTATTTGGTGGAAACAACATGGCTGCTATTCACTTATCACATATTGTTGGTGGAAATGTATTCTTAGGATTCATCTCAGCTGTTGCATTTGCTACAATCTTAGCAGTTGTTGCAGGTCTTACTCTTGCTGGTGCATCTGCAATTTCACATGATATTTATGCTTGTGTAATTAATCCAAATGCTACAGAAGAGCAAGAAATTAGAGTTTCTAAAATCGCTGTTATTACTATTGGTGTAATTGGTGTTGTACTTGGTATTGCATTTGAAAACCAAAATATCGCATTCATGGTTGGTCTTGCATTTGCTATTGCTGCATCTGCTAACTTCCCTATTTTATTCTTATCTATTTACTGGAGAGGATTAACAACAAGAGGTGCTTACATTGGTGGATTTATTGGTTTAGCAACTGCTGTTATTTTAGTTGTAATCGGACCAATCGTATGGGTTCAAATTTTAGGAAATGAAGAAGCTTTATTCCCTTATAAACACCCTGCTCTATTCTCTGTAACTGTTGCATTCCTTGCAATTTGGTTCTTCTCGAAAACAGATAATTCTCAAAGAGCAAAAGACGAAAAAGAATTATTTGAAGCTCAAAATGTTAGAGCAAACACTGGAATTGGTGCAGCAGGAGCTGTTGATCACTAATTCTAAATTACTAAAGAGATTTTTCTCTTTAGTAACATTTTTATAACAACTATTACTAATATTCACACTAAAATACAATTTATAAATCACTTTCTGAAACTATTAAATTTTACTTAAAAAACATAATTAATTCTAATATATAATCATAGCATTTTGTGTTACTTTTTTACATTTTTTACATTTTATTTACATATTTAATCAATTTTTTTTAAGTTTAAATAATTTTTTGTATGTATAATGAATAGTGTTTTTTCTTATTTGCTACTCTAATGCTATATAAATATTAGTTTTAGTGCAAGTAAGAATTAGTTTTATGCATAATTTTTATGCAATAACGAAAAAGGAAGCAGAATGAACGAAAAGTTAGTAGAGAGGATTGACAATAACCCTAAATATCATGAGCTTGTTTCAAAAAGAAATAGCTTTGGTATCAAATTAGGGATATTTGTATTAGTGATGTTTTATGCATATATCTTAACAATTGCATTTAACAAAGAAATTTTAGCAACAAAAATAGGTGATGGTTTAACAACTATTGCATTTCCTATTGCATTAGCTATCTTAGTTATCAGTTTTATCACAACAGTGATTTATGTTAGAAGAGCAAATGGGGAGTTTGAAGACCTAACAAATGAAATTAAAGAAGATGTAAAGGATTTAGTGTAATGTTTAGAATTTTAGCGCTTATTTCAGTTATTGCTTTAACAGCATTTGCAGCAGGTGATGCATCTTTTGAAGCTACAAAAAGAGAATTAAATATTCCTGCAATTATTATGTTCTTCATATTTATTTTAGGAACATTAGGTTTAACATACTGGGCAGCAAAAAAAACAAAATCTGCTAGCGACTTCTACACAGCTGGTGGAGGAATTACAGGTTTTCAAAATGGTTTAGCAATTGCAGGTGATTATATGTCAGCAGCTGCGTTCTTAGGTGTATCTGGTCTTATTTACATGAAAGGTTATGATGGAGTTATCTATGCTGTATCATTCTTAGTTGGTTGGCCAATTATTCTTTTCTTCATGGCGGAGAAGTTAAGAAACTTAGGTAAGTTTACATTTACAGATATTGCTGCATATAGATTAGGTCAAAAACAAATCAGAACATTAGCTGCATTTGGTACTATCTCTGTTGTTATATTATACCTTATTGCACAAATGGTTGGTGCTGGTAAACTAATTCAAGTTTTATTTGGTATGGAGTATGAATTTGCAGTAATCCTTGTTGGTGTTATGATGATTATTTACGTAACATTTGGTGGTATGCTTGCAACTACATGGGTTCAAATTATCAAAGCATGTTTACTTTTATCTGGTGTTTCATTTATGGCTATCATGGTTCTATATCACTTTGATTTTAGTTTTGAATCTTTAGCTGTTTCTGCAGTTGAAAATCACAGTGCAGGTGAATCAATTTTAGCTCCAGGTGGATTTATTTCTGATCCTATTTCAGCTATTTCTTTAGGTATGGCTTTAATGCTAGGAACTGCTGGTCTTCCTCACGTATTAATGAGATTCTTTACAGTTGGTAATGCTAAAGAAGCTAGAAAATCTGTTGTTTATGCAACTGGTTTTGTTGGGTACTTCTGGATTATTATTACAATCGTTGGTTTTGGTGCAATTGCTTTCTTAAACTCTGATGCAGGTGCTGCGTACTTTGTTGATGGTAAGTTATTTGGTGGAAACAATATGGCATCTATTCACTTATCACACATGTTAGGTGGTAATGCATTCCTAGGATTTATTTCAGCTGTTGCATTTGCTACTATTTTAGCAGTTGTTTCTGGTCTTACATTATCAGCAGCAGGTGCTATTTCACATGACCTTTACGCAAATGTAATTAACACAAACTCTACAGATGAGCAAGTTGTTAAAGTATCTAGATATACGGTTGTTTTAGTTGGTATTGTTGGTGTTACTTTAGGTATTGCATTTGAACAACAAAATATTGCTTATATGGTTGGTCTTGCATTTGGTATTGCAGCATCTGCTAACTTCCCAATTTTATTCTTATCAATTTATTGGTCTCAATTAACAACAAGAGGAGCATTCTTAGGTGGATTATGTGGTCTTATCTCTGCTGTTACACTTGTAATTGTTGGACCAATTGTATGGGTACAAATCTTAGGAAATGAAGAAGCTTTATTCCCTTATAAACACCCTGCTCTATTCTCTGTAACAATTGCGTTTGTTGCTATTTGGTTCTTCTCTAAGACAGATAGTTCTGAGAAAGGTAAAGCAGAAAAAGAATTATTCAAAGCTCAAAATATTAGAGCAAATACAGGTATTGGTGCAGCAGGAGCTGTTGATCACTAAGCCTTTTAAAATATCAAAGAACTTCGTTTCTTTGATATTTATTATTACTTACTAAATTTTAAAATCTTTCTTATAAACATATTATAAAAATTTCTTATATCTTTTTTTACACTATTTAATTCTAGTAATTATTATTTTATTTTTTATTGGCTAAAATATATTAAGATAAATTAGGAAGCATAAATGAGTATATTAGAACAAAAAGCATTTTTAAGTTCAATTCATCCTTTTGAACATTTAACAAAAGTTCAACTAGATGAATTTTCAGAACATATTGACATTGTATATTTTAAAAAAGATGAGATAATACAAAAACAAGGGGAAGAACCTAAGTTTTTATATTTTGTATTAAAAGGTATTGTTCAAGAGAAACAAGAAGATGAAGTTTTATCTATCTTTTCAAAAAATGAACTATTCGATGCTATTTCATTAATTGAAAACTATTCAAAACATACATTTGTTACAGCACAAGAAACAATCTGTTATTCTCTACCAAGAGAAGTATTTATAAAAACGCTACATGCAAATTCTGAATTAGAGAGTTACTTTTTTCAATCTATTTCTCAAAAGTTAAACAATCACATAAACCAAGAAAAAAACAAAGAAATTGCAAATATCATGGTTGCAAAAGTAAAAGACGCAAATGTGCATAGAGCAGTAATCACAGATACAAACAAAACTATTTTTGAAGCAGCAACAATAATCAAAGAAGAAAAAGTTCCTACTCTACTTCTAAAAGATGAAAATGAAGAGCTATATATTGTTACAGATTCTGATTTTAGACAAAAAGTAATTTTAAATAGAATGGACTTTGATGACAAAATTGTAAAAATTGCAACAAAAGGTTTAGTTTATGTAAATGAAAACGACTTCTTATTTAATGCTCAACTTATCATGGCAAAACATGGTCTAAAAAGAGTTGTTGTAAGAAATGACCAAAATAAGATAGTTGGAATATTAGACCAAATATCTTTATCATCATTCTTCGCAACAAATACTTTTTCTGTATCAAATGAAATTGTTAAAGCAGAAACAATTGAAGAGCTAAAAGTAGCATCCCTATCATTTATTAAAATTGTTAAGTCATTAAATGCAAAAGGTGTAAAAATTGAATTTATTTCTAAACTAATAAATCAACTTAATAAAAAGCTTTTAGCAAAACTATTTAGTTTCCTAGCACCCGAAGAACTAAAAGGTAAATCTTGTTTAGTTGTAATGGGTAGTGAAGGAAGAAGTGAACAAATACTAAAAACGGATCAAGATAATGCATTAATTCTTGATGATGATTGCCAAATTAGTGATGAGAAACTAAATGAGTTTACTCAAAAGTTTACACAAACACTTGTGGATTTTGGTTTTCCTAGATGTGAAGGGAATATCATGGTTTCAAATCCATATTGGACAAGAAGAAAAAAAGATTTTAAAGATTTAATCTACTCTTGGGTAAATGAACCTTCTCCTGATAATATGATGAATACTGCAATTTTCTATGATTCTATTTGTGTTGCAGGAAATAAACAAATTATTTTGAATTTGAAAGAGTACTTATTTAATGTTGTAGGAAATACACAAACTTTCAATTCACAGTTTGCAAAAGTAATTACAAATTTTGATGTTCCATTAGGATTTTTTGATGGATTTGTTTTTGACAGTGATGATAAAGAACACAAAAATGAACTAGATATTAAAAAAGGTGGTATTTTTATTTTAGTTCAAAGTGTTAGAGCCTTATCTTTAGAGAAAAAACTTTTTAATACAAATACTACTAAAAGAGTTAAGGCACTAAAACAGTTAGGTGTATTTGATGATGAGTTTGCACAAGAAGTTATTATGGCATTTAACTTTTTATCAAGTCTAAAACTAAAATCTAACCTTGAAAAAATTGATAAAAAAGAGAAAATTGATAATTATATCAATCCTGATGATTTAAATACAATGCAAAAAGACTTATTAAAAGACTCTTTCAAAATTGTAAATAAGTTAAAAAAGAAATTAGAATACCACTTTAAGTTGAATTATGTTTAGAACAATAAAAAACTATTTTAATAAGAAAAATTTAAAAGATGAAAAATATCTATACTTATTTGATAAACCACACGAAGATGAGTATGTTTGTTTTGATTGTGAAACAACAGGTCTTGATCCTAAAAAAGATGAAATTATTTCAATTGGAGCAGTAATTATAAAAGACAATACTGTAGTTTCAAGTAGAAAGTTTGTAAAGTTTATTAAACCTAAAACAAAACTTCAAGAAGATGCAATAAAAGTTCATCATATCAGAGAGATGGATTTAGAAGATGCATTAGATATTGATGATGTTATTTACGAATTTTTAGAGTATATTGGAAATAGAACTTTGGTTGGATACTATTTAGAGTTTGATATAGCAATGATTGATAAGTATTTAAAACCAAGACTAGGAATTAACTTACCAAATAAAAGAGTAGAAGTTTCTGGTATTTATCATGACTATAAAATTGAAACAATTCCACAAGGAAATATCGATTTAAGATTTGATACTATTATGAATGAACTTGAAATTCCATTTATGGGAAAACATGATGCTTATAATGATGCTCTTATGACATCACTAATTTTTCTTAAGCTTAAGAATATTCCAAAGTTAAAAATAAGCTAAATTTCTAAAAAGTGTAACCTTTTGACAAAAGTACTACATTTACTTTTGTCAATTACTAATAACGCTAAATTTTTATTCATTTTGTACAACTTTAGTACAAACAATATGTAAAATATAACACTCAAAGCCCAATTAGAGCATATTTTATTACGATTTTTCACATTTTGATTTTTTTATAAATATTATGTATATTTTATGTACTTTTTGAAAAATATAATATACAATATAAACGATCAAGATTATAAACCAATGCTATTTTTTTGCTACGGTTATAAATTATAATCTTTCACAAGTTTTAAAGTAGAAAGGATAACTTAATGGGTTTAATTAAAAGCATTAAAGAAAAAGCAAAGTTACAGTTAAGAACTATCGTTCTTCCAGAGACAGAAGATGAGAGAGTATTAAAAGCTACTCAAAAAGTTCTTGAAGAGAAAACTGCAAATGTTATATTAATTGGTAATGAAGAAACAATCAAATCTGATGCTTCATCATGTGATGCGAACATTGAAGGAGCAACAATTGTTGACCCTAAAAAGTTTGAAAACATTGATAGATATATTGATGAATTAGTTGAACTTAGAAAGAAAAAAGGTTTAACAAGAGAAGAAGCTACTGAAATCATGTTAAACGAGCCAAGATTCTTTGGTTGTATGATGGTAAGACTTGGAGATGCTGATGGTCTAGTTGCTGGATCAAACTCACCAACTGCTGATGTTTTAAAAGCTGCTATTCAAGTTATTAAAACTGCACCTGGTATTAACACAGTTTCATCTGCATTTATTATGGAGACAGCTGATGGTAAATTTGGTGATAATGGATTAATTTTATTTGCAGACTGTGCAGTAATTCCTGAGCCAAATGCTGAGCAATTAGCTGATATTGCTTGTGCTACTGCTGCTACTGCTAATTCTGTTGTTGGATTAGATCCAAGAGTTGCAATGTTATCATTCTCAACAAAAGGAAGTGCAAACCACCCATTAGTTGATAAAGTACAATACGCTGTAGATATTTTACAAGAAAGAAATGTTGATTTCTCATTTGATGGTGAGATGCAAGCTGATGCTGCTATCGTTGAAGCAATTGGAGCTAAAAAAGCACCAGATTCAGAAGTAGCTGGAAAAGCAAATGTTCTTGTATTCCCTGATTTACAATCAGGTAACATTGGTTACAAATTAGTTCAAAGATTTGCTGGAGCTGCAGCACACGGTCCAGTTGTTCAAGGTTTAGCAAAACCAGTTAATGACCTATCAAGAGGTTGTTCAGTTGACGATATCGCGAACTTAGTAGCTATTACAGCAACACAAATCAAATAATTAAAACGAAATAAAATTTAAAAGGAAGCAAAATATGTTAGTATTTATCTTAAACGCAGGAAGTTCATCTCTTAAGTATCAATTAATGAACCCAGTTAATAAAAAAGTATTCGCTCAAGGTTTATGTGAAAGAATTGGTATTGACGGTGTATTAAAGCACGAGTTCGGTGAAAATGAAATTGAAATCAAAGTTGATATGCCAACTCATAAAGAAGCTATTGAGTCTGTATTAACTACTTTAACTTCAGGAGAAGGAAAAGTTATTGATTCAATTAATGACATTGAAGCAATCGGACACAGAGCTGTACACGGTGGAGAAGAGTTCTCTGGTTCTGTTTTAGTTACTGAAAAAGTTATTGAAACAATGAAAAGATTAATTCCTTTAGCACCATTACATAACCCAGCAAATATCTTAGGTATGGAAATTTGTCAAGATTTAATGCCAGGTAAACCAAATGTAGCTGTATTTGATACTGCATTCCACCAAACTATGCCTGATTACGCTTATATGTATGCTTTACCATATGACCAATATACTAAACATGGTATTAGAAAATATGGTTTCCACGGAACTTCTCACTTCTTCGTATCAAATGAAGCTAGACAAATGTTAGACAAAAAGAAAAATACTAGAATCATCGTATGTCACTTAGGAAATGGTTCTTCTGTTTCTGCTGTATTAGATGGTAAATCAATTGATACTTCTATGGGTCTTACTCCTGTTCAAGGTTTAATGATGGGAACAAGAGCTGGTGATGTTGGTGCTGGTGCATTACAATACATGATGAGCCAAGAAGGTTTAACAATTGATGAAGCATTAAATATCATGAACAAAAAATCTGGTATCGTTGGTATTTCTGGAAAGTCTTCTGACTTAAGAGAAGTATTAGATGGTGCTGCAGCTGGTGATGATAGATGTAGATTAGCAATTGATATGATTGCTTACAAAATCAAGCACTATGTTGGAGCTTATGCAGCTGCATTAGATGGTGTAGATGCTATTTGTTTCACAGGTGGTATTGGTGAAAATGCATCATTAATCAGAGAAAAAGTTTGTGCTGGTTTAGACTTCATGGGATTAGTTCTTGATCCAGTAAAAAATAACAAGAGATCAAAAGAAGCTAGAGATATCGCAACTCCAGGTTCACAAGGAAGAATCTTTGTTATTCCTACAAATGAAGAGTATGTAATTGCAAATGATACTTACAAAGTAGTTACAGGTACTAACTAATCTATAAATATATAGATAAATAAAAAAGGGTGAAGTTTTAACTTCACCCTTTTTTTATACCTATTAAAAAAATATATTTGAACTAATAAGCTTTTAATGAATTAACAAAACTCATAGAAATTTTAGAAACTGTTTCATTTATGATTTTATCCATAAACTTTTCAAACTTATCTTGTTTTTTCCAGATTGGATATTCAACTTTAGCAAGTGTTTCTAATTTTGTTTTAGCATATGAAATAGTAGCAACCTCATCAACAAGGCCTACTTCTTTTGCCTGCCTAGATGTAAAAACTCTAGCATCTGCAAATTTAGTATGATCTTCTATTTTTAATCCTCTAGCATTTGCAACATCTGTAATAAACATATTATATGTATCATCAATTATTGATTGTAGTTGATCTTTTTCATAATCAAACCATTTTCTAGTTGGTGTTCCTGATTCTTTATATTTACCAGCTTTTACAGTTTGAGTTGAAATACCAATTTTTGCCATTAACTCTTCTGTATTAACACCTTGCATAATCACACCAATTGACCCTACCATACTTCCAGGATTTGCAACAATCTCATTTGCCCAAATAGAAGCATAATATGAACCACTTGCAATTACACCACTTGCATATACAACTACTGGTTTTACTTCTTTTAACTCTTTTATAGCATATGCTAATTCAACAGATGGAGCAACAGCGCCGCCAGGAGAATTAACTTCAAGTAAAACACCTTTAATATTATCAGATTCTTTTGCTTTTTGTAATTCTTCTAAAGTTTTATTAACATCTAATATAGGTCCAAATAAAACTATTTTCTGTAAATTTGCTACTTCATAAGTGCCTTTAGTCTCACTATTATTACCTGTACCATATACAATAAAATATACTATTGTTAAAAAAACTATTGTTTTAAAATATTTAGTAATAAAATCTAATACAGCAATAATTGGATAAAAAAGCTTTTTAATAAAATTAAACATCTTCCCCTCCTATTATTGTTTTATTTACAAATTTAGTATGTAAAATTATATGCATTGCTAAATCTTCTTTTTCACTTACATTATCAGGTAATGTAAAAGATATAATATCAGCATCTGCATCTTTTTTTAAGATACCTTTGTTTAAACCAAGAGCTTTTGCTCCACCTGTAGTAGCAGCACTTAAAAGCTTTTTAGATAAAGCTAAAATATTTTCATCCACATGGATCATTAAAGCATTTCTTAATTCATCAAAGATTGATAAGGAGTTATTTGAACTTAAACCATCTGTACCAATACTTAAATTTATTTTATTAAGTCTACTAATATCTAATTTTGTATTATTTAAAACTCTATTTGATGTAACACAATGGTTTATTGTTGCATTTAAAGACTCAATCTTTTTTAAATCATCACTGCTTGCTTCTACACAATGCGTAAATGAAAGTTTTTCAACTCCATTAAACTGATTTAAAAACTCCATTGGTTTTGTTACAGCTTTATCTTGTCCCAAAAAGTTTTTGAAAAAATCAATAAATAAACCTTCATCTTTATGTAACCACTCAAACTCTTCTGGTGATTCTAAAAAATGTGAACTTACTGCTAATTTATCTTTTTTTGCAATATTTAAACTCTCTCTTATTAAAAAAGGGTGTACTGAATATGGTGAATGAATTGCTACTGCTGGGATTAAATTTGAACTTGCATGTTTCTTAACAGTTTCAAGTCTTGCTTTAAAATCAGCAAATAATGTATCAACCATATCTGCTTTACTTCCTATTACTTCACAAAAAAACACTTTATTTAATGGAGATGTTAAACAAGCTTCTAAATCAAAAGAGTATGATGAAATAGCACCAATCGTAGTAGTACCAGTTTTTTTCATCTTTTTTAATTTTTCTTCAATAAGCTTTTTATTTGCTTTTTCTATTAATGTATCTCTATTTTTAATAACTGAATTTAACCAATTCATAAAATTACCATATTTTAAAGTCGTTGAGTTTGCACTAAACTCTAAATGAACATGAGAATTTATAAGCCCTGGCATTAAAACAGAGTTTTCTTTTTCTTCTTGAATTTCTATATCTGGATATTTTTTTTGGATATTTTCTTTTGTGTCTATGTCTATTATTTTATCAGAAAAAACAATAGCACCATTCTCAATGATGCTGTTGTTTTCATCGCAGGTAACAACCCACTTTGAACTTAAGATTTTCATAAATTTTTAAATTTATTGAGCGTTTTGTGCAGACTCTTCTACAGCTTTAATTTCAGAGATGATTTGCATTAAAGCTATAAGTCCCATGTGATATCCAAATGGTCCAAATCCAGTAATTACACCAGTTGAAGCTCCTGCTGTAATTGATTTTTGTCTAAATTCTTCTCTTTTATAAATATTTGAAATATGAACTTCTACTGTTGGTAATTCAACAGCTGATAATGCATCTTTAATTGCAATCGAAGTATGAGAGAATGCTGCTGGGTTAATCATGATTCCATCAACCTCACCTAAACACTCTTGAATTTTATCAACAATTTCACCCTCTAAGTTTGATTGGAAAAACTCTAACTCTACTCCATTTTGACTTGCTGCATTTTTTAACTGTTCATGAATTTGTTCTAAACTCATTGGACCATAAATATGTTGTTCTCTAATTCCTAACATATTTAGGTTTGGCCCTTGAATTACTGCTATTTTCATATTAGATTCCTTTTATAAAATTTAGGTAAGATTATATTTAAATTTATGTTAAACCCTACCAAAGAAAGAGAGATTATGAAAAATTTTATTTTATTAAATGAAAATGCTATTTACTTTGAAGCCAATTTTTCATGCGACAATGTGATTTTTTTAAATTTAGGTGAAGATAAATACTTTATTACAGATGCTAGATATACTATTGAAGCTCAAGAATATACAAAAAACTGTGAAGTTATAGAATCTAACAATTTAATACTTACAGCTCAAGAAATATTAAAAAAGAATAAGATAAAAAAGATAGTTTTTGATCCAAATGATTTTAAATACGCTACTTATACAAATCTTACTGCTGAGTTGAAAACTCAATTTATACCAAAAGCAAACTTTTCAAAAGAAAAAAGAATTATAAAGTCTGATAAAGAGATTGAATATTTAAAAAAAGCTGCAAAATTAGGAAGAAAAGGTTTTGATAATTTAGCTAAATATATTAGAAAAAATGGTTTTAATCAAACAGAAGAGTTTTTACATTTTAAAGCTATTGAAAAAATGAGTCAAACTGGAAAATTAGAACTTAGTTTTGACCCAATTGTTGCAATAAATAAAAATGCAGCCAAACCTCATGCCCTACCAACTAGTAAAAAACTAAAACTAAATAATCTACTTTTAGTAGATGCAGGTGTAAAGTACAAAAGATACTGCTCTGATAGAACATGCACATCAAATGCAAACTTTGAAAATTTCACTTTTAAAAGAGAGCAAAAATTCAAAAATAAAAAACATCAAAAGATTTATGATTTAGTATACAAAGCCCAATTAAATGCAATTGAGAATGCAAGAGTTGGAATGAAAGCAAGTCAAATAGACAAACTTACAAGAGATATAATTGAAAAAGCTGGTTTTGGAAAATACTTTGTACACAGTACAGGTCATGGTGTTGGTTTAGACATTCATGAATTCCCAAATATTAATTCTAAATCTGATGTAATTATTGAAGATAACATGGTGTTTACAATTGAACCTGGAATTTATTTACCAGATGAATTTGGTGTAAGAATTGAAGACACTGTTGTTATGAAAAATGGTAAAGCAATTATTCTTTAAATTGTAATAGAATTCAAAAGAGAGAAATTTGAAAAAAAAATTAAATGAAAATTTAACCCTTTATAAAACTTCTAACTTTCCTTTTTATTCAAAAAGAGAGTCTAAAAAAAGATATACTGTAACTATAGGTATAGGGGGTAATATTGGTGATGTTAAAAAAACTTTTGATAAGTTATTCTTATCTTTAAGTCAAAACACTAAATTTGATATACTTATGACAAGTCCATTGCTTAAAAATCCTCCTTTTGGTTATTTAGAGCAAAATGACTTTTTAAATGGTATAATAGTAATTAAAACTAATCTTGCACCTAACGAGTTTCTTAAAAACATGCAAAGATTAGAGAATAGATTTGGAAGAAAACGATCCTTTCAAGATGCGCCTAGAACATTGGATATAGATATTATATTTTTTGATAAGAAAAAAATTAATACAGAACAACTTATTATCCCTCACAAAGGCTGGGCAAATAGAGAATCAGTGATTATTCCTTTAAACTATATAAAGAGTATGTAATATTCTTAAATTAAAAAATAAATCATATATAAATTTTTATTTCTAGAAAGGTAAAGAATGAAGAAAAAAGTAGTTGTTGGAATGTCAGGTGGTGTTGATTCTTCTGTTACAGCATTACTATTAAAACAACAAGGTTATGACGTAGTTGGCTTATTCATGCGAAATTGGGAGTATGGAATCAAAGGAAGCCAATGTCCTAATAGAATAGAGTTTGAAGATGCAAAAAAAGTTGGAGAAGTAATAGGAATTGAAGTAAAAGGTAAAGACTTTGTTGCAGAATATAGAAATAAAGTCTTTGATGTATTTTTAGAAGGTCTAAAAAAAGGTCTTACTCCAAACCCTGATATTTTATGTAATAGAGAAATTAAATTTAATGTATTTTTAAATGAAGCAAAACAAATGGGTGCTGATTTCATTGCAATGGGACATTATGCAAAAATTGGTAAACATAAAGACCATTTTGTATTAGATACTCCAAAAGATAGTTCAAAAGACCAAAGTTATTTTTTACATGCATTAACTAGTGAACAGCTTTCTCATGCTATGTTTCCACTTGGAGATTTAACTAAAAAAGAAGTTAGAGAAATTGCAAGAGAGCATAATCTACCTGTAAGTGATAAAAAAGACAGTACTGGTATTTGTTTTATTGGAAACCAAAGATTTGATGATTTTATTACACAGCATCTAAAAGCTATTCCTGGTGATATTATAGATGAGAATGGAAAAGTTTTAGGGAAGCATAAAGGTCTTATTTGTTACACATTAGGTCAAAGAAAAGGTATTGGTCTTGGTGGGATTAAAGAACTTGAAGGTGAAAACAATACTCACAAAGCATGGTATGCTGCCAAAAAAGATATTAAAAATAATACACTAACAGTTGTTCAAGATACAAACCATCCACTGCTTATGAGTGAATATACAGAAGCTAGTCATATGCATTGGGTACTTGAAGAGGCTCCAAAAGTTGGTGATAAATTAATGGCTCAAGTTAGATATAGACAACACAAACAAGCTTGTACAGTTGTTGAAGCAGATGAAAATAGAGTTCTAGTTAAATTTGATACACCACAAAGAGCTGTAACATTAGGACAAAGTCTTGTTTTATATGAAGGTGATTACTGTTTAGGTGGTGGTTTTATTAGTAATTATTACTCATAAAAAAACTCATTTAAAATCTAAATATATTAGCATGGGGAAACTCCCCTGCTACAATCTTTACAAAATAATCCAAATAATCCCATAAAATATTTTTAAATGCTATAATTCCGCTTTATCTTAATCCCTAACATTAAGATTAAATATGGAAGAAAGCGATCCTTTCAAGATGCGCCTAAAACCAAGATTAAATATTATATTTTTAATAGTAAAAAAGAAGGACATAAATGTCCCTCATAAAATTGGGCAAATAGAGAGTCAGTGATTATTCCTTTTAAATAAATAAAAAGGATAAAAATGAACAAAAAAAAAGTAATGGTAGGTATGAGTGGAGGAATTGATTCGTCAGTTACAGCTTATATGCTACAAAAAGATGGATTTGAAGTTGAAGGTTGTTATTTAAAACTTCACAATAGAACCGATGGATACCATGAAAAAAATCTAGCTTATATCGAAGATGTTGCAAAATTTTTAGGCATCAAATATCATATTTTAGATTTAGCAGATGATTTTTCTAAAGAAGTTTATGATTATTTTGTAGACTCATATCTAGAAGGAACTACACCTAATCCATGCGTAAAATGTAATAGACAAATTAAATTTGGTGCTATGTTAGACTTTGCAAAAAGTCATGGAGCCCAGTTCCTAGCAACAGGACATTATGCTAAAACAGATGGAAAATTTTTCTATGAAGCTGATGATAAAACTAAGGATCAAAGCTACTTTTTATCACAAGTAAGCCCTGATGCACTAGCTTTTATGATGTTTCCTTTAAGTACTTATAAAAAAGAAGATATCTTAAAGTTCGGAGCAGAACTTGATGTTGCTTACAAAAGAATTACAGAAAAAAATGAGTCTCAAGAGATTTGTTTTGTTGAAACTGTATATACAGATGTAATAAAAAGACATGCAAATATTGACCAACCAGGAAAAGTTTTAGATGAAGAAGGAAATGTAGTTGGTGAACACAAAGGATATGCTCATTACACTATAGGTAAAAGAAGAGGATTTACAGTTTATGCAGCCCAAGAGCCTCACTTTGTTACAAAACTAAATGCAAAAGACAATACTATTACAGTTGGTAAAAAAGCTGCATTAGAAGTTAATGAAGTTATTGCAAATAACCTTAACATGTTTATTAAAGAAAATAATTTTAAAGCTACTGTAAAATTAAGATATAGAGCAGCTTCAAGCCCTTGTGAAGTTGAAATTAAAAATAATAAAGCAATTATTAAACTTAATGAACCAGCATTTGGTGTTGCAGCAGGACAACTTGCTGTATTTTACGATAACGAAAAAGTTATTGGAAGTGGATGGATTGAAGCTTCAAAATAATTTAATATAAAATAAGATTAGATTATATTCTAATCTTATTTTTGATTTTAAAACTTAAACTAAACTATAAAAAAACACCTAACATTTCATTAAGTACTCTTTAGATAAAATCACGACATACTAACAACAATCATTCAAGGAAAATTATATGTCAACATTTAAGCTTTTTAGTGGTTCAGCAAACCCTGAGTTTACAGAAAAGGTTGCGGAATATTTAGGTGTTCCAGTTTCAAGTGCTACTTTAAATAGATTTAGTGATGGAGAAATCTCTGTTCAAATTACAGAGAGTGTAAGAGGTCAAGATGTATTTATCGTTCAACCAACTTGTGCTCCAGCTAATGATAACTTAATGGAACTTCTAATTATGGTTGATGCACTAAAAAGATCAAGTGCTAAGTCAATTTCAGCAGTAATTCCATACTACGGTTATGCAAGACAAGATAGAAAAGCAGCTCCTAGAGTTCCAATTACAGCAAAATTAACAGCTGATTTATTAGAAGCAGCAGGAATTGATAGAGTTGTAACTATTGATTTACACGCAGCACAAATTCAAGGTTTCTTTAACATTCCAGCAGACAACTTATTTGGTTCAATTTTATTTGTAAACTATATCAGATCTAAAAACTTAAAAAACCCAATTATTGCAAGCCCAGATATTGGTGGTGTTGCAAGAGCTAGATCTTATGCTGATAAATTAGGATATGACTTAGTAATTGTTGATAAAAAAAGAGAAAAAGCAAATGTATCTGAAGTAATGAATATCATTGGTGAAGTAAAAGGGAAAGATGTTATACTTGTAGATGATATGGTAGATACAGCTGGAACTTTAGTAAAAGCGGCAGAAGTATTAAAGAAAAAAGGTGCAAATTCTGTAATGGCATGTTGTACTCACGGAGTACTATCAGGACCTGCTTATGACAGAATTGAAAAAGGTGTATTAGACGAATTAGTTGTTTCAGACACAATTCCTACACAAAAAAATGCTAAAAAGATTACTGTTTTATCGGCTTCAACTATGATAGGTGAAACTATCAGAAGAATCCATAATAACGAATCTGTAAATTCAATTTTTATTGCTTAATAATAAATCAATACATTTATTGTTATAATTTTGAAAATTATCAAACAAGGATAAATTATGAAAAAAATCATTCTATCTACAATTGCATGTGCATCAATGATGCTATCTGCAAACGCAGCTGAGTACAAATACGAAATTACTCCAATGTATTCAACAGCATTTGCTGAGCATAATACAGACTTACCAAAATCTTATGGAAGTGCTGGTCTTGCAATTGGATTTAATCAAACTGATTCAATTTTTGATCAAGTAGAAGTTGGTTTCTTAAGATCAATTGAAGATGTAAACTATCAAAATGTAGCAAATAGAGACACAGGTGTTACAAGAGTATTTACTAACTTAATCAAAGAGTACGAATTAAACTCAACTTACAGCTTATATGCATTAGTAGGTGCAGGTGTTGAGTACTTTGAAGATGAATTTGCTGGTAATGAAAATGGACTTTTTGGTAACTATGGTGCTGGTGTAAAAATCAAGTTCTATGAAGATATGGCTGTTAAAGTTGATTTAAGACATGCTATTGAAACTGACCATGGTGATAATACTTTATTATACAATGTTGGATTATCAATTCCATTTGGAAAAGTTGCTGCTCCAGCTCCAGTTGTAGAAAAAGTAATAGAGCCTGCACCACTTGATTCAGATAACGATGGTGTAATTGATGCAAATGACAAATGTCCTAATACAGTTGCAAATGCAATCGTAAACGCACAAGGTTGTGAATTAGATGATGATAAAGATGGTGTAGTTAATAGATTAGACCAATGTCCAAATACTATGGCTGATGCAAAAGTTGACACTGTAGGATGTATGACATTAGTTGATTTAAAAATTAACTTTGACAATAACTCTGCAAAAATTAAAGAGCAATACTCTTCAAAAATTGTAGAATTTGCAAATGTTATGAAAAACAACACAAAATTAAAAGCAACAATTGAAGCTCATACTGACTCAATTGGAAGCAAAGCTTATAATCAAAAATTATCTCAAAAAAGAGCGAACTCAACAATTAAAGCTTTAACTGAATTAAATGTTGATGCTTCTAGATTAAATGCTGTTGGTTATGGTGAAACAAAACCAGTTGCAACTAATAAAACTGCTGAAGGTAGAGCAGAGAATAGAAGAGTTACTGCTGTAATTTCTAAATAATTTTAGATACATACACAAATAAAAAGGGACACAGGTTTTCTGTGTCCCTTTTTTTATCTTTATAATTTGCTTAATAATACTTCAATATTCATACTGTTATAATTTATAAGAATACTAAAAAAGGATACATCATGAAAAAAGTATTATTATCATCAATTGTATGTGCAACAATGATGTTTGCTGCAAACAACGAGTATAAATACGAGGTAACTCCTATTATTGGTGCTTCTATAGCTGAACATAATACTGATTTAGAAGATCATTTTTCTAATGCAGGGCTAACTATTGGGATAAATACGCTTGGCGATTCTTTTATTGACCAAGTTGAAATAGGTTTTTTACAAACCATTGAAGATGTTGACTATAAAAAAGTTGCAAACAGAGACACTGGAATATTAAGAGTATTTACAAATGTTGTAAAAAATTATGAAATTAATTCTGATGTTTCTCTTTATACTCTTGCTGGTCTAGGATATGAGTTTTTTGATGATGAATATGCTGGAAATGAAGATAGTATATTTGCAAATTATGGAGCTGGGGTAAAATATAATATTACTGATGGTTTAGATTTTAAATTTGATTTAAGACATCTAATTGAAACAGACCATGGAGATAATACTTTATTAGCAACAATGGGTTTAGCTTACTCATTTATAAAAGTTAATAAGCCTGTGCCTGTTCCTATTAAAATTGTAGAAAAAAAGCCTATGAAGATTGTACCAAAAGATACAGATGAAGATGGTATTATTGATGAAAAAGACAAATGTCCTGACACTATGAAAGGTGCACAAGTAGATGATTTAGGTTGCATAACTTTAGTTGATTTAAAAATCAATTTTGATGTTGATTCATCTGTAATAAAAGATACATATGATTCTAAAATCATTGAATTTGCTAAAGTTCTAAAAAAATATAACAAATTAAAAGCTACTATTGAAGCACATACTGATTCAACTGCTTCAAATGAATATAATCAAAAACTATCAGAAAGAAGAGCTGCATCTGCTGTAGAAGCACTAAAAGCTCAAAATATTGATCCTTCAAGATTAACAGCTATTGGATATGGTGAAACAAGACCAATTGCAACTAATAAAACTGTTGAAGGTAGAGCAGAAAACAGAAGAGTTACTGCTGTAATTACAAAATAGTTTAGTAAAAAAAGGATTTTTAATAAATTTCCTTTTTTACTAATATTTAATCTTATTTTTTTATCTTATTTTCTATTATTTAACTTTTTATGTAAATACTTTATGATATAATTTACCAAATTATTTCAAAAGGATTTTGATGAAAAAACTTATTTTCGCATCAGTAATCTCATCTTCTTTATTATTTGCAGCGAGTAATCCAAGTAATGAATATGGATATGAAGTTACAGGATATGCAGCAGGAATTTTAAGTGACTCAAGTAATAAATTAAAAGATGACAACTATTTAAATGGTGGTTTATCAATAGCTAAAAACCTAGATAATATGATGATTGATCAAGTAGAGTTAGGTTTTATTAGAAGCCAAAGTGTTGAATATAAGAGTGGTTCTAATACAAACATGAATAGAATCTTTTTAAATGCCGTTAAAAAATATGGAATTACTGATAAGCTTTCAGCTTATGGTCTTGCAGGACTTGGAAACCAAGATGTTTCTCAAGAATTAGGTGAAAATGAAGACTCAATATTCTTTAATTGGGGTGCTGGTTTAAGATATGATATTCCTTATTATGGTATTGCCGTAAAAGGAGATTTAAGACATTTATACTCTTTTGAAAACAGTAGAAATGACTTTATGTATACTTTAGGTTTAGCAATGCCTCTTGGAAAAAAATATAATGAACCAATCGTTGCAAAAATTCCTGTAGTTGAAGAGGAAGAGATTAAGCCTGTTGTTGTAGAAGATAAAGATGATGATAGAGATGGCGTTTTAAACTCTAAAGATTTATGTCCAAATACATTACCAGGTGTAGAAGTAGATAAAAATGGATGTGAATTAGATGATGATAAAGATGGTGTTGTAAATAGATTAGATTTATGTCCTGATACTTCAAAAGGTGTAAAAGTTAATGAAAGTGGTTGTGTAGCAACTGTTGATTTAAAAATAAATTTTGATTACAACTCAGCTGATGTGAAAGATATGTATGAAAATCAAATTTCAAGTTTCTCTAAAATCTTAAAAGAAAATAGTAACTTATCTGCTACAATTGAAGCTCACACAGACTCTAAAGGTAGTGAAAAATATAATGAAATTTTATCACTTAGAAGAGCAAACTCAATTGTAAAAGAGCTTATAAAAACTGGTATTGAAGCTTCAAGACTTACTGCTGTTGGGTATGGTGAGACTAGACCAATTGCTACAAATGATACAGCAGAAGGTAGAGCACAAAACAGAAGAGTTACTGGACTTATTAATCAATAATCTCTCAAATTTATAAGATTTAGATAATCTCTAAATCTTATAAAATCCCTTATTTTTTCTTTTAACTATAAACTTACATAATTTTAGATATAATCGCGAATATATAACTAAAAATAATAGGATTAACTTTGCAAGAAAATATTAGAAACTTTAGTATTATCGCTCATATTGACCATGGTAAATCAACTCTTGCTGATAGAATCATACAAGAGTGTGGAGCTGTTAGTGATAGAGAAATGTCATCACAAATGATGGACACTATGGACATTGAACAAGAAAGAGGTATTACTATCAAGGCTCAAAGTGTAAGACTAGATTATGAAAAAGATGGACAAAAATATGTTCTAAATCTTATTGACACACCAGGGCACGTAGACTTTTCATATGAAGTAAGTAGATCTCTAGCTTCATCTGAAGGTGCTTTACTTATTGTTGACTCAACACAAGGTGTTGAAGCTCAAACAATTGCAAATGTTTATATTGCACTTGATAATGACTTAGAACTTTTACCAGTAGTAAATAAAATTGACTTACCATCTGCTGACCCAGATAGAGTACTTGAAGAGACTGAAGAAGCTGTTGGACTTGACTGTACAGAACACAATCTAATTTCTGCTAAAACAGGTCTTGGAGTTAAGGACTTAATTGATTCAATTGTAGATAGAGTTCCTGCACCAACAGGTGATGAAAATGCACCTACAAAAGCACTTATTTATGACTCTTGGTTTGATAACTATTTAGGTGCCTTAGCACTTGTAAGAGTATATGATGGAAGTATAAAAAAAGGTCAATTACTTAAAATGATGAATACAAAAGTAGAACATCCTGTACTTGACTTAATGTATCCACATCCAATAAAAAGACAAAAAACAACTGAAATAAAAACAGGTGAAATTGGGATTGTAGTACTAGGACTTAAAACATTAGATGGTATTGCAGTAGGTGATACAATGACTGATGCTAAAAACCCAACATTAGAAGCAATTGATGGATTTGAACCAGCAAAACCATTTGTATTTGCTGGTATTTACCCAATTGAAACAGATAAATTTGAAGACTTAAGAGAAGCACTTACAAAACTTCAATTAAACGACTCTTCGATATCTTTTGAGCCAGAATCTTCAGCTGCACTTGGAAGTGGATTTAGAACAGGTTTCTTAGGTATGCTTCACATGGAAGTTATTAAAGAGAGATTAGAAAGAGAATTTAATCTTGATTTAATTGCAACAGCACCAACAGTAGTTTATGAAGTAGAAAAAAGTGATGGGGAAAGAGTTGTTATTCAAAACCCTTCTGAGTTACCAGAACCAAACTATATAAATACTATTTTTGAACCATATGTAAAAGCTACTATTTTAGTTCCTGATGAGTTTTTAGGAAATGTAATCAAACTTCTTAATGACAAAAGAGGAATCCAAATAAAAATGGATTACTTAGGAAAAAGAGTTTTATTAGAGTATGATATTCCAATGAACGAAATTGTTATGGACTTCTATGATAAACTAAAATCAACAACAAAAGGTTATGCTTCATTTGATTATGAACCAATTGGATTTAGACCAGGTGAGCTTAAAAAACTTGATATTAGAGTTGCAGGTGAAGTAGTGGATGCACTATCTATTATCGTTCCTGAAGATAAAGCAGTATCAAGAGGAAGAGAGTTTATTAAGGCACTTAAAGAATTAATTCCTAGACAACTTTTTGAAGTTGCAGTTCAAGCATCAATTGGAACAAATATTATTGCTAGAGAAACTGTAAAGTCTATGGGGAAAAATGTTACTGCAAAATGTTACGGTGGTGATATCACTAGAAAAAGAAAACTATTAGAGAAACAAAAAGCCGGTAAAAAAAGAATGAAAGCTATTGGTAAAGTAAATGTACCACAAGAAGCATTTATGGCTGTACTGAAGATATAATATATCTTCAGTATCTCTTTTATTTATATACTTTATACCTTATTTAAATTCAATTTTTACTTTAAATCTTCTTAATTTACCATATCATTATAATTTTTTATGTTATTATACTTATTATGAAATGTATATTATGTGAAAATCTAAGCTTTCAAATCATTTGTAAAAAATGTCAAAACACCCTACTTCAAGCCTCTTTTCATAAAAGAGAAATAGAAAAAGATTTTTTTAACTACTCTTTTTATGCTTTAAGTGATATAGAAGAACTTATTAGTTCTAAATACTATTTTCACGGGGATATAGTTTTTAATCTTTTAGCTAAGTTATCATTTTTTAAATTTGCACAAAATTTTACTTATTTTCAAAATATTCTTGCCATTCCTATTGATGATCATGTAAGGCATGAGTTTTCACATACAGCAATATTAGCACGGTATTTAAACTCACAAAATATAAAGCCTAAATACAACTGCTTAAAAGCACAAAATATAGTCAAATATGCAGGAAAAGACCTTGAATTTAGACAGAAAAATCCCCGTAAGTTTAAATGTACAAAAATATCCAATCAAACGACAATTTTATGTGATGATTTAATCACAACTGGTGCTACAATTAAAGAAGCAAAAAAAGCTTTAGAGAAAAGAAATAATCAAGTACTATTCTCTTTAACCCTAGCTGATGCAAAACTTTAGTATAATAAGTTTTTATTAAAGGGTATATATGATAGGAATTATTGATTATAATATGGGAAACTTAGCAAGTGTTTATAATGCTTGTCACCTAATTGATGCAAAAGCTTCAATTGTAAAAGACCCAAATGAACTAAAGAATTTTGACAGAGTAATATTACCAGGAGTTGGAGCTTTTGCTGATGCAATGGAACACCTAAATGAGACAGGTATGAAAGAAGCAATTTATGAGTTTTCTAAAACTGGAAAACCTATGATTGGTATTTGTCTTGGTATGCAACTTTTATTTGAAAGTTCTCAGGAATTCGGGCATACGGAAGGTCTTGGTTTAATTGATGGAGAAGTAGTAAAGTTTGACAAATCTAAAATGCATGAAGATATGAAAGTTCCACATATGGGATGGAATACAATTATAAATAAAGAACATGCTTTATTTGAAGGACTTAAAAATCCATATTTATATTTTGTTCACTCTTACCATGCTCAAACAAGAGAAGAAAATATTATAGGTAAGACAATCTATGGATATGAGTTTGCAAGTGCTGTAAATAAAGATAATGTTTATGGATTCCAACCACATCCAGAAAAATCTCATGATAATGGAATTAAGATTTTAGAAAACTTTATAAAAATTAAATAATTTTTAAAGGAGTCACAATGAAAACAATAGCAATAACAGGATCAAGTGGATTTGTAGGAACAAATCTTAAAAGGTATTTTACAGATTTAGGTTATGAAATATTGCCTATTGCTAGAGGTGACTTATCAAATCAGCAAAGACTGCAAGAGATAATAAATCAAAGTGATATAATTATAAATCTTGCAGGAGCAAATATCATAAATAGATGGAGTGAGAGTTATAAAAAGCTACTTTATTCAAGTAGAATTGATACAACAAAAGCAATAGTTGAAGCTATAAATAAAGTTGAAAACAAGCCATCACAACTTATATCAACATCAGCAGTTGGTATTTATGATAATAAACAAACATATGATGAAAATGGAATTCATACTAGTGACTTTTTAGGGAAATTAGCTGAAGATTGGGAAGAAGAAGCCTTAAAAGCAAGAAGTGAAAGTACAAAAGTATCTATCTTTAGATTTGGTATAGTCTTAGGAAAAGATGGTGGTGCTTTAGAAAAAATGTTAACTCCTTTTAAACTTGGACTTGGTGGTGTTATTGGAAGTGGAAAGCAAGCTTTTAGTTTTATTCATATTGAAGATTTACTAAATGCTTATAAATTTGTAATTGAAAACAATCATGAAAACATTTTTAATTTGACAGCTCCTAATCCAACTACAAATAAAGGTTTAACACTTGCTTTAGGAAAAACACTAAAAAGACCTACTATACTTCCATTACCTGAATTTGTTTTAAATATAATATTTAGTGAAGGTGCAAAAGTTCTAACTGATGGACAAAGCGCTATTCCTAAAAACCTTATGGATTTAGGTTTTGAATTTAAATACAAAACTATTGATGAAACAATAGAAAATTTATGCTAAAAAGAAAAGAAGAATTATAAAAACAGGAGACATTAAAAGTATGGATATTTTACCAGCGATTGATTTAAAAGACGGGAAAGCTGTAAGATTAAGTAAAGGACTTATGGATAGTGCAAAAATCTATTCAGATGAGCCTTGGCAAGTTGCAAAAAGATTTGAAGAATTAGGTTCTAAATGGGTTCATGTAGTTGACTTAAACGGTGCGTTTGCAGGTGAACCAGCAAACTTAGAACAAATCAAAAAAATCAAAGAAAACTGTAATCTAAAAATCGAAGTTGGTGGTGGTATCAGAGATGAAGAGACTATCAAGATGTATGTAGAACTTGGAATTGATAGACTTATCTTAGGTTCTATTGCGGTAAAAGATCCACAATTTGTAAAAGATATGGCAGCAAAATACCCTATTGCTGTTGGAATTGATGCTATGAATGGAATGGTTGCTGTTGAAGGTTGGGCAGAAGTTTCAACTATGAAGGCAACTGATTTAGCAAAAGAGTTTGCAAATGCAGGTGTTGAAGCTATCATTTGTACAGATATTTCTAAAGATGGTATGCTTTGTGGTGTAAATGTTGAGTTTACAGAATCAATTGCTAAAGCTTCTGGAGTTGATACTATTGCTTCAGGTGGAGTAAAAGATATAAATGACATCACAAACTGTAAAGAAAACGGAAATATTGCAGGTGTTATTGTAGGAAAAGCATTCTATGAAGGAACACTTGACTTAGAAGAAGGTTTCAAAGCACTTTAATATGTGTTTAGTAATTTCACTTGTTTTTATAGCACTTTCATATATTTTCTATCACGATGGAAATATGGAAGGCTTTTTACTAAATGGTGGGATTGCTTTGTTTTTTATAGGTTTACTTATAAGAAATATACTTAAAATAAAAAAAGAAAGAGAGTTTTAACTCTCTTTACTTTTCTACCATTGTATAATGCAATTCTAGTCCATTAGAAGTTGCTACAAATCCATTTACATTTATACTACCATCATGCACCATTTTATGGTGTTCTTTACACAATGGAATAAGATTATATTTATGATTTGCATTAATATGTTCAATAAATCCATCTCTATTTGCTCTAGCTTGCTCTTTTATATGATGAACATCATCACAGGCCTTACCACAAATTACGCAAGTTGAAGCAAAAACATTTTTATTATACTTAGATGTTTTTCTATGAGTAAGTCTTTCTATTTTATCATAATCATCTGTTAATCTTTTTCTAATATCATTTGCTACACTTAAAAACTCTCTGTCCATATGAAGTGACCTTGCATACTCTAAACCATACATAGATGAACCACTTCCATATGCTAGTTTTCTATCAAAAATAAGTTTATCTTCATCATCTTTATACATAACAGATAAATGCAATGAGATAATATTTTTAAGTTTTTGAATCTCTTCTATTTCTGGAAGTTGGTGTAAATGTGTGGCAAATACAAAAATAGACTCTAATTTTGCAAGTTTTAAAATAGCACTTGCAACTATACTTAAACCACTCATCGTCTCAGTTGAATGGGAAATTTCATCACCTAAAATAAGTGATTTTTTACTTGCTCTATTAAAAATATTTTTAAGCTCCAACATCTCAACTGCAAATGATGATAAACCTTTTGCTATATTATCAGCTCCACTAATTCTAGTATAAACAGCATCAAAGATTGAAAACCTCATAGACTTTGCAGGTACATAAAAACCAGCTTGTGCTAAGATAACTGCTATACCTATTGATTTCATAAGTGAAGACTTACCTGATGAGTTTATACCATAAAGTAAAACCCCATGCATTTTATTATCTTTGATATTTACAGGATTTGAATTTTTGATAATCACATTATCTTTATACTCTTTTGAAGCATAAGATAACTGTCCTAAGATAATATCATTTGGTACATAAATACCTTGTTCTTCATTTGCTTCAATGATTGGATGTCTTAAATCAATAAGCTCAATAAAATTTTCATCATCTTTTGTTTTAACTATTTTTGGACAGGTATAGTTGTATTTTTTAGCTGTTTTGATATTTGATACAGTTAAATCAACCTCAGCAATAAACTGAACTAATTCTTCTAAAAGTTTAGAAAACTTTTTTTCAAACTCAACTAGTTTTTCTTTAAATACTAACTTATTTAATTCAACTATTTTTTTTAGATTATGTACATATTTATCACTTACACTCTCAGTTAATCTACAAAAAATCTTAACTGAGTTTGTTTGCACCTTTATCTTAAAATCTTTAAATAAAAGTAAATCATCATCTATAATTATATGAGAATTTAAAAGCTCTTCTTTTATAAGATTAAACCTATTTTTAGTCATCGTTAAGAAAAAACCTTCTTTATCAAGTCGATTTATACTCACAAAGTTTGATTCATCATTTGCATTTAAAAACTTTAAAATATGTTTTCTAAGTAGTTCTAGTTTTGAATAAAGTTCAATATTTTGAGTATTTAACTCATCAATTTGTGTATTTATTCCCTCACAAACCATATTTGCTTCCACATCTTTTAGCATATACTTTCCAGATACTGTTAAATCAAAAGTAGAATCAATTGACTGAATAAAAAGTCCAAGCTCTGCACTACTACAAGGAGGTGTTAAAAACTTATAGTTTTCCATGAAAGTTACAACTTCTTTTATACTAAGAAGGGAATCATATAAATAGTTTAGTTCAAAAGGATGAAGTCTACTTAATTTAATTCTTCTAGTTAATCTTTCAATATCATAGATATTTGCTAGTTCATTTTCTATTGGTCCGTGATAATCAAACAACTCTTTTGAAAGATTAAATCTTCTTAATATTTCTTTGCTATCTTTTACAGGATGAGTTAATCTTTCCTTTAAAAGTCTTTTTCCCATTGCAGTAGAAGTGTTATTCATAAGCTTAATCAAGCTTGGATTATGAGTTGTTTCTATTATGTTTAACTGCTCTAAAGCATTGTTTCCTAAATAGATATATTTTCCAACATCTAACTTTTGAGGAAGAGATAGTTTTTGAATAATATTTGAATCATGACCTATTACAAAATCAATCAAAACAGCTAAAGCTTCTGTACTTAAAGGAACTCTTTCCATATCCAAATGCTCAATCGCAGTTAATAAAGACTGAATATCAAATACATTTTTAAATAGTTCATTTTGGTAATTTATTTTAGGTCGAAAAGAGCCTATATGAAAAGTTTTTAAGTTTAGCTCTAAGTAATCTATTACTTCTTTTTGATTTATACTTTTATCAGCAAAACTTACAATAACTTCATTTGTTTTATGCATATTCATATAATTAAACACTTCATCTAAAGCATAAAACTTATCTTCACTTGTTCCATGAACCTCGTTGTAGTAGCACTTACCAGTAGTTACATCAATAGCACTATATCCAACTAAATAAATACCTTTTATTTGCTCAATAACTAGTGATGTAATATTGTTTTCATCTTGGTCAATTACAAAATCAAAGTTAGTTCCTGGACTTACAACAGTATCTAAATATCTTGTAACTTTTGGAGGAACTCCCTTTTGTCTTATTACTACAACTGTGTATTTTTGCTCTGCAATAATTCTTGCAAGATGCTTATCAAAAGATATAGCAGGAACACCTGCCATAATAGGATTTTCAGCAGAATTCTCTAAGATAGTTTTATTTTTTCTTGTTAATTGAATATTTAATAGTTCAGCTATTTCTTTCGCTTTTCCTATTTGCATTTCATCATTATTAACTTCATAAACCTCAAAAAATGTTCCTATTTCCATAAGAACTACTGTATTTTCACCATACTTTTTTTCAAAAAGTTCTTGAAGTTTAAAATATGTGATTGTTAATAGTGTTTTTTTATTATCTAAAAGTTCTGCTACTTCTTCTCTCACGTTACTTTCTAACTCCCGTCCAATCTCTTATTTGCTTTCTTTGCTCTTTTGTAAGATCAGCTTCTTCATGAAGCCAAAGATATGAGTTTAAAGGCATAACTGCATAAACTGTTCTGTAAATACCTTTTAATTTCTTTTCTTTCTCTTCTTGAGTGTAGTTTTCCCACTCTGAGAAGTTTAACCACTTTCTTCCATCATTTACATGATCACTAATAATCCAAGAAAAAGGTGCAATATTTGAATACCAAGGCCAGTTTACTTCGTTTGAATGACAATCATAACAAGATTGTTTAAACATTGTCATAATATCATCAGGAGCTTTAATCTCTAAAGTTTTTTCAACAGCATAGTTTTTTTGTTCAGTTTGTATTGCTTGCATTGCAATAAATACTAAAAGAAAAATTAAAAGTGTTCTTTTCATATATCCTTACTCACACATTAAAGTATAAGGTCTTCTTAACTCTTCAAGAAATAAAGGAATAGACATATTTCTTCCATACCTTCTAAACTCTTTTGTATCAAAATAGACCAATATTGTAGGAATAGAAAATACCGTAAAATGGCTTGTAAGTTCTTTATGTATATCTGTTTTTACTTCATACATCACAAATCTTGAAAACTCTTCTTTTACACTTTTCTCAACTTTTGGTTTTAAAACCTTACAAACAGAACAGTTTTCTCCTGAAAAATATATTAATACAGGTTCCCCTGTATTAATACTATTTTGAATCTGATTTAAGTTGTTCGCTTCTATCATTTTCATTCTCTTTCTCTTTAGTTTCATCTTTATCTATTTTAACTTCATATGCTTTTTCTTTAAAAATATCCTCTTTTGATAAAGAGATACCTTTCATATGAGTTAAAGGGAAAGCAAAAGCTATACCTTTTCCTGTAGTTGTAATATGTAATGAATGAATTATTGATTTAATAACACCATTTACTAAATACTTAGGAAGTAAGAAAAGAAGTAAAGTATCATTTGCTTCAAAATTTGTTCTATAGAAGTTGGCCATCTCTTCAAGACCTATTCCATCTGCTCTTAAAACAGTAACACCTGAAGCTCCTGCTTTATGTGCTGCTGCAATTGCATCTAGTTTTTTATCTACAGGAACAATAATAACAACTGCACTAAACTCTAAGTCTAATGAATGTCTAACTGATGAACCATCAATATTTACAGTTGCTAAATCCATATTCTCAGCATCAATTAATGCATCTTTTAATAACTCTTCTTTTTCGATTTCAGTATCAGATTTAACACCAATTTTCTCAGTGATAATACCATAAAGCATTACTGTAATCATTGGGAATAAAGATGCAAAAGCAATAAGACCAAATCCATCAATAAGAGGACTTCTTCCTTCAATATTTGTAGCAAGACCAATACCAAGTGCAGCAACTAAAGGAACTGTAACAGTTGAAGTAGTAACCCCACCACTATCATAAGCAATAGGAATAATATACTTAGGAGCAATAAATGTAAGAATAATTACTACAAGATATCCAACAATAATATAGTAGTGAATATGCCCACCATCTACAATTCTAAATGCACCTAAAGCAATACCAATAGCAACACCACCTGCAACAAATATTCTTAATACAAAATCATTAATTTTACCATCTGAAATATCTTTTGCTTTTTTAGCAATTGCCATAAGAGCTGGCTCAGCCATAGTAGTTGAAAAACCAATAGCAAATGCAAAAGCATAAATCATTAAGATTGAATCAGATTTTGTAAGTTGATAAGCCATAGTCTCTCCAAGAGAGAATAGACCCATTTCAAGTCCTAAAATAAATGCATAAAGTCCAATAATTACTAAACCAAAACCTAAAAATACTGTCTTAACATTTTCAATGCTCTTTTTTAATACAGCATACTGGAAGAAAAGAATAATTAATAAAATAGGTGCTACATCTTTTACAACAGATAAAATACCATTTATAACTGAACTAATTGAAATATCAGCATTACTTGATACAGCAGCTTGAACAGTAACTTCAGCAACAGCTTTAGCATCAACTAGATTATAAACTGCAATACCATAAATCTGTACAAAAATCATTGGGGTTAATGAGGCAAAAGCAATAAGACCAAATCCATCAATAACCGGATTTCTTCCTTTTATAGTTGAAGCAAGACCAATACCAAGTGCAGCTACTAAAGGAACTGTAACTGTTGAAGTTGTAACTCCACCTAAATCATATGCAAGACCAATAATCTCTTTTGGAGCAAAGAATGTTACACTTACTACTAATAAATATCCAACAATTATATAGTAATGAATTGGGTGTCCCTTATAAATTCTATAAACACCTAAGAAAATAGCAAATCCAACTGAGCCAGCAACAACAAGTCTAAGCATAGTGGCATCAATACGACCACTAGAAATTGAGGCTGCTTTATCTGCAATAACAGCAAGCGCAGGCTCTGCTATTGTAGTACCAAAACCAATTAAAAAACCAAAAAACAGTACCCATGCCATACTGCCATGTTTGGCAAAGTTTTTTGCTAAGCCTTCTCCAACAGGAAATATTCCTATTTCAAGCCCTTGTAAAAAAATAGCTAAACCAACACCAACAATACCTAATCCAATCGCAGTGCTAACCCATCCTTCGGGTACAGCTTGGATAATTGCTAGTTGAAAGAATAGAATAACTACAACTATGGGAATTAAATCCCTAAATGACTCTTTTAATAGCTTCAAAAAGAAGTTAAATTGCATCATATATTTTATGTCTCCTACTAATCCTAAAATTATTTTAACTTTAGTTAATAGATCTATTTTACATTGTTTTTACTGAATTGTTGGATAAAGTTGAGTTTTTAAGTTAAGTTATTTTTAAATATGTAAGAGATTATTATAAAGTAGAAAATCTACTTTATAATATTAAACTTGGTGTTCGTTTTTCTTTGATAATCTTTCTTTTTGAGAAAGGTAAGAGTTAACACTTCCTAAGTAAGCTTTTGCAGTTGCAAGCATTGTATCTACGCTTAAACCATGTCCCACAAAAGATGGTGATTCATCATCAAATGTTACTCTTGTTGTAACTTTTGCAAGTGCGTCTTTACCTTCTGTAACTGAAGTTACATTATAACTTTGAAGATCTCCATTTATTCCTGTTAATCTATCAATAGTTTTAAAGATTGCATCCATTGTACCATTACCAATATTTGCATCACTCATTACATCATCATTGTGTTTAATTGAAACTGCTGCTGTTGGTAAACCATTTGAACAATCAGAGATTTGTAATCCAACTAACTCATAAGTTTTAGCGCTATTTAAAGACTCGTCAGTAATTAACATTCTAATATCATCATCAGTTACTTCTTTTTTCTTATCAGCTAATACTTTGAATTTTTCAAATGCAGAGTTTAACTCTTCATCTGTTACTTTGTCAAACCCTAAATGTTCAATTTTATCTCTAAATGCAGCTCTTCCTGAGTGTTTACCTAAGATTAAAGTTGAATCTTTGAATACACCTACATCTTCAGGCTTCATAATTTCATATGTTTCTTGGTGTTTTAATACACCATCTTGGTGAATACCACTTTCATGAGCAAATGCATTTTTACCAACGATTGCTTTATTTTGTTGTGGCTCAACACCTGTGATAGTTGCAACTAACCTTGAAGTTGGGTAAATTTCAGGTGTATTAATTGTTGTGTATAATTCACCAAAGGCATCTTTTCTAGTTTTAATAGCCATCACAGCTTCTTCTAAAGATGAGTTACCAGCTCTTTCCCCTAAACCATTGATTGTTACTTCAATTTGTCTAGCTCCATTTGCAACTGCTGCTAAAGTGTTTGCTGTTGCTAATCCTAAGTCATTGTGATTATGAACAGAAATTCTTGCTCTATCACCTGCAAATTCAGATAACTCTTTTACCATTGCACCTAATTCATTTGGTAATCTATATCCAACTGTATCAGGTAAGTTAATAGTTGAAGCTCCTGCATTTATTACAGCATCCATAACTTCTTTCATAAATGGAATCTCTGATCTTCCTGCATCTTCTAATGAAAACTCTACATCATCAACAAATGTTCTAGCATACTCAACCGCATGAACTGCTCTTTTAATTACTTCATCAGGTGACATTTTTAACTTGTATTGCATGTGAATTGGACTTGTTGCAATAAACGTGTGAATTCTATGTAATGGTGCTTTTGAAACTGCTAAACCTGATTGTTTAATATCATTTTCAACTGCTCTACTTAAAGAACAAATTGAAGAGTTTTTAACAACTTCTGCAATTCTTGAAACTGCATCAAAATCACCTGGACTTGCAGCAGCAAAACCAGCTTCAATTACATCTACACCTAATTTTTCTAACTGTAAAGCAACTTTTATTTTTTCTTCTGTATTCATTGAACAACCAGGAGATTGTTCACCATCTCTTAATGTAGTATCGAAAACTATAATTTTATTCTTATCCATTGTATATACCCTTTAAAATATGCAATATTATATCTTTTTTTATTTTATAAAAAAGAAAACTATAACGATTTATTTTATATTTGATTTAAATATGTGAAGTCTAATTTTGATAATTAGAGAGAGATTTTAAGAAGCAGAAGAGAGTTAACACTTTTTATAAAATGATTATTGTAAAAATCAAAAATTTTCATTTTCTCTCCTATGTAATTTATGTGCAAAGTATATTTAATAATTTTAAATTTGTCAAGACTATTTAGATTTATTTGATAAATAAACTTGATTTCTACCATTAACCTTTGCTTTATATAAGGCTTTATCTGAGGCTTTATATAACTCTTCTTGATTTATAATATATTCAGATTTTTGAACTATTAAACCAGCTGAAATAGTTACAAACTCACTTGCTGAGTTAGCAGAATGTTCAATTTTAAGTTCTTCAATACTTTTAACAATTTGTTTTGCATAAACTAAAGACTCTTCAATATCTAATCCTGAAAAAAGGATACAAAACTCTTCACCACCAACTCTAAAAACATAATCAGTTGCTCTTGATGTTAAGTCTTTTAAAGCTTTTGCAACGCTTTTTAATATTTCATCACCTTTTGGATGTCCATATGTATCATTGTATTTTTTAAAATGATCTATATCTAAAGAAAGAAGACTTAAACTTATATCTTCTCTTTTTACTCTTCTTATTTCTTTTTCAATAATCTCATTAAAATATCTTCTATTATAAAGTTTTGTTAAATCATCTTCTATTGATAAGAGTTCAAGCTTTTTATTATCTGTAATATCTTGTCTAATAGCTGTATAGTTTACAATATTATCTTCATTGTCAAAAACAGGAGTAATTGAAAGGTTTGCCCAATAAATATCTCCATTTTTCTTTCTATTCTTAATCTCTGATTTATAAACTTTTCCTGAACTTATTTGTTTCCACATATGCTCATAAAATTCATCTGGAGTATCTTCATGTCTTAAAATAGAGTGTTTATTACCAATTAGCTCAGTTTTATCATAACCTACAAACTGTGCAAAAGCAGTACTTGCATCTATAATTTTACCTTCTTTATCTGTAATTGATAAAAGTACATTTTCATCAACTATTTCAAGTAAATTATCTTTTTCAAAGAGTTGATCTCTTAAATGTGTAGTTAAAAAACAATCTTGAATATCATAAATTAGCTGCATTAAATCTATTGGTTTAATTACAAATTTATTTACTTGTAGTTCAATTGCTTTTAGGAAATAGTCTAAATCAGAATAAGCTGTAGTTACAATAACAGGAACACTTTTCTTATTTATTTTTTTTAACATATCAATACCATTCATTTTTGGCATTTGTATATCTGTAATTATCAAATCAGGATTTATTTTATGGAAAAGTTCTAAACCTTCTTCTCCATTCTTTGCTGTATGAAAATCTGGTATATTACGATTTAAAAAATATGTCACTTCTTCTCTAATCATATCTTCATCTTCAACATAAAGTACTGTAAGGTTTGCAAGTAGCTCTTTATTTATTTTTTTCATTATTTTTTCATACACCTAATTATTTTATAATTCATTCTAGCAAATTTTTTATATTATATATTTATACTATTTAAATGCTTAAATACTAAATACAACATCTACACACAGTCCATTATTATAATTATAAACTGAAATATGAGCATTCATATTTGTTTCAAGAATTGTTTTTACCATATAAAGACCAATTCCTGTTCCTTTTCCTTCTTCTTTAGTTGTAAAATATGGTTCAAATATTTTCGCTAAAATATCTTCATTAACACCTTTTGCATTATCTAAAAAACTAATTGTTAGTTTGTTATTTTCTACAGAAGTTTTTATTATTATTTCTTTTGTAGAAATATTTCTTTCTATTAATGCATCTTTAGAATTGTTCAATATATTTAAGATAGCCTGCTCAAATTCATTCTTGTAACCATTGATTTTAATATTATTTGCATTAAAATCTTTATGGATTTTTATTTCATTGTGACTAAAACTAGCTTCCACTAAACATACAGCCTCATCAATTGCATTTTCAACATCAAAATCTATTTTAAGTTTATTTGGTTTTACAAAATCCCTAAAATCATCAATTGTTTTAGACATATTTGAAGTTAGAAGATTAGCTTTATCCACAGACCTATCTAAATACTCTTTATTTAATTCATCCATTTCATATGCAAACTTTATATTTTGAATAACTAAACTTAAAGCATTTAATGGTTGTCTCCATTGGTGAGCTATATTTGAAATCATTTCACCCATAGAAGCTAGTTTTGATTGATGAATTAAAAGTTGTTCTTGCTCTCTTTGTTTTTTTATCTCTTCTTTTACTTTAATTTCTAGAGATTTATTTAACTTCTTATATTTATTTAAAGCCTTTTCAAGTTTTGAAGCCATCTCATTAAAAGAGTTCTCAAGCTTACCTATTTCATCATTACTTGTTACATCAATTCTATAAGAGAAATCATTATTTGAAAATCTTTTTGTTCCAATTAAAAGTTTCTCAATTTTATTACTTATATAAGAAGAAAGATATAAAGCAAATATAATCACTACTAAAACCATAACAACAGTTATAAATGACAATTCATTAATCAAAGAGTTAATATACTTTATAATTTCGAATTCATTTTGTTTTACAACTTTTTCCATACTATTAGTTTGATGTTCTAATATTTCAGAAATACTCTTTTTTGTTTGATTTGCTGCTTCATGAAACTCATCAACATTTGCACCAATTGTTACAAATCCAAAACCTCTTTTAGATTCAGCATATTGACTTGTATAATAAGGAATTGCAGCTGCAGTTGTAAGCTTCCATACTTTACTCCAATAAATTAAAAAAGAACCATATCCCCCATTTTCAGTAATTTGCATCCATCCTTTACATTGTGGAGCAAAATTTAAATATCTACAATCTAATCCTACATTTCCATCGTGTAATAATTGTTGAATATTAGCCTTCTTTTTTAATGTCTGATTATCAAAAGCTGGATAGTTTTTCAAAAATTGGCTATAACTTTTACCTGATTCTTGTAACTTTTCTTCTAAATCTTTACTTAACCAAGGTTTCTCATACTCTCCTGTATTTTTATTAAAACCAACAATAAAATAATCCCTTGGATGAGAAATACTTCTACCTTTATTATCCCACATAAAAGCATAGTTTCCAACACTTGCATCAGCTATTTCTTGTACAGCTTGATTTGAAGTAGGATTTACAGTATCTGTAAATTGCATTATATGTTCATGGTCTAAAGCCAAAGAAATGAAACCTATTTTCTCACCTGATTTATAAACAGGTGTTATAAATCTTACTATACCTTCAAATTTTTTTCCTAAAGGATTTTCTTTACCTGCATAGGCATGATTTTGTGGTTCAAAATCAATATTCATTTTTTTAGCTTTTTCTTTTGTAAATGTTCCTATTACATTTGATTTTACATATTCACCAATAACATTAGAAACATATATCTCACCTTTTTTAAGAGAAGCTATTTTTTGGAAATACTCTTCTGAGTTTATATATGTATTGTGTTTTTTTGAGATATCTAATAACTTATTATTAATTGATGATACTTTATATCTCTCTTTTCCATCTAAATCAAAAAAAGTAACTTCTTTATAGATTGGTATGCTTTTTTTCTTTAATGTTTTTAGATTTGTATAATTAAACTCTTTTTTATTATCCTCTAAAATATCTTCAATCGTTAAGTCTATTTCTTGGTCACTATTTTTTTTATTCCAAGAAGCAGTTTTATCATCATAAAAATATTTATCATGGATAACTATGTCTTTATTTTTACTTTCATAAAAGTTTTTAAGAAGTTTTTGATTTATATCTAGTTTAGATAAAAAAAGTATATCTTCATCCCTTTGATATAAAAATTGTGCTACTTTATGAGAAATTTCTAAAGATAATCGCTCAAGAGATAACTGGGATTTTTTATCAAGAAATTTAATACTATCTTCAATTGATTGATCGGCTGTTTGCATAATAATCTCTTTACTTTGAGAAAAAAGATAATCAGTACTATGCTTTAAATAAACATCTAATTTTAATGCCCCATTATAAGCAATATAAGAAATTAATAATAAAGGAATAATCTTTATTAAAATAAAGATTACAATAAGTTTTACTTTTATACTAAAGTTATTCATAATAATCAATCTTATTTGAGGTATTTATAATCTCTTCTAAATAAAAAGATAATTCTTTATTATCTCTATTTTTTTCTAATAACTGTGTTGCTAATAAATTAATTTTATCTAATTTAAGTTCATTTTTGTCATTAAAAACAAAAACTGATTTATTCATATTTTTAAAATACTTATAAGTAACAACAAACTCTCTATTAAATTTCTGCTTTAAATTTTTATCTTTAAAATTAATTTGATGCTCTTTTTGAGGACTATTTTTTAAGTATTCAATCCAATTAGTATTAGACTCTTCTAATCCCTTGATTTCGAAGATATCTTGACACTTATTTAATTCTTCTTGAAGTTCTGTTTTATTTGTGTATCCTAAAAAATCTAAAAAATCATTGTTTATATACTCAATTTTTTCACTATGTGTTATAAACATAAAAGTTGGGTTTGTATTTAAAATAAAATTTAAATACTCATCATAATTATCTAAATGTTTTTTTATTTCTAAATTTAATGCTTTTTGAATAATAATAAGAACTTCTTTAATATTGATAGGTTTTAAAATATATTTATCAATTCCTAATTCTATTGCTTTTAAGATATATCTACTTTCACTAAAAGCTGTAGTTAAAGCTATTGGTGTAGTTGGACTTATTTTCAATATCTCTTCACTCATAGCAAGGCCATTCATAACTGGCATTTGAACATCTGTTATTATCATATCAGGCTTATGCTTTTTAAATAACTCCAATCCTTCTTCACCATTTTTTGCTACATATAAATTCTTTATATACTTTTTTAAAAAAAATGTAACTTCTTGTGAAGTCATTAAATCATCTTCTACATATAACAAACTTATATTTTCAAATAGTTCTTTATTAATTTTTCTCATTTTATACTCTATACATCTTTATATAAAGGAACACTAATTGTAAAAGTAGCACCTTCATTTTCATTTTTAACTTGAAGCTTACCATCCATATTTTGCTCAACAATGATTTTAGACATATAAAGCCCAATACCCGTTCCCTTTCCTTCTTCTTTTGTAGTAAAATAAGGATTAAATATTTTTTCAATAATATCTTCAGGCACTCCACCGGCATTATCATGAATAATTACTTTTCCAAACTTTTCATCTTTTTCTAAACTAATAGTTACTAAACCATTTTCTATTTTATTTTCTACAATTGCATCTTTTGCATTATTTAAAACATTTAAAATTGTTTGAGAAAATTCATTATCAAAACCATAAACATCAATATCTATAAAGTTTTTATGTTCAATACTTATTTCATGATGTAAAAAGGCTGATTCAACTAAAGCACTTGATTTAAGAACAAGATCTTTTAGATTAAATTGCAATTTCTCTTTTGTTGGTTTAAAGAAGTTTCTAAAATCATCAATTGTTTTAGACATACTTTTTGTTAAAGTATTAACTTTATCAATTGATCTTTGCATAAATTCATCATCTAACTCATCCATTTGATATGAGAACTGAATATTTTGCATAACTAAACCTAAAGCATTTAAAGGTTGTCTCCATTGATGAGCAATATTACCAATCATTTCACCCATGGCAGCAAGTTTCGACTGCTGGATTAATATCTGTTCTTGTTCTTTTTGCTTTGATATCTCTTCTTTTACTCTATCTTCAAGTGTATCATTTAAGGCTTTTAACTCTTTTGTTCTTTCATAAACTCTAAGTTCTAATTCATCATGGGATTTTTTTAATCTATATTGAGAAAGTTCAAGATTATCTACCATCTTATTAAAACTTTTAGCCAATCTTCCTATTTCATCAGAAGAATTAATCTCTGCTCTTTTACTTAAATCACCATTTGAAATATTTTCAGAAACTGCTTCAAGTTTAACAATTGGTTTACTAACCATCTTTGCAATAAAGTATGAAGCAAAAAAAGCAACAACAACCATTGTGATTGCTAAGTAAAAAAACTGTGTATACATAGTATCAAGTTTTGCATAATACTCATCAAGTGATAATTCTAAATCAATCCATCCCCATTTTATACCAGATAAAATAATTGGATATCTATAAAAATATGCAGCTTTTTGTGCATATTTTGAGTATGTAATTTTTGATTCTTCTTTAAAATCATAATCTTTATTTAAAGTTGCTTCTACAGACCATTTAGATTTTGTAATTATTAGGCTATTTCCATTTTTCCTAGCAACTGTAAAAGAGTGTAAAGGTTTAGAGGTTTGTATATAATTATAAGAAAACTCTAAAAGACTAATCTCATCATCGACAATCATTGCATCTGAATTTACATAAGTAATAGAAGAAGCAATACTTTTTGCTTGTGATTTTAAATTATCTAAAATAGATTCTTTTTGAAGTTCTATTGCTTGGTATGAAAAAACTGCAAGAACTGTAAAAATCAATGTAAAGATTAATAAAAATACTTTAGTTATAATACTTTTCATTTATATCTCATTTGTAATAGTTCATACTCTTTATAATACTTTTCAAGTTCTAAAAAAGAGTCTTCATTTACTTTTATAATTGAATCAAACTTTAAAAGATCAATTACTTGTCTACTTCCTTTTAAATCTTTTAAGTTTGCACTTAATTCAAAAAAAGCATCAATTGATTTTTTATCTGCATATTTTGAGAAGAAACCAATAAAAGGTAAATGTTTCTCTTTTGACTCTTCAATTATCTTAACTCTATTTTTTATAGCAGGATTTAACTCAAGCATTGTTTCCCATGTTTTTCTAGTAACAACAGCTAAATCTTTTTTCTTAAAAAATACATTCAATAAGGCTGTTGATTCTTTTAAAACAGGATGGATTTCAGAAAAAACATTTTTATAAGTTTTTTTGAAATTTATTAGAGTATTTTTATCAATCCAAATATCACCAACAGAATCATTTGTAATCATACTAATTGATTTGCCTTTTATATCTTTAAAACTGTTTATATTACTATCTTTAGCTGCTATTAAATAGTATTTTATATATTTATCTTTACTCATTGCTATTGACCAAAACTCAATTGCATCTTTATCAATAATAGATTTATTTTTAAAATAGAATGGTAAATTTAAAACAATCATATCAAGATTGCCATTTCTAAGGTCATTATATAATGTGGCATTGTTATCATAAAATCTTAAAGTCAAATTACCACCATATGAAGCTGCAATATCTTCAAGCCACACTTTTATAGCAACTCTAGCATCTTTAAATCTATTTAATATAGTTCCCGTTTGTAAAAAACCAAAAGTAGATTTAAATTCATATGTTTTTTCATTAGCATTTAAATTTATAGTTAACAATGAAATAATTAATAATTTGAATATTAGTTTCATAAGTATTCCATGCATTAGTATTATATTATTTGTTATATTGCAAGGGAATATTATAGTAAATAAAAAGTAAGCTTTCGCTTACTTTTCAATAAAAAAGAATGTTGTTATTTATTATCTTCTTCTTTTTTGTCAGTTGATTCTTCAGAGTTATTTTCTGAATCATCAGTCTTTGTATCTTCTTCTTTAACTTCAGATTCATCAACTTCTTTATTATCTTTGATTGGTGCTGAGTGTAAGTCTTCTTCTTCAAAAACTTCTCCACCATTTTCTTTAATAATTTCTCTAACTCTCTCACCAGAAATAACTTCAATTTCTAAAAGCTCTTTAGTCATTTGTTCAATTGCTTCTTTGTGTTCTCTTAAAGATTCTAAAACAGCCTCATATCTTTCATTTAAAACAGTTTTTACATGCTCATCTAAATTTTTAGCCATTTCATTTGAGAAGTCTTTTTGAGTTTGACCACCTAAGAATTGATTTTGTCTTTTTTCTAATACCATAAGACCTGCAACATCACTCATACCATATACAGAGGCCATTGCTTTAATAATATCAGTAGCTCTCTCTAAGTCATTTCCAGCACCAGTTGAAATCTCACCAATAAATACCTCTTCAGCTGCTCTACCACCTAAAAGAGTATCTACTTCAGCAATAAGTTCATGCTTTTGCATTAAGTATTTATTCTCTTCTGGAGTATTTAATGTGTATCCTAATGCAGCTAAACCTCTTGGAACGATTGATACTTTATTTACTTTCTTAGCACCTTTTGTAATTTCTGCAATTAAAGCATGTCCAGATTCATGGTAAGCTACAATTTCTCTTTCTTTTGGAGAAATTCTTCTTGATTTTTTCTCTAAACCTGCAATCTGTCTCTCAACTGCTTCTTTAAAGTCACTTGGTTCAACTTGATCTTTATTTGCTCTACCTGCAAGAAGTGCTGCTTCATTAATAATATTTGCTAAATCAGCTCCCGCTAAACCAGCAGTCATTTTTGCAACTTCTTTTAAGTCAACATTTTTAGCTAATTTCACATCTTTAATATGTACATTTAGAATTTCAATTCTACCTTCATAATCAGGTTTATCAACTAAAACTTGTCTATCAAATCTTCCTGGTCTTAATAATGCTGGATCTAATACTTCTGGTCTATTTGTAGCAGCAAGTACAATAACAGGAGCAGCTTCTGTTGAGAAACCATCCATTTCTGCTAATAATTGATTTAGAGTTTGTTCTCTTTCATCATTACCACCCATTGGTCCACCACTAGCTCTACTTTTACCAATTGCATCAATCTCATCAATAAAGATAATTGCCGGTGCAGATTTTTTTGCTTGTTCAAATAAATCTCTAACTCTTGATGCACCTACACCAACAAACATTTCAATAAAGGCAGAACCAGAAACAGATAAGAACTCAACATCAGCTTCACCAGCAACTGCTTTTGCTAATAAAGTTTTACCAGTACCTGGAGGTCCTACTAATAATACACCTTTTGGAATTTGAGCTCCAAGTTTTACGTATCTTTCAGGATCAGATAGGAAGTCTACTACTTCTTGTACTTCTTCTTTTGCTTCTTTATTTCCTGCCATATCTTCAAATTTAACTTTTGGTTTTTCAGAGTTAATCATCTTTTTAGAGCTTCCAATTCCAAGAATTCCTCCTGAACCTCCACCCATAGATTTTTGCATTCTTTTTGCAATAAACATCCAAATAGCAAAGAAAATAAAAATAGGTAAAACCCATCCAAATAAAATGTCAGCTAATACATTTTCTTCATTAACTCCACCATATGCAATTCCATTCTTCTCTAATGTAGGAATTAATGTATCATCAGGAATAACTCTTCTTGCAGTATATGTGATAATTTGATTACCATTTTTTGAAACTGCTTTAATTTGAGTATTACCTATTCCAACATACTCAATTTTTCCACTTGCAATTAACTGTTTTAAATCAGAATATGGAACAGTTTTATTTTGAGATTGTCCAAATGCTGCAACTTGAGAATTTGAAGAACCACCCATTTGATCTTCTGGAAAAATTGCTTTAAATGCAAAAATTGTAACTATTGAAAAAATTACAAATACTAATAATGGATTATTATTAAAAAAGTTGTTATTATCTCCACCATTATTGTTATTTTGAGGTTTATTATTCATAAACTATGACTCCTTATTTTTGTAAACTATTGTAACCCATTCATTTTTATGGATTAACTCTATTTGCTCTAAATCTTTAAATCTATTTTGAACTCTAGCAAGGTGCTTATCTAAAATACCTGAAATTATTAAAATACCTTTTTCATTTAAACATTTCTTTAAGTCACCAGCAATCATACTTAATACATCAGCAACAATATTTGCTATTACTACATCATATTTTTTTGAAGCATTATTTGCAGAACCTACCCATGAAGAGTTAAAACTTACACCATTTAAATCAAAATTTGATTTTGTATCTTTAATACATACTTCATCTGTATCACAAATATCAACTATACACTCTTTTTTAGCTGCAGCTACTGCTAATATACCACTACCTGTTCCTACATCAAGAACAGTTTGCTTACTTTGCACATATTTATCAATAGCTTCTACACAAGATGAAGTTGTTTCATGATGACCTGAACCAAATGATAAAGCAGGATCAATTATAATATCTATTTTATCTTCATTCTTTTCTTCCCATGAAGGTCTAATAAAATAGTTACCTATCTCAACAGATTTAACTGATTCTTGATACTGTTTTATCCAGTCAATATTCTCTTTTTCTAAACATTGTGTTTCACATTTTGTATCTAAAGCTTCTGCAAACTTTAAGATACCTAATTCAACATCACTTAAATCATTTTCACTTCTAGCAATTAAAGTGCCATCAAGCTCTTCAATAGCTTCATTAGTTAAAGAACTAAGTAAGTCTAAAAAAAGTTCATAATTTTTTTCTGGTTTAATTGTTAATTCATAATAATTATCAGACAAATATATCCTTTGTACTTTATACGATTTAGATTATCTTGCGTATAAATAGGATATTTTATCTAAATAATTTTTTGAATATAATTAAGAGTCTTAAAAGAAGTTCTCTATCATATCTCTCATTACAGTTTTATCTGAAACTCGATTTATAATATCTCTAAATTCATGGGCACCTTTGTACCCTTTTGAGTAAGAATGTAAAAGCTTTCTAAACATTAAAGCACCATGTTCACCATGGAATTTTAAAGTAGAATCAAAATGCTCTAATATAATCTCTTTTTTCTTTTCTTCAGAAATATCTTCTATTCCATGTTTTAATTGATAAAAAATCCATGGTTTTCCAATAGCACCTCTACCAATCATTACACCTTTTGCATTAGTGTATTCTAAAACCTCTTTAGCTTTTTCATAATCTTTAATATCACCATTAGCAATTACAGGAATTGATACTGCTTCTACCATAGCTTTAATTGCATCATAATCAACAGGAGCTTTATATTTACCTGCTCTTGTTCTACCATGAACAGCCATATAGTCAACACCACATGCTTCAACTGCCTTTGCAATCTCAACAGGGATTTTCTCATTTACACCAATTCTAACTTTTGCAGTTGTATATTGTTTTTTTGAGTACTTTTTAACAGTTGTCAAAATCTCTTCTAATTTTTTTAAATCACCTAAAAGATTTGAACCTGATCCATGATTAAATACTTTAGGTGCAGGACACCCACAGTTTAAATCAATACCATCAATTCCTTCAATATCATTAAGTATTTCTACTGCATCTCTTACAAGTTCAGGTTTATTTCCAGCAATTTGAACAATGTAAGGATCTTCAGTTGGAGATTTTTCAATCATTCTTAAAGTTTTTTCTGATTTATATACAAGAGCATTAGAAGAAATCATTTCAGATATTGTTATATCTGCACCAAATTTTTTAACAACTGACCTAAATGGTAAATCTGTATAACCTGCTAGTGGAGCTAATACCACTAGAGGTTTAGTAAAATCAATTTTATTTTTCATTATTTATAAGATATAGACTCTAAATCGTAGTGTTTACCAGCGTCTTTTAACTCTAGTAAAGCTTTAAATGCAGTAAATTCATCATCTGCTGTTGGAGCAATAACATCTCTTACTTTATCAATCATTTCGTATTCAAATAATACATGTAAGTAAGCAGATGTAGCTTCGTCAATTTCAGAAGAAAGTTTTTCAAATAAATCAATGATTTGATCTGGTTGTAAAATAGCTTCATAGTTTTTAGCTAAAGACATGTAATCTTCTTTAGTATAATCTAAATCTTTTACTATTTTTAAAATTTCTTCACTCGTAAATCCAAACTCGTTGTTAGCAGCATCTTTTTCAAAAAGTCTTTTTGCTAAATGCTTATCAAGTTTAATGTTTTTATAGATTTTTTTAACTGTTGTCATACTTTTATCTTCAAGTACTTTTTCAAAAGCAGCTTTAACTACATTATCAGAGTAGTTTTCACTCTTTTTAACAACATCAACAGCAAAATCTGGTTGTTCGTTAACTTTATTAATTAAATTTCTATTAGTAATAGATGAAACTTCACTAAATTTAACATTTTTATCAACTACATGTTTACCAGCATTAATATCTTGAATTGCTGCTACAACATTGTTTAACTCTTCATCAGTAGATGAAAATGTTTTATCTTTAACACTAAATTGAAATTGGTTAAGAATAGAAGATAGGTTTCTGAAACCTTTTGTTTTAAATCTTTTATTAAAACTTTTTTCTAATAAATTTGATTTAATCATATTTATCATTGTTTCATGATCTTTATCAATAGCTCTTTGTTTAAATACATTTAATAAACCATAGAACACAATATGTCCTATTGTTGCAATAAATAATAGTGCCATTGGAACTATAATCCAAACTGCAACTGGTAATGTAAGTGCAATATCAAGTACAGTTACTTTATAATTCCCTAACTCTAAACTAAATACATAACCGTAAACTGCTATGATAAATATTACAGAAAAAACAACATATTTCTTAAAACCCATCTTTAATCCTTTTTACTATTTTTCTACTTCGTAAATCTCTCTACAAGGTGTACAAAACTTCGCGAATGGTTTTGCTCTTAATCTTCCAATGGCAATTGATTCATCACACATTTCACAAACACCATAAGTTCCCTTTTGAATTCTCTTTAGTGCATCTTCAATCTCTTCAAGCTCTTTAATTTGTTGATTGGCAATAATACCCTCTTTGAAACTATCACTAGAAACTTCAGCATAATCAAACTCATCATTACATTCAGAATTTTTTAAAGAGTTGATACTCTCTCTACTATCGTTAATACTATTTGTAATTAACTCTTTTCTCTCTAGTAAAGTCTGTTTTAATTCCTCAATCTGTTTTGTGTTCGCCACTTGATATACCCTTATTTTTAAATTTTGAAATTATACAAAAATTCATATAACATATAAATTATTTATGATATGGATGATTATGATTTATACTCAATGCTCTAAAGATTTGTTCCCCCAAAACAACATTTGCTACTTTATGTGCCATTGTCAAATCACTTAAAGATATTATACTATCACATTTCTTTAGAAACTCTCTTTGAAAACCATATGCGCCACCAATAAAAAAGTTTATTTCATTTTTACCCTCTAAAAGGTTAGCAAATTTGTAAGAATCAACTTTTTTACCCAGAACATCCAATGCAATATTATGACCTTTTAGTAAAGGTTCATATACATCACTATAGGCTTGTTGAGCCTCTTTTTCTCCAATATTTTGAGCCTTTGCTATAGTTTTATTAAAAATATAGTGAAGCTCAACCTTTGCATATTTTGAAGACATTTTATTAAATTCATTAACTAATTTATCAAATTCATCTTTTGAAGGTTTAGCAATTGTATAAATATTTATTTTTTGCAAAAGTAACCTTTTATATAGAGTATATAGCTGAACCAACTACATTAAAAGCAACATTATCAATCTCATCTTCAATTTTAACGCCACCTATTGCACAAACAGGATGTTTTGATATTTTTGCTAGATAAGAGATTTTATCACCTAAAACTGTTGATACATCTTTAGTACTAGTATTTTTATATGCCCCTAAACCAATCATATCCAAGTTTAAATCATTTGCTTCAAGGATTTCTATCTCATTATGAGTAGATAAACCTAAAAGCTTATTTCCGATTTTTTTTCTAATTAGTTTAATGGCTATTTTTTTATCTGAATGTACTTTATCAAAATCTTCTTGCCCTAAATGTAAACCATCTGCAAACTCTATTAAATCTATTTTATCATTAATGATAATTGGAATATTTAAATTCTGTTTTAAATATTTTAGATTTTGTATTTGTATAGAGTTAGAAGATATTTTATCTCTGTATTGAATTAGTTTTACATCCAATTTTTTACAAATTTCAATAAAATTTTCAAGATTTAAAGATTTTTTTTGTAGTGTTTCAAAATCACACAAAATATATAGAAGGTTTGAAGCATTAAGTTTAAAACCTAATGCTTCTTCAAAATTACTCATCATTAGTTAGCAATTTTCTCTTTTTGAAACATAGTAAGTAAATCAGATAATGTTTTTTTCATTTCACTTCTATTTACTACCATATCAATAGAACCTTTTTCAAGTAAGAACTCAGCTCTTTGGAAACCTTCTGGTAAGTCAGCACCAATTGTTTGCTTAATAACTCTTTGACCAGCAAATCCAATTAAAGCACCTGGTTCTGCCATAATAATATCACCTAAAAATGCAAATGATGCAGAAACACCACCCATTGTAGGGTCAGTTAATATTGAGATATAAGGAAGTTTAGCATGGTCTAATCTTTTAAGTGCTGCTGATGTTTTAGCCATTTGCATTAAAGCAAACGTAGACTCTTGCATTCTAGCACCACCTGAAGCAGAAACAATTATTAAACCTTGATGTTTTTCAATTGCTCTATCAACAGCTCTTACTATTTTTTCACCTTCAACAGAACCTAAAGAACCACCCATAAATGAGAAATCAAATACAACGATTTGTACAGGAGTTTCATTTATAGTTGCTTCACCACTTACTACAGAGGATGTTCTACCAGTTTTCTTTTCAGCTTGTTCTACTCTTTTTTTATAAGAAGTTTTATCTACAAATTTTAAAGGATCATTTGGTTTTAAATCTGCGTCAAATTCAACAAAACTATCTTTATCAGTTAGTATTTCAATTCTTCTTTTTGCACCAACTCTCATATGAAAGTTACATTTTGGACAAATATTATCTTGATTCTCTACCTCTTTAAAAAACATTAAAGAATTACACTCAGGACACTTAACCCAGTGACTTGGTGCATCTTTTTTAGTAGGTTGTTCTTTTGAACTACTATCAAAAGAAATTTTGCTAAATAAATTCTTTAAATCCATATTAACCCTTTTTGTAAATTATAAGTTTTTAAATTTGTCTAATTCGTCTAGTTTTTCCCAAGGATAATCACTTTGACCAACTTGACCTCTTGATGCAACATCTGCATAAAGGAAAGTTTGTGCGCTTGGTTTATCTAAATCAAATTTTTCTGTTATCCATCTTGGAGTTAAAGAGAAGTTCTCCATAACAAACGAAGATAACTTATCATCATCATATTTTGTATATGTACCATATGTATCAACAGCAACAGATGTAGGTTTAGCAACACCAATTGCATATGAAATTTGAACTAAAGCTTTAGTTGCAAGACCAGCTGCAACAATATGTTTTGCTAACCATCTAGCTGCATACAATCCACTTCTGTCAACTTTAGTATAATCTTTAGAACTTTGAGCTCCACCACCAATTGGTGCATATCCACCAAATGAATCAACAATTAATTTTCTACCTGTTAATCCACTATCATGTAAAGATGAGTGATTTACATATCTTCCTGTTGGATTGATATGAATAATAGTTTCATCTTTATTATACATAGATGTTGGAAGTCCTGTATCATCAATTAAACCTTGAATTAATGCTCTTACTTCATCTATTGGCATACCTTCAACAGAAGGTGCACTTACAACTATAGTATGAATTTTTTGTGGTTTACAATTCTCAAAATTCTCTTTTGTTCCATAATCAACTGTTACTTGTGTCTTAATATCAACTCCAAGTTTATGATTATGTTTTAATGCATAATTATACACTTTATCACATAACATTCTTGCATATGTAATAGCTGCTGGCATATAATCAGCTGTCTCTGTTGAGGCAAAACCAAACATAATTCCTTGGTCACCTGCACCAATTTCTCCAGTTTCTTGATCAACCCCTTGATTAATATCAGGTGATTGTTGATTTAATAGAACCTGTACTTCTACATCATCTGGGTGTAAACATTGTTCTTTAGTAAATGACGATTTACCGTCATAACCAATTTTAGCTAAAGCGTCAAGTACAATCTTTTTATAATCTTCATCTGATAATTTACAGTTTGATTTTACTTCTCCACCAATTGCAATATGTTTACCCGCTACAAATACTTCCGATGCAACTCTACTTTGTGAATCTTCAATAATTAATTTATCAACAATTGAGTCGGCAATAATATCTGCACACTTATCAGGGTGTCCAGGGCTTACAACTTCACTTGTAAATAAATATTGTGTCTTGTTTTCCATTTTTGTTTTCCATCCTTTTGTTTTCCAAAGACTAAAGTCTCATTGTTTTCCATTCTTTTGTTTTCCATTTTTGTTTTCCAACTGCGTTTAAAGTTAAAAAATTTATAAAAATAAAAATAAAAGTTTGAATTTTCTTAATTACATTAATTAAATTGTAAAAAAGTAGTAAATTTTATCTAAAATATTCTTTTATATGTGTAAAGTAGAATTTTTTATTCTACTGTTACACTTTTTGCAAGGTTTCTAGGCATGTCTACATCATTACCTAGTCTAATAGATATTTCCATAGAAAGAAGTTGTAAAGCTACTAGCATTTCAAAAAATTCTAGCATATAATGATCAGTTTTTTCAGTTTTTATAAAATCATCTGCAAGTTCAAAATCAAGTGGTGATACAGCACAAATAGTACTATCTCTTGCACTTAACTCTTCAACATTAGATTTAATTTTGTCATACAATAAATTTTGAGGCATTAATGCAATTGTAAATAGTTCAGGGTCCGCTAAAGCAATAGGACCATGTTTCATTTCACCTGCTGGATAACCTTCTGCATGTAAATAAGAAATCTCTTTAAGCTTTAGTGCTCCTTCTAATGCTAATGGGAAGAATACATCTCTACCAATAAAAAAGAATCCGTGACCATGTAAATATCTTTTAGACAATCTTTTAGTTTTTTCATGAATTTTATCATTTACAATTAATGATTTTGGAACTTCTCTTAATGCATGAATCTCATTTTGTAAAACATCATTTTCTATCACATTCTTTTGTTTTGCGAAATATAAAGCTAACATCCATAAAACTACAGTTTGAGTTGAGAAAGCTTTAGTTGAAGCTACACCTTTTTCAATTCCTGCTCTTGTAAGTATTTTATAATCTGCAACTCTTGTCATTGATGAATTATCAACATTACATACAACAAGTGATTTAAGACCAGCATTTTTAGCCATCTTTAATGCTTCTAAAGTATCTGCTGTTTCCCCACTTTGCGAGATTACAATAAATAAAGTATCATCAGTTAATAATGGTTCTTTATATCTAAACTCACTTGCTATTTCTACATTACATTTAACTTTTGAAAGTCTTTCAAATAAATAAGCTGAAGTCATACCTGCATGATAAGAAGTACCACAAGCACAGATTTTAATCTCTTTAATTCCTTCAATAATTGAAGCATCTATTTCATCAAAGAAAATTTCTTCATCTTTTACACGACCTAGCATACAATCACTTACAACATCACTTTGCTCATAAATCTCTTTTTCCATAAAGAATCTAAATCCATCTTTTTGAGCAAATTGTTTAGAAGTTGGAAGTGTTGACCATGAATAGTCATCACTAAAGAATTCAATATTATCTGCTGTTGCAATTCCGCCAACACCATCTTCTAAATAAACTACATCATTTGCTAAACCAATTAATGGTGCATCTGAAGAAGCAAATAATACTTCTTTATCCTCATTTCCTTTAGCAATAATTAAAGGACTTCCATGTTTAAAGAAGAATATTTTTGAAGGGTCAGCTTTTGTGATTAAAAGAATTGAAAAAGCTCCTTCTAATCTTTCAATTGTACTTTGAAAAGCTTTTGTTGTATCATCTAACTGGTTATTGTAGTTTTCAAATAAGTGTACAATTACTTCTGTATCTGTTTGAGATACAAACTTATGTCCTTTTTCAATTAACTCTTCTTTTAATTCTTTGTAGTTTTCAATTATTCCATTATGAACTACATAAGAGTATTCACCTAAATGTGGATGTGCGTTTAATTCTGTTGGTTTTCCATGAGTTGCCCATCTTGTATGACCAATTCCTATTTCATAACTATCATTTGCTGATTTAACTTTTTCTCTTAAATTGTTTAATTTACCCAATGCCTTAAAAACATCAATTTTATCTTGTTTTAAAAGTGCAATTCCTGCTGAATCATACCCTCTGTATTCTAGTTCTTTTAAACCATCTAATAAAATCTCTTTTGTGTTTTGTTTACCTATGTAACCAACAATTCCGCACATGTATTACCTTTGTTAAGTGAAAATATATCGTGTGATTATATTTAAGTATTACTAAAAAAGGCCTTTGATAACAGTATAACTTATTAAATAATTTAGAATTTCGTAATTTTTTTTTGATAGAATAAAAATATGAAACAATTTATTGATACAACAAATAACTATTTTACTTTTTCTTCTTGTGAATCTTGTGAAGCAAATTGCTGTGATGGAAGAAAAGGAACAGTTTTTTCTCAAATCATATTATCAGATTTTGAAGAAATATATGAAAACTATCCAATACTATTTATATTTGGTGAATTAGGATATTTAAAACCTGTAATAATCTTAACAAATGGTAAAGACTTTTGTCCTCATCTAAAAGACTTTAGATGTTCAATTTATGAAAAAAGATCTTCAATTTGTAGAACTTATCCTTTAAGTGCAAATATTGACAATAAAATTTATATAGATACTTTATGTCCTGCTGTAAGTAAGGATAAAAAGAATTCATTAATAGTTGAAGATTCAAAAGCAAATAAAAACTTTTTTGTTTCTATTCTTGATAACTATCAAGATAAATATATAGATACCTTTAATGAATTTGATAAGTTTAATAAAAAAGATAATTTAGAGTACTGTATTACAATAAAAGGAATAGAATTTTTTAAATATACAAAAGAGACTGATAATAAATATATGAAGATGCACCAAAAATCATTGGTACATCTTCAAAATACTTATTTTAAAGATTTAAATTCTTAATTAACTCTTCATGAATATGGCTATTTGAAGCAACTATATACTTATCTTCAAATAGTGTATATTCATTACCATTTATATTAGAAACCTTACCACCTGCTTCTTGTAAAATAATAAGACCTGCACTTACGTCCCAAGCTTTTAAGTTCATTTCATAATATCCTTCATAAGTTCCTCTTGCAACATAACATAAATCAATTGCAGCAGAACCTAACCTTCTAATATCTTGACATTTAGGTAAAATATCTTTAATCTTTTTAATAACATCATTTAAATCATTTTCACAAGTTCCGCTTGTATAAGGAAAACCTGTTGATAAAAGAGCTTTTTGAAAACTACTTTCATTTGATACTTCTATTTTTTGACCATTTAAAAAAGCACCTTTTGAAACTTCAGCTGTATATAATTCATCTAATATTGGATTATATACTACTCCAATATATGGCTTTTTATTTTTATAAACTCCAACAGAAATACAAGTATGTGGCACTTGATTCACAAAATTTGTTGTTCCATCAATAGGATCAATTATAATAGAATTGTTAAATTCAATATTATTATTATCAGACTCTTCAGCAATGATATTAAAATCTTTAAACTCTAAAGAAAACTTTTCTTTTAAAAAATTCTCAACAGCTACATCATATTTTGTAACTAAATCTTTCTTACCTTTAAAATTTACATCTTTGTTTTTATAGTATCCTTCTTTTAAAATCACCGATGCATCTTTTATTATTTCTACTAATTTTTCAATCATTACTACTCTTTAAATTTTTTTTTAATTCTATCAAATATTCATTAAGTTTCAATAATAAGCTTTTATATAAAAATGTTATAATTAAAATTGGCTTTTTTTTAATTAATAGTTTTTTTTCATAAACTTTTTGTATAATAAGTTAAAGCCAATATAAAATAAGTTATTTAGAAAAGTTTTGACTATTTAAAATGCCCTTTAAAAAGTATCACTTAGACATAATAACAAATAAATTATATAAAAATAAGAAGATAAAAGAATGAATAATATTAGTTTAAATGAAGATGAAAGAGACTGTTTACAAGAATTAATGAATATTGCATATGGTTCAGCTAGTAGTGCAATTGCAGATATAATCGATGCTTTTGCTACTTTAGCAATTCCAAATATAAATATTATAAATGTTTGTGAATTAAAACCATACTTAAATAAGCAGTTAAATAACAAAGAACACTTTGTATCATCACAACTAATAAATGGTGATTTCCAAGGTGAAAACTTATTTATTATTGATAGAGAATCTGCACTGAATCTTTCAGGAGAATTTGATTTAATTGATGATGAGAATTTAACAGATGAAGAAATAAGTGATATTATCCTTGAAATTACAAATATATTATCTTCTACAACTATTAGCTCATTAATAGAAGAGATGGACTCTTATGCTTCTTTCTCTCCTCCAAGTATTACTTTAATAAATAATGCTTCACAACTTGAAGACAATTTAATTGAGCAATATCAGCAAGTGATAATAATATCAACTGAATTAAATTTTGCAGAGCAAAATATTTTTGGACATTTATTAATGCTTGCTACAGATGAATCTATTTTACATATAAAAAGAACAATAAATAAAATTTTAGATGAGTATTAATCATGTTTGAAAATCAATTTAATTTAATATGTGAAACTATCAACAGCGGTATTCTAATCCTTGACAAAGACTTAAATGTAAAGTTTTGGAATAGATGGATGGAGATTCAAACAAAAATTAAATCAGAAGATATTAAAGACAAAAATCTTTTAGATTTTTATGAAAATATAAATGAAAAAATATTATCAAGAAAAATAAAAACAACACTAAGGTTAAACTCTTCTACATTTTATAATAGTGAGCAAATAAACTATTTATTTGATATAAAATTAAATAAAATTGCTGATTCTGTATTTTACAATATGCAACAAAGTATTACTATTTCTCCTTTTGATTTAGAAAAAGAGTTAGTTGTAGTTTATGTATACGATACTACTTTATTAAGAGAAACAAACTATAAGCTAAAAAAATCTAAAAAAGAGTTAGAAGAAAAAAATGAAGAGTTCCAAAGAATGATTGATGCCTTAACAGAAGGCTTAATTATTTCAGATGAAAATGGAAACTGTGAAATTGTAAATAAACATGGAAAAGAACTTCTAAAAATTGATATTGAAGATTTAAAAAATAAAAACCTTTTAGATTTTGTTTGTGAAAATAGTAAAGACTTAGTAAAAAGAAATTTAGCTTCTGATGATATCAGAACTTATGAAGTTTATATCAGAAAAACAGATGATACTTATTTTCCTGCGATTGTAAGTGGTCAAGCAATAATACTTGATAATCAAAAGAAAAGAATCTCAACAATTGTAGATATAAGTAATTTAAAAGAGAAAGATAGACTTATTACTAGACAAGCTAAATTAGCTGATATGGGACAAATGATAGCTAATATTGCCCATCAATGGAGACAACCTCTAAGTCTAATCTCTACAACAGCTAGTGGTCTTAAACTATATCAAGAACTAAATAAACTAGATGAAGAAACATTAAATGATTCATTAGATCAGATCATGAGAACAACTGCTCATTTATCTCAAACAATTGATGACTTTAAAAACTTTATAAAAGATGATAAACAAAAAACTGTTTTTGATTTAAATGAGATTATAAAAAAAGATTTAACTTTACTTGAAGGGATTATAAAAACTTCACATATTGAAATTATCATTAATAAAAAAGATGAAGATATAATCATGAAGGGTTATCCAAATGAATTGACACAAGCAATAGTAAATATAATTACTAATGCAAAAGATGCCTTAGAAGAAAGAAATATAAATGAAAGATTTATTTTTATTGAACTTGAAAAAGTAAATAACTATGGATACTTAAGAATATATGATAATGCAAATGGTTTAGATAATGATATCATAGATAGAGTTTTTGAGCCATATTTTACAACTAAACATAAGTCTCAAGGAACAGGTCTTGGGCTATTTATGACACACAGAATTATCAAAGATAGTATGGATGGTTCAATTGTGGTTAATAATCTTAATTTCAATTATAAAGGAAAAGATTATAAAGGTGCTTGCTTTATAATTGAATTGCCTTTACATAAAATCTAATAAAAAAAAGGGGAAGTAAAACTTACTTCCCCTTTTTTATTTTAATACTTAATTTTTCTAAACTAAATATTTAAGATGAAAACACTAAAAAAGCCTAAAAGCTTTTTTAGTTATGTTTTACATCATACCAGGCATACCCATTCCACCCATATCAGGCATTGCTGGAGCAGCTGGTTTGTCTTCTTTTACGTCAGTAACAGTTGCTTCTGTTGTTAATAATAATGATGCAACAGATACAGCATTTTGCATTGCAACTCTTTCAACTTTAGCAGGGTCTACAATACCAGCTTCGAACATATCTACATACTCACCAGTTGCAGCATTAAATCCAAAGTTTTCGTTATCAGCTTTTTCTACTTCATTTACAACAACACCTGCATCAAAACCAGCATTTGAAGCAATTTGTTTCATTGGTGCTTTAATTGCTCTTAAAACAATATCAGCTCCAATAGCTTCATCACCATCTAACTCTAAAGATACTTTAGCAGCAGCTCTAATTAATGCAGCTCCACCACCAATTACGATACCTTCTTCAACAGCAGCTCTAGTTGCAGATAATGCATCATCCACTCTGTCTTTTTTCTCTTTCATTTCTGTTTCAGTAGCAGCACCTACTTTAATAACTGCAACACCACCAGAAAGTTTTGCTAATCTTTCTTGTAATTTTTCTTTATCGTACTCAGAAGTTGTATTTTCAATCTCAGCCTTGATTTGGTTAACTCTATTAGCTACCATATCAGCAGAACCAGTACCATCAACGATAGTAGTGTTATCTTTATCAATTACAACTCTAGCAGCAGTTCCTAAGCAAGAGAATTCAGCAGTTTCAAGTTTCATTCCCATTTCTTCAGAAATTACAGTACCATTTGTTAATACAGCGATGTCTTCTAACATTGCTTTTCTTCTATCACCAAATCCTGGAGCTTTAACAGCAGCAATATTTAAAGAACCTCTTAATCTATTTACAACTAATGTAGCTAATGCTTCACCATCAACATCTTCAGCAATAATTAATAAAGGTCTACCAGCTTGGTTAACTGATTCTAAGATTGGTAACATCTCTTTTAAGTTAGAGATTTTTTTGTCATATAAAAGAATAAATGGATTTTCCATTTCAGTTGTCATTTTTTCAGTATTTGTTACAAAGTAAGGAGATAAATATCCTCTATCAAACTGCATACCTTCAACTACGTCTAATTCATCAGAAATACCCTTAGCTTCTTCAACAGTGATAACACCATCTTTTCCAACTTTATCCATAGCTTCAGCAATCATAGAACCAATAGCTTTGTCAGAGTTAGCAGAAATAGTAGCAACTTGCTCGATTTCAGTTTTATTAGCAACAACTTTAGATGATGCTTTTAAGTTTGCTAAAATAGCTTCAGCAGCTTTATCCATACCTCTTTTTAGAGAAATAGGATTTGCACCAGCTGTAACATTTCTTAATCCCTCTTTGAAAATTGAGTGAGCTAAAACTGTAGCAGTAGTTGTACCATCACCAGCCTCATCAGCAGTTTTTGAAGCAACTTCTTTTACTAATTGAGCACCCATGTTTTCTAATGTATCAGAAAGTTCAATCTCTCTTGCAACTGATACACCATCTTTTGTAATATTTGGAGCACCGAAAGATTTTTGTAATAATACATTTCTTCCTCTTGGTCCCATTGTAACTTTAACAGCATCTGCTAATTTTTCAACACCTGTATATAATTTATTTCTTGCATTATCACTAAATGAAATCTCTTTTGCCATCTTACATAACTCCTATAATATTTTCAATATCTAATACTAAATAATCTTCACCATCTAAAGTGAATTCAGTTCCTCTGAACTGTTCAAATACAACAGTATCACCCTCTTTTAATTCAGTTACTTCTGAACCAATTGCTTTAACTGTAGCTGTGTTTGGTTTTTCTTTTGCAGAATCTACAAGGATAATTCCACTTGCAGTTTTTTCTTCTACTTGCGTTCTTTGTACTAAAACTCTTTTACCTAGTGGTTTAAAATTCATAGTATTTCCTTTTATTAAGTTTTATTATAATTAATATTTGTACTTTTAGCACTCTTATTTTTTAAGTGCTAAAATTTTATAAAATTTTTGATTAATTGTCAAGTACTTTGAGTTAAATTGACTAAGAGTTTTTTAAAAACCCTTATTTATGCCTATTTATGTACTTTAAAAGTAGTTCTTCTAGAGAGCTTTTTAAGTTATTATCTAAAGTTTCAAGTGTTTTTTCACACTTAATTGCTAATTTATCTGCTGCTTTTCTTGCACCATCAAGTCCAAGTAAATTTACGAAAGAATTTTTAGCTTGGTCATTTTGAGTTGTTTTCCCAGCCTCTTCTTCACTACAAGTTTCATCTATAATATCATCTTGAATTTGGAAAAGTAAACCTAAATCAATACCAAAGTTATAAAGCTTTTCTTGAATTTCTAAATCGTATTCACTAATAATTGCACCCATTTTTAAAGATGCAGCAATTAATTTAGCTGTTTTATGAATATGTAAAAACTCTAATTGTTCTAGTTCTAGCTTTTGGTTTTCAAATTGACAATCAATTGCTTGTCCAATAATCATACCATTTATTCCACCATCACAACTAAGCGTTTTAATTAACTCAATTTTTACATCATTATGTAAAGCAGCATTTGAAATCTGTTTAAAAGCTTCTGTGTTTAAAGCATCACCAACTAAAATAGCTGTAACCTCATTATATTTTTTATGAAGTGTTTGAAAACCTCTTCTTAAATCAGCATCATCCATTGATGGTAAATCATCATGTACAAGTGAATAAGTATGTAGCATTTCAAGACCTAAAGCTACTGGCATACTATTATCTAATAAAAGTGATTTATTTGATTTTACAACTGAAAGTAAAAGCATTGGTCTAAATCTTTTACCACCTGCTTGAAGCATATCCCCTAAAGCATTTTCAAAATGAGGATGAAATGTATTTGATTTCGGAAGATTACTTAATAAGTAATCTTCAAATTTGTCTAAAAGTTCTTTCATATTTACTTTTGGCCAAATGGATTCATACCACCCATCATATTCATAGCCATCATTTTTTTATTTTCGTCAGATTGTTTAATTACATCATTCATAGCAGAGATTAATAGAATTTGTAATGAGTCTTTATCTTCAAGTAATGAATCATCAATTTGTAAATCAATTACCTCTGAATTTCCATTAATTGAGATTTCAACCATTCCTCCACCAGCTTTTGATGTAAAAACTCTAGAAGCATTCTCTTCTTTTGCATTATCTGCCATATCTTGAACTTGCTTCATCATTGCATTTAAATCAAGATTTTTTAAATCAATACCATCAAACATGATCAGATCCTACAAGTTCATTTGTAATCATATCAATATTATTTTTTTCATCAACAATTACAACAGTTGGTTTATAATCTTCTAATTCATCTTCATTGTAAGATGCATAAGCAATTACAATAATTTTATCACCAATTTCTACTTTTCTAGCAGCTGCACCATTTAGACACATATCTCTGCTTCCAGCCTTACCTTTAATAACGTAAGTTTGAAATCTTTCACCATTATTGATATTAACAATATCAACTTTTTGACCAACTCTTAAATGAGAAGCTTGCATTAACTCCTCATCAATTGTAATTGATCCAACATAGTTTAAATTAGCATCTGTAACAGTTGCTCTATGAATTTTACTATATAGCATATCAAATGTCATATATTTAATTCCTCTTTTTTAACTTCCTAAATTAACTGGTTTACCCCAGTACTGTTCGGGCATCAAGTACTCTTCAACAGGGCTTCCACCTAGTATATGTTCTTCAATTATTCTATCTATTTTTTCCTTAGATAACTGACAGTACATATGATGTCCTGGCTCTACTAACATAACAGGTCCCATTTGACATCTTCCTAAACATGATGTTCTTACAACCTGTACAGGCCCCATCAATCCTTTTTGCATCATACTTTGAGCAGTATGATTGAATAAATCTCTTGTATTTTCATTTACACATGAAGGTTTTGGCATTCCAGGAGGAGATGCTTGTTCACACTTAAATATATAAAATGTCGGTTGTGGGATTGATGGCATAGACATTATTTTTCCTTTTTTATTTCGCATTTTACAATAAATCAGCGAATTTTAACACTTTTTTTTTAAATTTTAATAAAAATTAAATTTTAATTTTTTTTTAAACCTAACATAATATACTAATTTCCTACAAAATAAAATTATAAGGGTTGAATATGAAAAGAATTCTATTTATTCTTTGTTCATTCGTGTTACTTTTAGAAGCAGCTAATCCAATTGCTGTTTTTAAGACAACTAAAGGGTCTTTTGAAATTGAATTAAGACCAGATCTTGCACCAAAAGCAGTTGAAAATTTCGTTACTCATGCTAAAAATGGTTACTACAATGGTTTAATTTTTCATAGAGTTATTAAAAACTTTATGATTCAAGGTGGTGATCCAACAGGAACTGGTAGAAGAGGAGAATCAATTTGGGGAAAACCTTTTGAAGATGAATTCTCACCTAAAGCCTTATTTGATAAACCTGGTATTTTAGCAATGGCAAATGCAGGAAGAAATACTAATGGAAGTCAATTTTTCGTAACTACAGTTCCAACTTACTGGTTAAACGGTAGACATACAATTTTTGGTTATGTTATTAAAGGTTTTGATATTGTAAAAAGTATTGAAAGTGTTCCAACACAAAGAGGGAACAAACCTTTAGTTGATCAAAAAATAGAATCAATTACAATCAAATAGAAGTTTACTTCTATTTGAATACTCTACTCATAAACTCTTTATCACCATAAGCAACAATTTGTTTTTCTAAATTTTCTATTCTAGAGATTTCAGCTTTAGCTTTTTCTTTCCAGTATTCTAATCTTTGAACTAAAACATCATCTGTTTCAATAGCTTCATACTTTTCAGATATATCATTTAATCTATCTTCTAAATCATCCACTTCTAATTGATGGTTTAATTTCATTTGATGTATTTGCTTTTCATACTTAGAAGTTAATTCTTCTATTTTTTCATTTAATTTCTTTACTTTATAGTCTAATTGAGCATTTTCATTAGTAAGTTTTATTATATTAGAGTGTTCACTAGCCTTTTTCTTATAACTAGCTAGTTCAGTTTTTAAATGCTTATTTTGAATACTATATTTTTCAAGAGAGTAAACATATTTTTCAATATCTCTTTGAGCCCTATCAAAATCTGCTTTTAGATTAGCTAACTCTTTTTTTAAGTTGTTGATAATCATATTTTGTTCAATACTACCCTCTTTACTTCTAATAAAAATTTCACTCTTATCTTTCATTAAAGATAGTTGTATGTTCCTTTTTTTATTTAGTTCAGCAGTAATATCTCTTTGAATTGAAATAGCACCTGTTATCTCTCCAATATCATTTAACATAGGAATAATATAACAATCAGTAGTAAATGTTTTATGTTCTTTTGTAAGATTTTTAAGAACACCTTGCCAAGGATTTTTATTTAATACTTGACTATACATTTTCGTATAAATCTCATCAGCCATATCAGGATGTTTTATAGATTTAAAATCTTGACCTAATAGTTCAGTTTCATTATAAGATGTGATTTGACAAAAAAGCTCATTTACATATGAAATTTTCATATGCTCATCACATTTAACTACAATACTACTTGCATCAATAACTCTTCTATACTCTTCAAGCTCTTTATTTTGTTTTCTAAGTAAACTATCTTGATACAATACATTAGCTAATTCATTCATTTCATTTAATAAATATCTTACATCAACTGGTTTGATTATATATTCATAAACTTTAAGTTTTATAGCTTTTGCAAGTAGTTCATTATCAGAATGGGCAGTAGTAATAAATACTGGGATTTTTTTTGAGTCTTTTCTAATTTTTTTTAACATATCTATGCCATTTAAGTGTGGCATATTTATGTCTGTTAAAATTACGTCTATTTCATCTTTATTTTCATGGTAAGTATCAAGACCTTCTTGTCCATCTTTAGCTATAAATACCTTATCAAAAAACTCAGATAGAAGTTCATACAATTCATTTCTTACAACCGTATCATCTTCAACATAAAGTAATCTTAATTTTTTTAAAAGTTTTTTATCCATTAATTTTTAATTGTTTAATTCCATATCAGAAATAACTTTTATAAAATTCATAAAATCAAAAGGTTTTGATAAATACTTTTTAACACCTAAGCTTTCAGCTTCAGTTATATACTCTGATTCAGTATGTGCTGACATTACTACAATTGGAGTATTAAAATTTTCTTGCTTTTTTAGTGTTTTAATTAATTCTATTCCATCCATTCTTGGCATATTAATATCTGTTGCAATAATATTAATATCTGGATTTTTTTCTAATATTTCTAATGCTTCTACTCCATTTGTAGCAGTATAAAACTCTACATTTAAACTAGCTAAAGCATCTGTTATAATTTCTAATAAATCAGCTTCATCTTCAACAAAAAGAACTCGAAGCTCTCTTAATTTTTCGATCATTTCTGTCATATTAGTCTTTTAACTCTTCTTTTGCAACAACTTTTTCAATATCCATAATTACAAGCATTTCGTTATTGTCAAGTCTTACATAACCTTTTAAGTATTTAGCAGGAATTGCTGAACCCATTTCAGAAACAGGAGCTAAAGCACTAGTATCTAATCTTTGAACATCATCAACTAAATCAACAACAATACCAATCATTCTGCTATCTTCAGTAATTACAGCAATAACAGATGTATTTTCATCATAAACTGGATTTTCATTTGTATTAAATTTAATTCTTACATCTAAAATAGGAACAACTTCACCTCTTAAGTTTATAAGACCTTTTACCCAAGCAGAAGTATTAGGTAAAACAGTAATGTTTTCAGGGTAAGTTAAAATCTCTCTAATTTTAGGTAATTCAATTGCATATTTCATTGCACCAAGCTCGAAAGTCATAAACTCACTTGTATTAGCATAATCAATAACTTCTACATCTTCTTTTTCATTAGTTTCCATAAGGTTTCCTTTTAAAAGCTATATTACTAGTTAATTATAAATTATATCTATTGCAATAAATACAAAGATTACATGTTATACTAGAAGTTATGCTTATTTTATCTATTCTAAACTTAAAAATTTATTGTTTTTGCAAATCATCAATTGTACAAGTTGCAATATACTTGGGTGTTTGAAGAGATATTTTATCAGATTTATTTAACTCTTCTAGTGAAACCACTTTATTATTTTTAGTAATTTGCACAAAACCTTTTTTATCTTTTTTATCAGGATGGTTTTGTTCATAGCTATTTTTTAATAGTGTCACTTGACTTTGCATCTTTGAATGAGTCTGCTCAATACTATTTGAAAAACTAGTTTTTAAAAAGTTTAATTCATTATTTGCAACAACAATTTTTTGTGAAATATCTGCTTGAAATGAAGACTTTAAAAGTTTTATTTGTGATTCAATAAAACTAAACTTTGAATCTAAAGAGTTTTGCTCAAATAGTTTCTTTAAATTTATAAGATTTTGCTGTTTAAACTCAACGATTCGTTGAGTCTTATTTATAAATTCATTTGCTAAACTATCTAAATAAATCCTATGTTCATTTATATCAGGTAAAGCTATTTCAATAGCATTTGATGGAGTGGCAGCTCTTACATCTGCTACAAAGTCAGAAATCAAGTAATCTATTTCATGTCCTACGGCTGAAATAATTGGTGTTTTTGCTTCATAAATTGCATTTGCAACTATTTCCTCATTAAAAGCCCATAAGTCTTCTATACTTCCACCACCTCGTCCTACGATCAGAATATCACAGTTTAAAGTGTCTGCATATTTTATACTTTGAGAAATATCATAAGCTGAACCTTCACCTTGAACTAGTGCTGGAACTAAAATGAACTCTACTAAAGGCCATCTGTGAGTTGCAACTTTTTTCATGTCTTCAATAGCAGCACCCGTTGCAGATGTAACCAAAGCTATTTTTTTAGGATATTTAGGCAATTGCTTTTTTATTTCAGGATTAAAATATCCTTTTTGTTCTAACTTATTTTTTAACTGTTCAAAAGCTAACGCAAGAGCACCTTGACCAGAAGGTTCAATCTTACTACATAATAATTGATAATTTCCCCTTGGAGCATAAACAGTAATATTTCCTGTAATTACAACTTTTTGACCTACTTCAAGCTGAAATTTTAAATATTTTGCATTACCTCTAAACATAACACAAGAGATAGAAGAACTACTATCTTTTACAGAAAAATAAATATGTCCAGAATTATGATAAGTTAGATTTGATATTTCACCTTCAACATAAACTTTTATAAAAGTTGTTTCAAGTAGTGATTTTATTTGAGCATTTAAAGAGCTTACACTAATAGGGTTATTCAATTATAATCCTTGAGATTGCAAGAAAACTACAGTTTTCTTGCAATAATAAGTGTTGAAATATTCATAGAAAAAGATTTAACATGTACTGGTTCTAAACCTGCTTGTTTTAACTCTTTACATAAATTATCTTTAGTTAAAAATTCATCAATTGAGTTTGGTAAATAAGTATAAGCTTCTTTATTTTTTGAGATTAATCCACCTAAAGTTGGTAAGATTTTATTCATATAGAAATCTGTTAAGTAATCAAGAGGATTTTTCTTTTCATTTTTAGTAAACTCTGAAATTACTACTAATCCACCTTTTTTTAAAGCTCTTGCAAACTCATTAAAAGCTTCTTGTCTTTCAACAACATTTCTAATTCCATAAGAAATAGAAATAATATCTACACTATCATTTTCTAAAGGCATATCTGTAGCAAAAGCTTCAATGAACTCTACATCAGGAAGTTTTTTCTTACCAACTTCCATCATTCCTACACTTGGATCAATCCCTATAATGTTTTTTAAAGAGATATTGTTCTCTTTTGCAATTTGCTTCCAGAACATTATCATATCACCTGTACCACAAGCAACATCAACAATCTTTTCTATTTCATTTTCATTATAAAGTTCAAATGTCTTATTACAAGCTTTGTTTCTCCAAGATTTATCAATTCCCATTGATAAAACTCTATTAGCTACATCATAAGTTCCTGCAATGTCGTTAAACATTGATACAATTTTTTCTTGTTTACCCATATTTACCAAATCCTATTCATATTTTAAAAAATAAATTTACCAACTAAAAGACCTAAAATAAAACCAACATTCACAGCCAAAGCAAGATATAAAAGAGATATCTTCTTATCTGCTTTTGGAATCATATGAAGTACTTCTTCTTGTTTTTTTAGGGTTTCATCAAAAAAATGATTTGATTGCTCAAAAGCTTTTGATGTTTTTTCTAAATTTTTAGTTGCCTTTCTTAAAGAAAGTTCTGAAAACTCCATTCGTTCAACAAGCTCTTTTGCTTGTTTAAAACTCATATCACTCATTTCTTAATTTCAATCCACTTGTCTAAATCACAGAAGATTCTATTTAATACATTAATTACATAATCTTTTGCTTCAGTTTGAATTCTTCTAAAGAAAAGATATTTTCTTGCACTTTCAATATCACCCATCTCTTTAGCCTGAATTGCTTTTGCACCAAAGTCTGTATTGTTATAAGCCATTTCCCATACAGTTGAACCTAAATATCTACTCATTGTAATAACTTTATCATTTTGTACAGGGAAATATTTAGGATCTTTTACAAAATCACAAATAACTGAATTTGAGTCTAAATATTTATGACCAAAGAAGTTAATAAACTGTTCTTGGTAATAATCTTCTTCCATAGAAATAGCTCTATTTAATCCAAAGATAATATTCTCTTCTGGATTTCTTTCAATCTTTCTGATTTTTTTCATAGTAGCAATGGCATTTTTACCATCTAATTCCCCATCACCTAGGGGAATAATCCATTTTACATTTCCAAATGAACCTACTTTTTTAATCTCATCAAGAACTAAAGTTGAAGTTTTATTTCCTCCAACATCAACAATAACCTCATGGTTATCATCCATTAAAATCAACTCATCTAACTCAGTGATTCTATTAGTTCCTAGCATTCTTTTATTTACAATTTCTGTTCTTGTAAAAGACCTACTATCATTGTTTTCATCATCAACTTCAATATATGTTACTTTCTTTCCATGTTTTTTATATAAATATGGAGCAATAACTTGCATAGCAACTGTAGACTTACCTACACCACCTTTTGTTTGTGGAATTATAATCATCAATTAACCCTTTGGATTGCGTTTCATAAACTCGACAATTTTGCCATGAAACCGTGCATAAAGTTTGTTTAAACTAATCTCATAGCCATAAAGTTTGGCTATTTTATCGTAATTTTCATTAATTCCATATACTATCCATGTCTGTATATCGGAATATGACTCAAACTCATAACCAAATCTTTTTAATAATCTATTGGTGTATGAATCAACAACCATATATTCTTGATGACAAGAATAACATAATATTGCATCAGCAGTTTCTTGACCTATTCCTTTTTGAGAAAGAAGCCATTGTCTAGATACGTTTTCTTTAAAATTCTCAAATGAGCCAAACTCTTCAAGAATATTTCTACTTAATTGTATTAATCTTTTTGATTTTTGATTTTTGAACCCACTTGGAGTTATGGCATGAATTAAAATAGGTAATTCAACCTCACTTAGTTTCTCTAAACTTAAAAGATCTAATTCTCTTAAATTTTCTAGTGATTTTTCTACATTCTGCCATTTAGTGTTTTGAGTAAGTATTGAGCCTATTAAGATTTCAAAATCATTATCATTAGGCCACCAATACTCTAAATTATGAGGAATTAAGTCTTGATTTTTTAAATAAACTAATAAATCATAAGAGCTATTAATCTCAATCAATCATAGCCTTTGTAATAATATGGTCATTCTTATCACATAGCTTTTTGATTTTAAATGAATCAACAGCTTTCCCATCTTTTATATCAACTACCATCATTTGTAAAATTGATTTACATGAATTTGGTATTTCAAAATGTCCTCCAAGCCCTGTAGTTGCTTTTTGAATAGGAACATAAGAATCCATTCCAATTACATTATCTCTACATCCTGTAAGTCCAATATCAGTTAAATAAGCCGTATTTTCAAAAATCTGTAAATCATCTGTTCCAACATGAGTGTGTGTTCCACAAATTGCACTTACCTGATTTTTAAACATCATAAGCATAACTCTTTTTTCACTTGTAGCTTCTCCATGAAAATCTATAAAAATATTTTTTACACCTTGTTCATGAAGATTTTCTACTACTTTTTTTGCCCAGTTAAATGGATTTTCAACTGTTGGCATTGCAAACTGTCCCATTAAATTTACAACAGCTATTTTCTCTAAACCTTCTTCTGTTTGAACTTCACAAACTTCAACTCCCTTTCCAGGTACACCTAATGGGTAGTTATCTGGTCTTAATACAGGTTTTGTTTCTAATAAAACTATCATCTCTTTTTTCTTATCAAAAGAGTGATTACCTCCTGTAATAATATCAATTCCAGCTTTTAATAATTCATCACAATTTTTAATAGTAAGTCCAAAACCATGGCTTGCATTCTCTGCATTTGCAATAACAAAATCAATATTATATTCTTCTCTTATTTTTGCTAAATTCTCTTTAATTATTTTTCTTCCAGGTCTTCCTACTATATCACCTATAAATGCTAATCTCAAAATTTTCCTTGTAGATTTTAAATTGGCAAATTGTATCAAGTAAAAGTTTTAGTTTAGCTTTTTATCATTTACAAAAATTTCACCATTTTTTATGTCAATATTAAATAATACTTGATTTTTTTCTTCTTTTGCATAAACACTTAAAAGCATACCGATATTTGAATTTATCTCTTTTAATAAAACTATAAAATCTTTTTTTGGTAATACAATATTTATTGTTCCATCTATATTTGATAACAACTCTTTTTTATTTAGTGTTTGAAAAGTTAGATTATTTTTTTGTAAAGTTAAATCAATATCTAAATCAATAGTTTCAAAAGAGATTCTTGAATCTAATGCTTTTAAATCCAAGTTAGCTTTTAATGTGGCTCCATAATTTAAAACCTCATCAATGTCATTTATTAGAGTTTCAACTGCATATGATAGTTTTTGAGATCTTTCATTTTTTGTTAAAGTCTTATCTAAAGATATTAATTCAAGATTGATATATGAACTATTTAAATTTCTAAGTCTTTCATAATCAATATTATTAAAATCTATATTTAGTAAAATTGACTCTATAGTAAATTTATCTGCTGGAGTTAAAAATCTAAAATCATCTGTTTTTAAATCTAATTGTGTTCTATAAATACCACTTTTTACAAGACCTTTTGATTTTAAATCTAAATTATTAATATCTACATTTACTCCATCAACTAAAAAAGAAAACTCTTTTAATTTTAAATCTGAACTATTAATATATTCATTTAAATATGTAAAGTTATAAACTAAAGAAGTTAAATCCATTATTGAATTTTCATTTTCTTTTGATGTCTGAATTAAAAACTTATCAAGATTAAGTTTTCCTTTTAAAAGCTCTTGTGTTGATTTATTTTCAAAGAAGTATGATAATACTTTAAAAGTAGTATCAGATGTATGCCCTAAACTATTTTTTGAAACAACTCTTTCATCTATATCTTTTAAAGCAATTCTTTTTAATTTAGCTTTATTTGTAAGATTTATATCAAAGGCTAAAGCTTTTTTATTTAATAGAGATAATACTTCTTGATTTTTATCTTTATTTCTATTTAATTCACTCATTATCTCATCTGAGAATTTATGTAAATAAACATATACATCTATATCACTATTATAGTTAATATTTGAATTACTAATATCCCCTTTAAATACAAGACCTCTTAAAAATTCATCAAACTCTTTTGTATCTTCTTCTACAATAGAATCGAATAAAGCTTCATATGTAGGATATTTTTCAACAAAACTATCTCTCAAAAACTCTTTGAATTTTTTTTCATCTTCAATTGTAAGCTCAAAATCTCTTTTTGTTTTTAAATATCCATTTGAGCTTAATACTTCAACTTTAAGCCCTTTCTTTTCTAATAATAAACTCTGTTTTGAAACTTCTTCATCTATTATATTTTTAACTCCTAATGGAGCTAATGCTAGCAATACAACTGCAACAGCAATAAATATAAACTTTTTCATTCTATTCACCTAATTCTTTTTTTAATTTTATTTCAAAAATTGCACCCTCATCTTTGTTAAAAGCTACAATTTCACCCTCTTGCTGTTCAATAATCTTTTTTGCTATATTTAAACCAACACCCATTCCACTATGCTCTTTTGAGGAAATAAAAGGTTGAAAGATATTATCTATGATATCTTCTTTAATTCCACCGGCATTATCAATAAACCTTACAATTATATAATTATTTTCTTCATATAGATTTATTTTTAATAATCTGTTCTCATAATTGTCAATTTTTACTAGTTCATCTAAGGCATTATTCAAAATAATTATCCATACTTGTTCAATTCTTTGCTTTTGAATTTTACTTTGATAAACATACTTATTTTTATCAATATTATTTAAACTAAACTCTTCATCATTAAGCAAAATAGGACATACTTGTTTTGATCTATTATATGCCATTGTTAAAGCTGTAATTAGTGTTGAATAGATATTTACACTCTCTTTTTTCTCATTTGAACTTTGTGAAATTTCCCTCATTGATTCAACAATATTAGCAATTCTATTAATACCTTCATTTATTTTTATACTATCTTCAAGCATTCTAGTTTTTATTTCACTATTAGGTAAATCTTCAATATCATACCCCATCATCTCAAAGTTACCTTTAATATAAGTCAAAGGAGTATTAATTTCATGAGTAATCCCAGCAGCAAGAGCACCAATAGAACTTAATTTAGCATTTCTAATTTGCTCTTGTTGATGTATTTTATCTTTCTGTCTACTTTTTTCTACTTCATCTTTGATTTTAGTCTCTAAAGTTTGATTTAATTGTTGTAATTTTCTTTTATCTTCTAAAGAGTTTATTACTAAAACAAAGTGCTTTCTATCAGCCAATAAACTTAATGATAACTCTAAATGAACTTCTTCACCGTTTTTATCTATAAATATTTTTTCAATACTTCTAATTGAACCAATTTGAAGTACTTCTGTAAAAAGTTTTTGTAAAAACTCTTTTGATTCTTTTTTTATGACATCAAAAAAGCTCATGGAAAGAAGTTCTTCATTTGTATAAATCAAAAGTTCTGAAAAAGATTTATTAAGCTTCAGAAAACTACCATTTAAATCAACTAAAGCTATTCCACTATTTACATTTTCAAACATTGTGTTATATTGGTTAACTCGAACATTTAAATCTTCATATAACTTTTGTATTGTTTTTTTATCTGTAATATTATTTCTAATTACAGTAAAACCAATTAAACTATTTTTGATATCATAAATTGGTTCAATAAATGATTCTGACCAGAAGTATGTTCCATCTTTTTTCAAACACTTAACTTCAAAGCTATGAGCATTTCCTTTCTTAATATATTTCCAAACATTTTCATAAGATTGAGAATTCATATCTGAATGAATTAGAATCCTATGGGGATGACCTATTAATTCACTTTTTGAAAAACCAGAGATTTCACAAAAGGCACTACTTACATCAGTTATAAGACCATTTGTATCTAATCGAATAGACATGATATGTCTATCAATTGTATTCAAACTATCACTTAATTCTAAATAGCTCTTTTGTACACTTAAACTTAAATCTTCATTTTTTTCCAAAATCTTTCTATTTAGTTTAGAAATTGGTTCTGTTAAAATAATAGTTAGAATAACTGAAATTAAAAGACCAATAATTATAATTGATTCAAAATACTTTTTAAATATTTCTAAAGTATTTTCAGTAAATATCTCTTCGATATTTATAATAAAAATTAGATATTCATCTTTAGAAAAATAGACTCTTTTTGAAATGAACTTATCACCTATAATCTCTTTTTCATTTAAAACTCTTTCCCATAAATTTGAATATAAATCTTTTAAAGTATAGTTTGGAATAAAATATTTTGAACCATTAAATTTACTATCTTCATGTATTAAGAAATTACCTGCCTCATCTACTATATAAGATATTGATAAACCATTTTTTTCTATTCTCTCAAAAAGTTTTTTTATATTTATATCAAATACTATAAAAAAATCATCAACTTTTAAAACATGGCTTTGAAGCCAAACTAAAGGAAATTGTATTTCATTATTCTCTTTTAACAAATTGATTTTCGAATAATATACATCTGTTGGATTTAAAGAAGTAATTTGCTTATATAATTCACTTCTTTTTATATTGTTTAAATTGTTCTGTTTTTTTACTAGTGAATACTCATCAAATAAGTATTTTAGTTTCTCATTTCCTTCAAAATCAATAATTCTAAAATTTAGCAATTCAGGATTAGTAATTTTTATATTAGAAAGTAAACTTTCTAGATATCTTGTATTTTTGTTTGAAACATACTGTTCTAATGCTTTGCTAAATTTTATATTAAAAAGTAAAGATGAACTTTTTTCTAAATACCCATCCATAAATTTTTGATTTTCAGTTAAAATATTTACTACTTTTTCAATATTTTTATCTTTTATATCATTCTTATAAAATTTCTCAAATGAGAATAAAGAAAAAATTAGTAAAAATGAAGCAAAAAGAATAAAAGTTAAAAAAAGTCTTATATAAAAGTTTACTCTCATGATTTTACCTTTTACTCTTTCTTCTATCTTCAGAAACTAATTTCATATATAAAATATTTTCTTCACTATTATTCTCAAACCAAACTTTTGCTCCTGCTTTTTGAATTAAAAGTTTTGTAATATAAATACTTATATCCTCTTCTTCGATATTTGTGTTACTGTCATCTTGAGAAAAAACTTCTTCAATAACTCTATTTTTAATATTTAAATTATCACAATACTTAATTACAATATCACTTTTATCTTCAATGATTGAAATCTCAATTACTGGGTTTTTAACGCTAATTGTTTTTATTTCTTTTAAAGAGTTTTTTATAAGATTTACAAATATATGTTTAAACTCATTATGAACTCCAAAACACAATATATTCTCTTTTGAGTTTAGTACAACAGATACATTTAAACTATTTATTTCTTCTTTTAAAGAAGTTATAGCTTCTTTTATTACTTGATTAATATCATATTTATCATTACTTTGTGTCTTTGTAAAAAAGGATTTAAACTCATTTAAACTAATAGCTAAAGATTTTAATTCTTTTTCTATATTTTCGTTTATTTCAAATAGTTCATTTTTATTGATTTTATTTGCACTTAACTTTGCTTTTAAACTAGCTAAATCTATAGAGATATTAGAAATTGGGTTTTTCCATTGATGAGCTACAGCATCTAAAACTTTACTCATTAAAGCAACTTTAGTACTATCCAATAAGTTTTTATCTTTCATTTTAATTTCATTTAACTTATTTGATAAATCCTCTTTTAGTAAACTATTAATCTTTTTTAACTGCTTTGAATCTGTAGTATTAACTCTTATTGAAGTATATCCACAAACTCTATTGTTTGCGTCATACTTTGCAATTATTGTTCCTTTTACCCAATATGAATTAGCAAACTTATTAAGATTTTTTATTTCACCTTCCCATTTATGGTCTTGTTTTAACTTTTGCCATAAAACCTCAAAAAACTTAGGGGAAACATCTGGATGCCTCAGAATATTTATATTTCTATTAAGTAATTCATCCTTACTATATCCACAAATATTACAAAATGCCTGCGTTGCAAAAGTTATAACTCCTTTAGTATCAGTTTCAACCATTACAACATAAGAATCAATAGCTTTTAAAAGGTCTTCATGCTCTTTTTTTAGACTATTATTTTTACTTTTTGTATTTAAATATTTATAAATAACAAATAGAAGAATAGAGTATAAAACTATAACAAAAAATATAAATAGATTATAATTTGTCTTGATTTTCATATATAAAGACTCTTTTTTATCCATATAAGCAAATAAATAAATATTTTTATGAAAAAATGTCTTATCTAAAGGCATTAAAAAAACAGGATTTGAAAAGTTATCATTTTTATATAAAAAACTTAAATCACTAGAGTTTTTCATCTCTATTTTTAGATTGTAATTCGATGATTCTACAATCTTTTCTAAAATTGAAGTATCATATCTTTTATTTGTAAAATTATCATTCTTGATAAAATATTCATTATTTAATATAAATTCTTCATAGATTTTAGAATCTATATTTATTTTAGGAAATAAAAGAAAAACATTATAGTCAATATCTTGCATAATATCAGTTATCAAGCTATTAACAGAAAACTCTAAAAAAACTGTACCTTTAAATAGTAAGTTTTTATCATAAATTGATTTACTAAAACCAATAGTTGCATCTTCTTTTAAAAGATTGAAAAATGTAATATCTTTTTTTAACTCATAAGTAATATTTGTTTTGCTAGATAAAGAATCATTCATTTTTAAAATCAGTTCATTTTTTTTATTATAAAAACTCAACTGCTTTAAACCTTTTGATTTTAAATAAAAAAAGTCATCTTTTAAATAAGAGTACAATTCCTTTTTTTTATTCTCTACAAAATATGTGTATAGTTTTTCATCATATAAATTATTATTTAAAATTAAGTCTGCTTTATCTTTAATTCGTTCAAAAGCATTTTCATAAGAGTTTCTGAGTTTTTGTTTTTCAAGAAGAAGAGTATGATTTAAACTCTCTTCTTTTTTATTATCTATAATAACTATTGTAATCGTTGAGATTAAAATAAATGATATAAATAACCTAACAAGGAGGCTTTTATTTGACATTTTATGACTTTAAAACTTCTAAAATCTTTTTTTCTAAAACACCTAAAGAATCAAAAGGTTTCATCACATAATGTGTTGCACCATGTTTATGAGATTTTAAAACCTTATCTAAAGTAGAATAAGCTGTCATCATGATTACTTTTTGATCATTATTTAATTCCATTATCTTCTCTAAAGCATCTAAACCATTCATTTGAGGCATCATAATATCTAATAAAATAATATCATATGAACTATGTTTTAAAGAATCAACTGCTAATACAGGATTTACTTGCGTTGAAACATCAAATTTTCCACTTCTATTTAAAAATCTACTTAACATAGAAAGAATTTCTCTTTCATCATCTACTATTAATACTCTATATTTTTCGTTCATTATATATCCTTTTAATCAAAAAGCTTTTTAGCAGCATCTTTCATAATCGAGTGACTTTTTTCTTCTAAAATTTTATCAAGGTAAATAAATACATTTTCACTTGCATTTTCAACTAATTCAATTTTGTCTTCAATTAATTGTTTAGAACAAGATACTGAATGACCTGAACACTCATCTGCTAATAAGTTAGCTTCATCATGAACTGTTGCATGGTATTTTTCTAAGTGTCTATAAGAGGGAACAAAACTAAATTCATCTTTTCCTAAACCAGTATCATACCATTTACCTAATCTACAGTTATGGTGGTCAACTGCTTTAAAGCTATGTTCCCCGCCAAAGATTAATTGATATAAATTATTTTTATAAATTACATGGTCTAATTTTGCAAGATTGATAAAGATTTTATTAGAAATGTTTTCAACTTCATAAACAGATCTATTTGCATTTCTTTGGAATGAATTCATAAGTTCACTTAGTGTGTCAACTCTCTCTTTTGTTTCAACAACACCTTTTCCTACAACTTCTGAACTATTTTTTATTTTTGCTGTATCAGCTTGTATTGAATCAACAACATTTTTAATTTGTGTTGCAGCATCCGCACTTCTTGATGCTAGATTTCTAACTTCTTGAGCAACAACGGCAAAACCTTTTCCTGCTTCCCCTGCTGTGGCTGCTTCTACAGCTGCATTTAGTGATAAAATGTTTGTTTGAAATGCAATTTCTTGAATTATTGTAATTACTTCTGATATATCTTTACTTTTAGAAACCAATGAATTTACTATGTCATTCTCTTTTTGAATCTCTTCTCGTAAATATCTTGTATCTTCAACAATTTCAGTAGTTAGATTTAAGCCTTTAGTAGAACCATTTGCAGTATCTTTAGACTCTTTCATCATTCCTTGTAGGTCTTCTAATAAAGACATATATGTACTTTGAGTTGATGTTAAAGAGTTAGTCATATTTTTATTATGTCTTTCTAATAAACCACCCTCTTTATTATCATGAATAGATGTTTTTCTTAATGATGCGATTTTATATCCATCAAACTCTTTGATTAAAATGTTTGCTTCACAATCATCCATAATTAAAGTTTGACTATTTGTTTTTACTGCATCTAAAACTATAGAATAATCACTTATATTTGCTTTTGCAATATTATTTACAAAATGTACTTCATCATTAGGGCTAAATACAACTAATCCTTCTTCTTGAGAAAGTTTAGCAGTCTCTTTAAAAAGCTCTAACTCATTCTTACATTTATTTAAATCCTCTTCATAAGGATTATTATTTATTTGTGTATGCAACTGCTCAATTTGATTGTCTTTTTGAGCAAGTTGTGACTTTAATTCTTCTATTTCACTTTTAAGAGATATTATTTCATTCTCTAATTTTTTGTTTCCAAAAAGCATTAATCAACCTTAATAAGTACTTATAAGTTTGAATAATATCTTATTTTTAATAAATGAAATATAAAAACCTATTAATTTCTTATGTTTCTAGCACACCTTATTGCTTCACTAAAAGAGACTTGGAAGTTAAAACCACCCAATTCACCGGTAATATCTAAACACTCACCAATAAAATATAGATTTTTCTGTTTTAAACTTTCAAAGTTATTATGATTTATTTCATCTGTATTTATTCCACCTTTTGTAACTTCAGCTTTTGTATATCCAAAGTTCCCAGCTGGTGAAAATTCATAATATTTTAAAACTTCTAATTTCTGTTTTTCTTCTTGTGTTAATTCATTTACAGCTTTATCTTTTAAGCCAATTGAATTCAAAAACTCAAGAGTAAATCTTTTTGCAAAAGGAAGTGCAGAAGAGATTTTTTTATTACCTTTTAATAATTTAGACATATCACTTTTAGGTAAGAAGTCAATAGCTAGTTTTCCTTTTTTCCAATATAGTGATGTTGTTAAAATTACAGGACCTGAACAGCCTTTATGAGCAAATAAAAATGAACCTTCAAATCTTTTCCCTTCAATATAACTATTCACATAAGTTGAAATTCCTGATAAGTTTTTAAACCAAAATTGATCTTTTTGTACAGTAAAACCAACAAGTGCAGGTTCAAGTTTTTCAATAGTATGTCCAAACTTCTTTGCTATATCAAAAGCAATAGAACTAGCCCCCAATGAGGCATAAGATAAACCTCCACTTGAAACTACAACTTTTTTTGCTTCAATAATTTTATTGTCAGTTTTTATTTTAAAAATATCATTTTCAAAAGTAACATCCAAAACTTTAGTATTTAAATACTTTTTAATATGAGATGTTAACTTTGTAAACATCTCAATAACATCAGAAGAAGAGTTACAAAAATAAGTACCCTTTACAATTTTGGGATTAAGTTTAGGATAAACACCATTTTTATTTAAAAATTCTAATGTTTCATCTTTTGAAAAATCTTTTAACAGACTTTTTACAAGTTCTCTATCACCTAAATAGTTTTTTTCACTTACATACTCATTTGTAATATTACATTTTGCTCCACCAGAAACTTTTATTTTAGCTCCAATTTTTGCATTTGCTTCTATCATACAAACATTTTTAAAAACTTTTTTATTTAAATTTGAGGCAAACATCAATCCACTTGCCCCAGCCCCTATAATTGCTATATCGTAGATACTTCATCCTTTTTACATATAAATCTATTTATACCATTTTCATATTCATAATCTAAAGTGTAGTTATTAGCTTTTAAAATATTAAAAATTATATAAAGCCCTAATCCAAAAGAGTCTTTATTATTTACCTCTGAACTAAAGAAAGGTTCAAAATACTTCTCTAAATCAAACTCTAAAGCTTTACCCTCATTTTCAAAAATTAAATTATCTCCATCACTTTTGATAAATACTTTTGAATTACTTGAGTACTTTAAAGCATTATCAATTAGGTTTTTAACTGCAATTGAAAATAGTTTAAAATTTACTTCTATTTTTTTATTTTCATATTTTTTTACCACACAATCATCTTCAACCATTAAAATATCTTTTGCATTATCAACTACATCATCAATAAAATATATTTTTTTCTCTACATTTTTAGTTGAAGAAATCAACTCTTCAATTGAAGCAAATTCATTTATTAAACCTTCCAATCTAATAAATACTTCTTTTAATTTTTCATCATTTTGAGCATTTTTTTCAAGTTCTACTAGAAATTTTCCCTTTGTAATAGGCGTTTTTAATTCATGCATTATATTTCTAATAAATACATTTCTTGCTTCTTTTACATCTTTAAGTTTTTTTGCTGCATTTTTAAACTCAACTGCTAATAATGAAACTTCATCTTTTCCATCTAAGTTACAACACTCAAAATCAAAGTTTTCATCACCCAAAGTCTTTACTTTGTCTTTTAAAATTTTTAAAGGCATTAGTTTTCTAAGAGTAATTAAATACATCAAAATAATAGTAATAATAACAACTGCAAATACTAAGATAATATAAATATTAGAATCGTGTGAACTTGCTGTATTGTCTTTTACTAAAATAGTTTCACCTCTTTTTTTCATATAAATATAGTTAAAATCATTTAGTTTTAAAACTCTAAAGATTGAGTCTCTTCTTTTTGATTCTTTTTGAACTAAAACTTTTGTTTTAGGATTATATGTAATAGCATTGATTTTACCTTTATCAGTAAAAAGTTCGTAATTATATTCATTTAAACCTCTTACAAAATTTATGTCTAAACCACCTTTATGATGTCTATCCATAACTCTTTTAACTATAGGAATATATCTATCTAGCAACTCTTTTTCTTGAGTTTTATAGTTATGAGTCATAAGTAAGAAAAAACTCACGATTACTAATATAATTGAAATAATAAAACTAACTGTTATTGTAAAAAATATTGATGATCTATTCATTGTGTAAATTTATACCCCATTCCTCTAATAGTTTGAAGATATTTTGGCTCTTTTGGATTATCTTCAATCTTTTGTCTTATTCTGTTTATAATAACAGCAAGTGAGCCTGAACTTTCATAATCTTGATTTAATAAATCAGAATTTTCAAAAATCTCTTCCCTTGAAATAACAAAGTTTTCTCGTCTAATCATTAAAGATAAAACTTCATACTCTGCTGCTGTAAGTTTAACATAATTATCATTTTTACTTATTTGTTTTTTTTCTTCATCTAGAACAAAAAGCTTTTTAGGTTTAACTTCTGTTTCTTTTGAATGATTAAATCTTCTTAAAATTGTTTTTATTCTAACCTCAAGTTCTCTTGGGTCATAAGGTTTAGGTAAGTAGTCATCAGCTCCTAATTGTAAAGCTGTAACTTTATCTGTAATATCACTTCTAGCACTTGATATAATAATAGGTAAATCAAAATCTTTTACAATCTGTTTACAAACATCTAAGCCATCCATTCCAGGAAGAGTTAAATCAAGTATTACTAAATCAAATTTATTTATTTTTAACGATGAAAGAGCCATAAAAGGCTCTTCATAGTTTGTAACTTCTATATTAAATTTTTTTAGGTATTGAGTTAGAACATCTGCTAATTCTAAATCATCCTCTACCATTGCTATTTTTATCAAAATTCATACCTTTTTGATGCATTCTTTCTGCTTTTAAATCAAGTAGTGTTTTAAACTGCTCTTTTTGTTTTTCATCTAGAATAGAATAGATTTTTTCAATTTTTAAAGCTTTTGATTTTATCATATTCTCTCTTTTTTCACTCATAATCTCAATATATTTATCTTTATTAAATGAAGATTTAGTAAAAGCTTCTGATATTGATTCTTTATTTTTTGATTCACTCATAATTTTTTTAATCTCTGCTTTTTGAGAATCACTAAGATTTAATTTTTTAAGAGTTGAGAAAATTGAATCATGACCTTTTTTATGTCCCATATGTTGTTTGTTCATCATTTTATGAGACTTATTAATATCACACTCACCTTTGTTTCCGTATGCAAATGCACCTGTTGCTAATGAAGCACTTAAAACTAGTGCTGATAAGATTTTTGTTTTAGTTGTCATTTTTTATCCTTCTTTTTTCGTTAATAAAATTATGACATGAAGCTTTTAATGCTATTTAAATTGTAGTTTAATGTAAGTTTAATGAGAATAAGAAGTATTAAAGTAAAGACTTTAATACTTTTTTTAATTGTTCAGGATTAGAGAAGTGGTCAACTTTTTTTACAAAGTTTCCTTTTTTATCAAAAAAGTAAATATATGAAGTATGAGCAACAGAGTATCCCATAGAAGAGTTTTCTAACTCTATTTTCTTATAGTATGTTCCATATCTTTTAACAATATCATCTATATTTTCTTTATTTGAAGTAGCTCCTTTAAAAGTTGGGTGAAAATACTTAGCATAAGAAGCTAAGTCTTCAAGTTTATCTCTGTTAGGATCAACAGAAATAAAAAGACCTTCAAAATTTTTTTCAATAACTTCTTTATCAAAACTATTTAAAGCATGAGCTAGAGAACTTAATGAAGTAGGACAAACATCAGGACAAAAAGTATAACCAAAATATATAGCTAGAACTTTTCCTTCAAAACTCTCTTTCGTAATATCTCCATCTTTTGTTTGAACCTCAAAAGAGTATTTGCTATTCTCTTTTGCTTCATTTATATATGGTTCTATTAAAACAATAATTCCAACAGCAATTATTGTAGAAATTAAATATGATAACTTTTTCATTTTCTACCTTGTAGTTTGGAACTGAAATCTTGCCCCAACTCTTTCATTCATTTTTTCTAAACTTATATCAGCATTCCATTTCATATTTCCAACAGGACAAGTTGGAAGAGTTCCAGTTGCTTCATAAAGTCCATTTCCTAAGTTCTTAAACTTTAAGTCAAAATACCCCATAAACATATTTGTAGCATATATATTTAATGAAATATTTTCTAAATTCTCATCATTACTTTTAAGTTTAAATCTTAGATTTTGCATAAGAGGAATATCTTTAGGAAAAACTTCTAAAGTAAACTCTTTACCATTATCTAAAACTATTTTACATTCAGATTCATGTAAATTACAGTTACTATTTTGAACGGTATATTCTACTTCACCTTTAAAATAGTCATAAACTTTATTAAAATCTATTAAAAAATAGCCTGCTACAATTACAGTAATTCCAACTATTTGAACTATTAAAGTTTTATTCATAGATTATTGTCCGCACTTACCTGCGCCACAAGACATTTTTTGTTTATTAGGCATACCATGATTTTTCATCATCATTCCTGCCATAACTTTTTTTACAGGTGCAAAAACTTTTACTACTTGTCCATTTGAAAAGTTTAAAACAACTTCAACTTCCATTTCTTCTTTTAAAGGTTTTGTTTTTAAATCAATTAACATTACATGAAAACCACCAGGTTTTAAAACTGTAGTAGAGTTAGCTTCTATATCAATCTTAGGAACTTGATACATTTTCATAACTCCATCTTTCATATCATGAGTATGTAATTCAACAACATTTGAAGCATTTGATGTAGCACTTACTAATGAGATTTTCTCATTTGAACTATTTGTAATCTCCATAAAAGCGGCACTATTTGGTAGATTTGGTGGAGTTGCTCTAACATAAGCATTTTTTACACTTAAAGATGAAGCAAACATTGTCGATACACTTAAAAACAGTAGTGTTAGTAATTTTAATTTCATTATGGTTCCTTTTTTTATAAAAATATATCACAGATGTGTTAATTTAATATTAAATAGCCATTTTTAGTCTATATTTTAGATGTAAAACTTATGTATATTAATATTTTTTATACTATACTAGAAATAAAATAATTATGTGGAAAATATATGCAGTTAATTAATACTACATCTAGAACTAATTTTACAATTGCTTTCATATCTATATTTTTTACTTTTATTATTTCTATATTTTTTCAATACAAAAGCTTCCAAGACGAAATTGAGCATGTTCAAAGAGACTTTATTGATTTAAAAAAACAAGAAGTTAAAACTGAAGTACTTAAAGTACATGCCCAAATAGAAAAAAAAGAAAAAGAAATAAATAACCAAATAAAAGCTCTTGTAAAAAAAAGAGTTCATTTAGCTCATACAATAGCAACTTCTATTTATAATGACAATAAAGATGTAAAAAGTGATGAAGAAATAAAATATTTAATCGTAACTGCTTTAAAAAATATATCTTTTTCAAATAAAAGAGCCTACTTTTTTATAAATAGAAATGATGGACGAGCAGTATTATTTAATACTAAATCAAAATTACATGTAAATAGTAATATTTGGAATTTAAAAGATAAAACGGGAAAACTATTTATACAAGAACAAGCAAAAATTGCACTTGAAAAAGATGAAGGCTTTTTAAAAACTTATTTTGTAAAACCTGATTTAAATGATAATGTTCAATACCCTAAAATAAGTTATATAAAGATGTTTAAACCCTTTAATTGGCATATTGGTACAGGTGAATATATAGATGATATTACAAATGAAATAAAACAGACTATATTAGAAGATATTGCTAATATTAGATATGGGTTACATGGATATATATTTGTAAATAGGATTGATAAAAAAGCCTTAGTTTTCAATGGGGAGAAATTAAAAGAACCAAGAGATTATCCAAATACACAATTATTTAACCTACAAATGGAAAAAATAAAAAATGGTGGAAATTTCTTCTCTTATGATTTCAAGAAATTAAACTCTCAAAAAGAGTTTGAAAAAATATCTTTTGTAAAAGGATATGATAAATGGGGTTGGATAATAGGAAGTGGTTTATATATAGATGAAGTACAAAAGCATATTCAATCAAGAAAAAAAGAAGTTATAAACAATATCATAAAACAGAGTGTAAGTTTAATTTTAGTGTTAATTTTACTATTAGCAATTGTTTATTTAATTTCAGAGCAAGTATCGTTAAAACTTAGAAACAATATTGATAATCTAATTGATTCATTTAAAAAAGCTTCTAAAAAAAATAAGAAAATTGATACTCAACTTTTAACATATGAAGAGTTTGAAGATTTAGCAAATAGTTTAAATAAAACTTTAAAATCAAGAAATAAAGCAATAATCAAACAACAATCATATTTAGAGATTATTAATAAACATGTAATTACTTCTTCAACTGATGTAAAAGGAAATATTACAAATGTAAGTGATGCTTTTTGTGAGATTTCTGGTTATTCAAAAGATGAGCTTATAGGACAATCTCATAATATAGTAAGACATCCTGATATACCAAAAATATTTTATAAACAGATGTGGGAAAAACTAGAAAAAGGTGAGATTTGGAGAGGTGAAATTCTAAATCTTGCAAAAAATGGACAGAATTATTGGGTTGATACTGTAATTCAACCTATTTATAAAAAAGAAAAAATCATAGGTTATACTGCAATTAGACATGATATAACAGATAAGAAAAAAGTTGAATACTTATCAATTACTGATGAACTAACAAAACTAAGAAATAGAAGATTTTTTAATGAAACTATCGAAAAAGAGTTCTTTAGAGCAAAAAGAGAAGAAAGCCTTCTTAATTTTATCATGTTAGATATTGATTATTTCAAAAAATACAATGATAATTATGGTCATCAAGCAGGAGATGAAGCACTAAAAAAAGTAGCAGCAAGCCTGAAAAACTCACTAAAAAGAGCAAGTGATTATGCCTTTAGATTAGGTGGGGAAGAGTTTGGTATTTTATTTATAAGTAATGATACAACTAGTGCTAAAAACTTTGCGAATATAATTTTAAAAACAATTGAGAACTTAAATATTCCACATGAAAAAAGCCAAGTTAGTAAATATATTACAGCATCTATTGGATTAGTGACTAAAAATGTAGCAAATATGAGTGATTATAATGAACTTTATAAATTGGCAGATGAAGCTTTATATGAGGCAAAAGAAAAAGGAAGAAATCAAGTAATTGTAAAAGAGTAACAAAACTCTTTTACTACTTTTTTAAATGTCCAGCTAAAAATCCACTTGAAAAAGACCATTGAAGATTATAACCACCACATGGTCCATCTAAATCCATAACTTCACCACAAAAATATAATCCATCAACTATTTTACTTTGCATTGTGTTTGGATTTATCTCTTTTAAGCTTACTCCACCTCTTGTAATCATAGCTTTTTTAAAGCCTACTGAGTCTGTAACTGTAAATGGTGTATTTGCAACTATATTTACTAAATCATTTCTAGTTTGTCCATCTTGGTCTTTAAACTTTTTATCAAGTTTTGCTTTTACTTGTAAACATAACTCTTTTGATACAGAAGCTGGTAAAAGAGTACTTAAAAGCTCAACTACATTTGCATCAGGCTTTAAAGTACCTTGCTTTTTCAAGTGTTGAAAAATCTCATCTTCACTTTTACCTTTTACCATATTTATTAAAAGTGGAACTTCATTATACTTTTCAAGTAAAGGAGTAATCTCCCTAGAAAAATCTAAGATAACTGGACCTCTTAAGCCCTTCGATGTAAAAATCAAGTCTCCAACAGCTTTTAGTTTTTTAGCTTTTTTCAAATCAATTCTCACAATTGCTTTTGCAATTGTATCAGCTGTACAGTTTGCTACCCAAGTCTCTTTTACATATACAGGAAGCATAGCAGGATAAAGGTCTGTTACTTTGTGTCCTAACTCTTTTGCAAACTCATAACCATCACCATTTGCTCCAAGCATTGGAAATCCTAGTCCACCTGTTGCTACTATTACATTAGGTGATTCAAAGTTTCCTTTTTGTGTTTGAACTCCTGTGATTTTTGTATTGTCACATAAAAGTCTATCAACTTTACAATCACATAAGACTTCTACTTCAAGTCTTTCTAACTCTTTTTGTAAAGCATTTATAATTGTAGAAGAGTTATGAGTAACAGGAAAAATTCTAAAACCATCTTTTGTATCTGTTTGAACACCTATACTTGAGAAAAACTCTCTTAGGTCATTTTTATCCAACATATTAATAGCAGTCATCATAAACTTACCGTTTCTTCCAAAAGAGCTCATAAAATCCTCTTTACTTAAAGTATTAGTAAGATTACACTTTCCTCCACCTGTTGCTTTTAGTTTTGCACCAAGGGAACTTAGTTTTTCTAAAAGTAAAACATCAAATCCTAATTTTTTTGCAGTTATTGCTGCAATCATTCCAGCTCCACCAGAACCAATTACTATTACATCATATTCTTTTTTCATGGCGTAATCATAACCAAAGATTGTTAAAAACTTTGATATACTTCATTTATGAAAATAAGAGTCGGAACATTTAATTTATTTCAATTTGTAGAACCACCTTACAGCTGGTATGTAAAAAAAGACAAATTCACACAAGAACAATGGATAGAGAAAACAACTTGGATAAAAAAACAAATAACTTCAATGGATTGTGATGTTATTGGTTTTCAAGAAGTATTCTCTCAAAATGCCCTAAAAGATTTATGTAAAGAACTAGGCTTTGAATACTTTGTAACAGTTGATACACCAAGAGTTCATGAAAAAAATGAACTTGTTTATGTTAGTACGACCGTTGCACTTGCTTCAAAACACCCAATATCAAATATAAAAAATGTTAAAACCCATACTCCAAGTTTGAAAAAACATCATTTTAAAGGACCCTTTAAATTTGCTAGAACTCCTATAAAAGCTGATGTTACACTTCCAAATGACCAAACTTTCACAATCTATGTTTGTCATCTAAAATCAAACAGAGAAAATGAGTTTGAATATATTTTTAATGAAAAACATACACTTGAAGAAAAAAACAAACAAGTTCAAAAAGCTTTAAAAGAAAACTTTAGTAAATCACTAAAACAAAGACTTTGCGAGGCTTCTTCACTATTTTTTGATATGAAAAAACAAAAAGATAAACCTTATATATTAGTATGTGATTTAAATGATAGGCTTCACTCTTTAACTATAGATGCCCTATCAAATAATAAATATCATGATGAAACTAGAAAAGAGACATTTATTTTAAAAGATGCTTATTATGAACATGAAAGAAAAATCTATAATCCCCATCCTGAACAAAAAGAGATAAAAAGAGAAGCTACAAGTTACTTTGTAGGTAAAGGAAATGTTTTAGATTTTATATTTATTAGTAATGCACTTAGCAAAAAAAATACAAAAAGTGTTGCAAATATAGATAATTATGAGATTTTTAATGAACATATTGAAGAAAATCACGATGGTTCTATTCTTAAAAGTGACCATGCACAAGTAGTTTGTCAATTAAATTTCAAAAAAAATTGACAATTTTGTAAAAAATACACTTTTTATACATGAATTCTTATTATAATACATTCAGAAATAAATTAAACCCATTAATTTATTCACAGAGTAAGCAGTAGTATTGCTTCCTTTAAACTCCTCCTTATTCAAAAAGAGAAAAGTTTTGTGCTTACTTTTCTCTTTTTTTTAATCTATTTTTCTTTAAATCATAAATAAATATAACACTCAACATAACAAATTCCAAAATTTCAGCAAATTATTACCATTATAGTACCTTTTAAATGTTATAATTTATGTTATATAATATAAAGGAGCTAATATGAGTGCTAATAATATAGTAAGAAATCACGTAGAAAAAATTCAATTAGCTTTGAATACTACTGATATTGAACTAATGGATGAGTTAAAGTTTGATGTATCTACAAATGTTAGAAGAGCTTTAGCTAAAAACAGAAATGTTCCAAGTAGGATAATAGACAGATTAGCCTTTGACCCTGCCTTAAATGTATCATTTATGGCTTTACAAAATATAAATTGTACAAAACAAAGAGATTTAGGAGATTCAGCAGATCATCCATGTGTTTCATGTACAAATAGTGAGACAAGTCTAAATTGCAATACTTGTCCAAGAATTAAAGCTTTTAATTACTAATAAAAAATACAGAGTTCAACTCTGTATTTCTTACTTTCTTAAATACTTTAACGTAGTTGCTATAATATCATCATCATCTTTTGATGGTGATTTTATAGTCTCTTTTGAATCATCATCTTTTACAAATGTTATATTCATTTCATAAGATGAAATAGTTTTTATTTTCTTAGATAAACTTAATATTTTAATCATAATAAGCTCTAAGAACTGTTTTGTTGGAATATCTGGCTTACCAAATCTATCTTCCATCTCTTCTTCAATAGCATAAACAGCTTCTTTATCATGACATTTAGAAAGTCTTCTATAAAGCTCTAATCTTACTCTATCTTCTGTAATATATTCATCAGATAAATATGCTGAAATAGCAAGTTTAATATCAACAGTTTTATTCTCTTCTTTTGTTTCACCACTTAAACTAGCTAAAGCTTCTTCAAGCATCTTAAGATACAAACCATAACCTATTTGCTTAATATGACCACTTTGAGCTTCACCTATGATATTTCCACCACCTCTGATTTCTAAGTCTTGGTGAGCAAGAGCTGTACCACTTCCTAAATATGAGTTAGATTCTAAAGCAACAAGTCTTTTTACTGCATCATTTGTGATTTGTTTTTTATCTTCAACAACATAATAACAGAAACCTTCTTTGTCACTTCTACCAACTCTTCCTCTTAACTGATGTAAATCAGCAATACCAAATCTATCAGCCCCATCAATAATAATAGAGTTTGCATTTGGTAAATGAAGTCCAGATTCTACAATAGATGTAGCTAGTAAAATATCAAACTCTTTATTTTCAAAGGCATCAATAATCTTTTCAGCTTGAGCAGGTTTTATCTTAGAGTGAATAACTTCAACTTTAATATTTGGAATAATCTCTTCAATATCACTTTTTTTAGCTTCAATTGAAGCAATATTATTATGAACATAGAAAAACTGTCCACCTCTTCTTTTCTCTCTTAAGATTATCTCTTTGATAAGTTTATCACTATACTCTTTAACATAAGTTCTAACCCCTAATCTCTCACTTGGAGGAGTAAGCAAGGCACTCATACCTTTTAGTTTTGATAAGGCAAGGTTTAATGTTCTTGGAATTGGTGTAGCACTCATTGAGAAAATATGTACATCATCTCTTAATGCTTTTAGTTTCTCTTTTTGTTTTACTCCAAATTTATGCTCTTCGTCAATAACAACTAAAGCTAAATCATTTGTTTTAACTCCAAGTAATGAGTGAGTTCCCACAACTAGTTTAATCTCACCTGTCTCAAGCCCTTTTTTGATATGATTTTTCTCTTTTGTTGAAGTTTTACCATCAAGCTTAGCCATAGGGAAACCATACTGCTCGAACCTTTTTTGCATTCCATGGAAATGTTGTGTAGCAAGTAGTGTTGTAGGACAAACAAATAAAGCTTGTTTACCATCTAAAACAACTGCTAAAAGTGCATTCATTGCAACTTCTGTTTTACCAAATCCAACATCACCTGATAAAAGTCTATCCATTACTCGACCACTACTTAAATCAGCAAAAATATCTCTAACAGCTTTTGCTTGATCTTTTGTATAATCAAACCCTGCATTTTTTTGGAAATCAAGTAAAACTTGTTTATCAGTATTTATCTTCACACCATTTATAAGCTCTCTTGCAGCTGCCATTTTAATAATATCATTTGCAATTGCAAATAATTTATCTTTTACTTTATCTTTAAGCTTAGCAAAACTTCCTTTTCCAAGCTTATCAACTGTTGCATAAGAGTTTCCATCAGCAACATATCTATCAATCAAATCTATATTTTCAACAGGAATTAAAAGCTTATCATCACCTGCATACATAACAATAACAAAGTCTCTTTTAGCTCCCATAACTGTAACAGGCTCTATTCCTTTGTATTGTCCAATACCATGTTTTTCGTGAACTACAAAATCATTTTCTTGAAGTTCATCAAGTACTAGTTTTACTCTTTTCTTTCTTCTTGTTTTTATCTCTTTATTTAAAGATATGATGATTTCATCATCACCAATAACATTTAAGATATATGGTTCAATTATATAGTTGATATTTGTATCACTAAGTTCTAAATCATATGCTTTAATTTTAGCTTCTGTAGATGAAATAATATTAACTTTTTTACCTTCATGAAAAGAGATAAACTCTTTTACATTTGCAGGAGCTATTTCTTGGTATGTTTTTGCTTTATAAACTTGAGGAGTTGATAAAAACTTATCTTTATTTAGTCTCTTATCTTCAAATACATAAACTTCATCTAACTCTTCTAAGGCTTCTTGTGTAATAAAACTATTCATGTTTTGAGGTAGATACTCACCTAAATCATTTAAATACCAAAATCCAAGAGAGTGAATATCTTTTACAAAAGCATCAGATTCAACACTTTGAACTTGTTCACTAATACCTTCAAAAGTCTCTTCATCTAAGGCTAAAAATGCAGGTGTAATTGTAAAGCTTTCAATCTCTTCTTTAAATGATTTTTGATCTTCAATATCAAACTTTCTAATACTTTCAACTTCATCATCAAAGAAAGATACTCTATATCCAAACTCACTTCCTAAAGGGCAAATATCTAAAATATCACCTCTTATAGAAACTTCTGCTTCTGAAGTTACAATATCAACAAAATAGTAACCCCAATTGTAAAGTTTTGATTTTAGTTCTTCAAGATTTATAGTATCAGCAAAAGCTATTTCATAGTTATCAAAACACTTTGCTTTTGGCATAGGATAAGAGATAGTTCTAATAGGTGAGATTAAAATTTTATTTTGTTTTTTATAGTTATAAAAACCATTTAAAGCTTTAGTAATATCTTGTAATTCTTCACTAAAAGATAATAAATCATCTCCAAAATTAGCTCTAAAATCAGATAAAACAAAAGGAGTAAAACCTAAATAAGAGACAATATCATTTGCTATTTGAGCTTGTTTATCATCATTTACAATTAAAAGCTCACACTCTTTTAATCTTTTTTCATCTTTTAAGTTTTTTAAAAATTCGTAAATACTTTTCACTATTTTTCTTCTTTTATCTCTTCAAAAAAGCCTGTTTCTTTATCATAAAAGTAAGGTGGATAGGGTGTTTCATTTAATAAAAATACTAAGTTAGCATCCTCAAAACCTGCTTTTTGAAGTCCTTCTTTAAATATCTCTAAAATAAATGCTTTTGTAGTAACTAATGTAGTTGTAGAAAAAGAAGTATAAACATGTTTTTCTCCTTCAACTGCTTTAAAACTTTTTCTTTTTAAAAATTTTTCTAGTTTTTCTTCATCTTGAAGTCCACCAACATCAAGTAAAACTAAAACATCAATCTGTTTTTCATCTGCCATAAAATATTCCTTTTAAACTTCTATAAATTATCTCATTTTGTATAATAAAAACGTATTGTATTTAAATAAGGTTTAATTTGGGATTTAAAAAATATGTGCAAAAAAGATAACATCTAACCGAAGTTAGATGTTAAACTATTGTATCTACAATATCTGTTTGAATTAAAACTTTGTATGTACTATCATCTGTATTTGTGTATACATCATAAGTTACATTATCAATAATTTGTGTTGATGAAGTTGCCCATGTTCCTGTTGTATCTTTTAACTCAACAGAATCACTTAAATCTCCTTTGATAACTAGTGTTTTATCAGTAGAGTCTGTCATTTGAATAACATCATCTAAAGATAGTTTTGTTAAAGAGTGATTTCCTTCATCTAGATTTATAGATTCAATATTTTTAATTTCTGGATTATTTAAAGCTGAGAAATCAATATTTCCATCATTTAAACTTAATACTAATTCATCACTACCAGCACCTCCATCTATTGAAGTAGCTGAAGAATAATCAAATACTTCATCTTCATCTGTACCAACTAAGGCTTTATCTCCATCAAAAGTAATTTGCATATTACCAGTTGCTGTTGCTGTTCCATCTGATGTTTCAACTTCAACATTAATTACTTGGTTTTCAGGAGCAATTTTTTCTGTACCTGTCGCACTCATTGTATCAATTGCAAAATCTCCTGCATTGGCAGTAAATTGTATTTCATTATATGAATTAAAATCAAAACTATCTCCTGCATTTAGTGAAATGGAAGCAGTGATTATAGTAGCTCCTCCATCAATAGAGTATGAAATAGTTTCTGTATCATTTGTTGCTCCTGTATTAGTAAGAACACCATTTACTATAGACCAATTTGCATTTGTAGTAGAGATATTTGTAACCTCTGAAGTAATTGTTAGAATATCATTACTACTCACATAAGGTTGAATACCTTGTGAAACTAATACATCACCATTAAATGCTTTCCATTCTGCTTGATCACCTGATCCCCATTTTGAAAATGTAAATTTTGTCTCACTTAAATATTTAGCATTATTTTGTGCATAAACTCTATTGTCAATAGAGTTTAATATTGTATTATCATATTGATCAGTATCAACAAGTAAATCATCTTGCATTTGTGTACTTAAAGTACTATCTGTAAAGTTTAAATATAAAACTTCATCAGCACCAAGAGAATTACCTCCATTTACACCCATACCATTACCAGATGAGTAATTTACAGTATAAGGATCAAATGCACCACTTCCTTTTATTGTACCAGCACTACCACTTGAGTCTGTCGTTGTTGCTAATACATATAGTTGGTCAATATTAAATAATAAACTATGAGCATTACCTCCACCTAGGGAACCACTTTGATCAAAGATGTTTATTAAAGTATGTCCTGCACCATCTAAAGTATAATCTCCTAATGCAATAGAGTATGACTCACTAGATACATTTGGAGTAATAGTAAATACCACTTCTTGTGGAGAAACTATGTTACCTGAAGAATCTGCTCTTATAGCATTTACTTCTCCCGAACCTAATGTTTCATATTTAATATAATACACTGTTTCACTAGGTTGACCTAAATTATCTGTTGATGTTAATTTTTCTCCATTGATATTAATAGCAAAACCATCTGCATCAACTTCTGGTGTTAAATTTATTGATGAAACGCCTAACTGAGTATTGATATCATCAGAATCAAACTTACTTATATTTAAATCAATATCATTTATCTCATTATTTGTAGTATCTATAGCCATAATTGCATTTTGACCAAAACCGTAAATAACATCTAAATCTTCATAATTACCTCCAGTAACACTTGTAACGCTATTTACTTGTGTTAATAAGGTTACACTACTACTTGTATCTGGATTGGTAATTGTAATAGTTGTTCCATCTTCTAAAGTAACAACTAAAGGAGTTGATGTATCTGGTGTATTAGTAACAACTGCTGTATATGTATATGTACTGTCATTATTTAGGGTTTCATTTATTGTTAATACTGTTGTATCATCTACATCTGCTATTTGTGCTGTTGCTGTTGCTCCTGTTACTGATGTATCTTCGAAGTTCCCTCCATTAATTGATGTTACTGTTGCTGTTATTGAATCTGGATCTACATATGGATCCATATCTTGTGTTGCGATTGTTAAACTTCCTGCTCCACTTGCATCTAATGTTACTGTTCTTGTTCCTACCTCTCCTGCTATTTGTACTGTTAAGCTTGATGGAACTCCACTATCTGGTGCATTTGATGTTTGGAAGTTAAATGTTACACTTGCATCATTCTCTGTTACATCACTTGTTGTTACTTCTACTGTTGTTGTATTAATTGTATCCGAAATATTAACTGTAGCTTCATTACTAATAAGGCTATTAAAACCTCCTCCAACAAATGAAGTTCCGACAATATTATACGACTCAGCATCAATATAGGCATCATCATCTTGAATTGAAAAAGGTGTAGAGTTCACTATTGTTCCAGGAACATAAGTTGTCCCAAATGTTAAAACTGCACCATTTGATAATGTTATTTCTAATGATGAAAGAGGAGTTTGATCTAAACTTGCAGAAACTACACTACCTTGACTTCCTTCTGAAGTATTAACATCAAATAAAGTTAAAACTGCGTCAGGAGCAGTTATTGTATCAACACCTTCAACTAAAGTATCATCAGGAGTTGTATTTAATGTTGCTTCTCTTAAATCTGTATTTACATCAACTTCTGCACCTGTTCTATCTTCTAATCTTGCTGTTAAAAGTTCTGTATCTGTAGGTGTTTCTGCACCTGCAGCTGCTGCATCTAAGTTTTCAATATCATCTAATGTTAATGTAGCTACATCATTTTGATTATTAGGAGTATCATTATTATTTAAAGATTCAGCTAGTAAGTTGTTAAGCTGATTATCTTCAGTAAGTTCTTCACTCTTATTATTGATAGAGTCTGATAATAATTCATTTAATTCTCTGTCTTGAAAAACAGTTTCACTACTTAATTCTGAACTTAACATTGTTTCATCAAAAAGTTGTTCTTCATTTCCAGAAATAGTAATAGTTTTTGAGTTATCTGCTAATAACACTCTTATTTTATCAGCGCCACTATTAGAACCACTACCAAGTACAATATCACCATCACTTATAATATCACCATTTTTTAAAATGCTAATATTTCCCTCAGGGTTCTTAATAAAAAAAGAGCCACTTACTTCACTTACTTTACCAATTTCTTGTGCCATGATAAACTCCTTATACTATTTATTATTAGTATAATAAAAGCATAAGCTAAAAATCTATTGTACTTTGGTGCAAATTGTGAAATTAGTTAAATAAAAGAATAAATGATAATCTATTTAAAACATTAAATTTTTCATATATATTTTTAGTGTGAGCTTTTACTGTTCTCAAAGAGATTTTTAATTCATCTGAGATTTCTTGATAGGTATATTTTTTTATTACAAGAAGAGCAACTTCTTTTTCCCTTTGTGTTAAAATACTTAATTTTTCATCTATACTCTCTTCTTTATTTTCATATCTCATTCTATGTATAGTTTCATTAATAAACTCAGGATAAAGCCAAATATTACCATCTTCAATAGTATTAATCGCCTCTTTTAAGTGAATATCATCCATATAAAGATTACCATATCCCCTTACACCAAGGGAAATCAATCTTTTACCTTTTTCATATGTAGGAATAGAATCAAGAATCATTAAATAACAATATTGATTAACCAATGGAGTAATAAATGACTCAATATTATCCCCACACTCTTCTATATTTGCAAGGATTACCACACTTCTCTTTTTTGACTCAATAAACAAATCATCATAATTACTAAATATTTCATAATTATAATTCATTAGTAAAAACTCATATCTATCTATAAGGTTTATATCTTTTGAATATACTACTACTTTCATATTATCTTTCCGTAAATGTGTATTGTTTTGCTTTTAAAATTGGTTTTAGAATATAATCTAAGACTGTTTTTTTACCAGTTAATATATCTACATTAACAACCATTCCAGGAATTATTGCTAACTCTTTTCCATCTTTTGATAAATGGTTTTTTGTAGTTTGAATATGAACAGTATAAAAACTCTCTTTATTTTCATCAACTTCTGTATCTGCACTTATTTTTATAACATTTCCATCTAAACCACCAAAAATAGAGTAGTCATAAGCTGTAAATTTAACTTTTGCTTTTTGTTGAAAATATATAAATGCAATATCAGCAGGTTTGATTTTTGTTTCAATTAAAAGTGTTTCTCCTGTTGGTACAATCTCAACTAAATACTCTCCTGGTTTTGTAACTCCACCAATTGTTTTGAAAAATATTTGTTGTACAATTCCATTTGTTGGTGAATATACATTTGTTCTTACAACTTTATCTTTTAGATTATTTATAGTTGCATTAACTCTTTCTAACTCTGCAATTGTTTTATTAAGTTCTTCTTGTGATTCTTTTTTAAAAGTATCTTTTATTTCATTTATTTTTGTCTCAAACTCACTAATAATGAAATTTGTTTTTGGAATTAAATGCTTAATATTTTCTAACTCTTTTCGAATATTATTAGCTTCTCTTCTTAGCTTTAAAAAATCTGCCTTAGATCTTAATTTTCTTTGAACTAAGGGTTCAGCGATTCTTATTTCTTCTGAAATTAATCTATACTCATTTCTTAAATAACTTAAACTAGATTTTGCAGAGGATAAGTCATTAATTTTTTGCTTTAACTGTTCTTCTAAAACTTTTGTTTGAAGTTCTAAATTGTTACGATTTATATCAAAAAGCTTCTTCTCATTTTTTAAATAGTGAATTACATCATTTTTACTAAAATCATCTATATCAAAATCTTTCTCATTAACCTCAGCTTCTAATCTAATAATTTTTGCCGTTAATTCCAAAGATTTAAGTTTGGTAGCTTCATAATCAGCTTTAGACTTTTCATTACTTAACTTAAGTAAGATCTCTCCTTTTTTTACTATATCACCCTCTTTTACAAGGATTTCTTTAATAATACCACCTTCTAAATTTTGAACAATTTTATTCTCACTACGAGGTACTACTTTCCCTTCTCCTCTTACTATCTCATCAATCTGTGCATAGTATGCCCAGCCAATTAAAGCCGAAACAGAAAGGATAAGGAACCAAAGAAAAAGTCTTAATCTTTTTGGTGTTTGTTCAAGTACTGCTGCACTTAAACTATTCATAAATTTATAATCATCTTGGGAATAGTTATATTTACTCATAACTTCCTCCTTCAGATAATAGTTTTATTACATCTTCTTTTTTTCCATTAATATATACACCTTTATTATTGATAACTATAACTTTTTCTACTAAATCTAATAAAGACATTTTTTGTGTTACTAAGACCATAGTTTTATTCTGCAAAGATAAAGATAGATTTTTTAAAACATTTATTTCTGTTTGTCTATCCATAGAACTTGTTGGTTCATCAAAAAGCATTACAGGATAATCAAATAAAAAAACTCTTGCGATACCTACAGCTTGAATTTGTCCACCAGATAAACCTTCACCATTCTCCCCAATTTCCATTTCATAACCTCTTGGGTGAATATTTGCAAACTTATCAACTGTAGATATATTTGCAGCTTTTATCATTTCTTCATCATTTACATATGAAGCCCTAAAAGTTATATTATCTTTTAGTGTTCCGTGAAATAAGGATACATTTTGAGAAACATACCCAAAGCTTCTTCTTAAATCAGCAGGATCAATTTGAGCTAAATCAATATCATCAATTAAAATTGTTCCTTCAGTAGGAGTATATAGCTTTAGTAAAAGTTTTAAAATCGTACTTTTCCCTGAACCAATTTTTCCTAATATTGCCACATGTTCCCCTGGATTTATAACAAAAGATACATTTTTTAAAATTTCAACATCACAATTTGGATAAGAAAAAGATACATTTCGGAACTCTATCTTTCCTTCAAAACCTTTATGAGAAACGAAACTTTTATTTTTAGGTCTTTCAACTTCTTTTTGCATAAGTTCATTTAAAATATTATAGGCATTTGCTGCATCTTCATAATTAGTTATTAAACCTGCTGCTTGCCCCATTGGTGCAACACTTCTAGAACTTAAAATAACCACAGCAATTAATCCACCCATTGTAAGTGAAAAATCTTCAATTAAATACACTCCATAAATAATCACAGCAACCGTATTTAACTGAATTAGCAAAGAAGTAAATTGAGGAATAAATGTTGCATACATTCTTGATCTTAGTCCCTCTTGAGCTATTTTTCCATTACTCTCTTCCCAGTCCCATTGAACATTGTTTGAGTTTCCTAAACTTTTTAGAGTTTCCATATTATTTAAAACTTCAATTAATATGGCATTTTTTTTAGAAACTATTTCATTAATCTTTTTAATTTTTTCTTGAATAGGACTTTTTAAAATTAAAGCAGTAAGTAAAATTACAGCAATTACTGATAAAGGAATAATAACAATAGAACCACCAATATAGTAAATTACAGTTAAGAATATAATTGTAAAAGGTAAATCAATAAAAGAGACTAATGTAGCATTTGTAAAAAAAGATCTTATTACATCAAAGTTTTTTAGACTATTTGCAAAAGCACCTATTGGTTTAGGAATATCTTCAAGTTTAAGACCTAATACTTTCTCAAATATCAATGAAGACATGATAATATCACTTTTTCTTGCTGCAATTTCAAGAAAATAACTTCTTAATATTTTTAGTAAAATATCTAAAGAGTAAACAATAAAAACACCAATAGCAAAAAACCAAAGTGTCTCAACTGCATTATTTGGAATAACTCTATCATAAACACTCATAGTAAATAAAGGTGTAGCTAAAACAAATATATTTACAAGAAATGAAGCAAAAATAACATCAAAATAGATGCCTCTTGATAGATTTAAAGTACTCCAAAACCAATGTTTATCTTCAAATCTAAGATTATTTCTTAAATCAATATCTTTATAATTAAAGCCTTTTTTTATTAAAACAGCAAAACCTAAATACTCATTATTAATAGAATCAAAATCATACCACTGTTCAACTATATCACCATCTAATTCAGAGATAATTTTCAATTTCTTTTTATCATCAGAAAAAGAGTCAAGTAAACATGCATTATTATCTGATAAAAGAAGAATAACAGGTAACTGCAGTTTTGAAAAATCTTTTAAATCTCTTTTTACAAACTTAGTTTTTAATCCAGCATTTTGTGCAGCTCGAGAGAATAATCCTTTTGAACTACTTATTGAAAATAGATTAGCTTCTTTTAAGCCTTTCTCAATAGGTAAACCATAAGTAAGAGCTTCTCTAGTAAAAGGTTTATGATAAAATTTAGTATATGTAACTAGACAATCTACTAAAGTATATAAACCTTCTATGTTATTATAATTTTTCATGTTTACCCCTTTAAATACTTTCTATTTAAAGTAGTGTTAATTATGTGTGAAATAAAACTCTTTTACATCTTTTAAATTTTCCATATATGGTCTATTTTCTTTTACAATATTTGGTAATTTAGCTAATGCATACCTTGCGTTTTTTTTACTATCATACATACCAGAAACGATTTTATATAGTTGTTTATTCTTTTTTGTTTTATATGGTATTACCATATAATCATCTGCCAATTTGCTACTTGCTATAAATTTATCAACTTCTTCTTGTGATGAAAATGTTGCTAAACTTAATGTAAATCCATTCTCTTTGCCAATAAAATCTTTTTCAAAAGAATCATCTATACTTGAAGTATTTCCATTATTTTTTTCAATTTTATTTTTAGTATCACAACCATACATATCAATTTCAAAATCTAAAGTTGAGCTATCACATAAATCAATTTCATCTATAATTCCATCTTTATCTCTATCTTTACTTATTGGTGCATTGTGTTGACTAATTGGATTATAATTTGCAAATAATGGTTTGTAAACTTCTTTTGTATCTTCAAATAAAGAGTTAACCATTTCTCCCATTGAATCTAATATTCTATATTTTGAGAATAACCAATCATATTTCGCATTTATCAATTTATTTCTTGCTGAGATATATTCATCTTGAGCAGTTAATAAATCTATTAAAGTTCTAGTACCATCTTCAAACTCTTCTTTGTATAAATCTAATGTAGCTTTACTTTGTTCTAAATATGAATTTAAAAATGCTAATTGTTTTTCAATCATTGTATAAGCTGACCATGATAATTGAAGCCCTTCTATTATCTGTCTTTTTATCTCTCTTTGAATTTCATACTCTTGCATAATATTAATTCTACTTTTTCTTACACTATTTACATCAGAGTGCCCTCTATATAAATTTTGTTTAAATACTAGAAGTGCTGAATAATCTCTTGAATGACCAACCTCTCCTCCAGTATTTTTATCTAAGTTATATGCAAACTCAAAGTCTAATGTTGGCATAAATTTATATTTTGCTTTTTTAAAAGCAAATTTTGCAGTATTAATATTATGATTAGTAACTAACATCGAAGGATTATGCTTAATAGCATATTTTGAAGCATCTTCTAAAGAAGTCGGTAATTTATAATCAAAAACAGGATCTTCTAAAGTCTCTGAATTTACTTTTGTACCTAATATTTTACCAAGGTTATATTTTGCATCCATTAAATTATTTTTTTGAGTTAAATAATTAAACTCTGCTAATTGTAAACTTGAATCAACCTTTTTTACATCAGATAATAAACCAGCTCCAGAATCACTTAAATCTTGTGTTTTCTTTAAAATATTTTGCGTTAATGAAATATTCTCTTTCTCTAAAGCAAGTAGTTTATTAAATTTTATTACATTTATATACTCTCTAACTAGATTAAAAGCAACATCATTTGTTTTTTCTACATAATTATATGCAGCAGCCATAACTCTAGCTTTTTCATAATTAACTCGGTATTTCGTACCTAAACCATTAAAAAGGTTTTGAGTTAAAGTAAGAGAGTTTCTATAAATATTTAAACCACGTTCTTGAAAACCTGCACTCGTGTGTTTTTCATAAGTCTTTTCATAACCAAACCTACTTACAAAATCAATGACAGGGGCATATTCAGACTTTGCAATCTTTAAATCATATGCTGTTTTATCATAATTTTTTAAGCGTTCTAAAATAACAGGATTAGTATGTAAAGTATCATCTAATGCTTCTTTAAGTGTTAAAGCATTTAAATTAATTGTTGAAACTGCTGTGAGTATTAAAGCAGAAGTCACTATAGCTTTCATGATATGCTCCTTGGACTTATTTTGTTCATATAACAAGTATATCTTAGCATTTTTAAAGTAGACCTTAAAAAAAACTTAGATTAATAAATCTTAAGTATTTTAAAATGTAAAAAATAATTATTTAATAAGGATTTAATATAATTTTTATGATAGAAAAAGAAGAAGAAAACTATAGAGAAAAAAAGCTCTATAGTTTTATATTTTAAAATTATAAAAAAGTTGAAACAAAACCAATTAGTCCACCAAAAACGGCACCCCACACAACTAGCCATCCTAAATGTTCTCTAATTATTTTTTGAATCATTTCTTTTACCATTTTAGGTGTTAATTCATCTAGTCTTTTATTTACGATTGAACTTAGTTTATCGTAAATATCATCAGTTAAATCATCTGATTTTAGTGCTTCATTTAAAACAGCTTGAAAAGAATCACTTTTTGAAATATCAACAATTGAACTTCTAAGCTTTTTAGTAAAAGGCTCTTTTAATGGCTCTAAAGCTTGCTCTCCGCCAAACATTCCTAACATTCCACCAAAAGATGATTCCATTACAGCACTTTTTAGTGAATCATATGCAGGTGTAAAATCAGTTTTGTTTAAGATTTTTTCAAAATCAACAGTGTTTTTTGCACTATTTACCTCATCTTCAAAAAATCTTTTTAGATGTTCTTTTGTAAAAAATTGATTCATTAATAAATCATGAATTGATTTTTTAAATTGTGAAAATTTATTTTCAATAACACCAGAACCATAAAGATATGGAACTTTTTCAAACAACATATGAATTGCAAGTGTATTTGTAATAGAACCACTTAAGGCAAAAAGTCCTACAACAAAAATAGTATCATAGCCATTTGAATAACCATAAGCCATAAGTAATAACGCAGCTAAATTTGTAATATCAGATTTATTCATTTGTAAAATCCCCCTTCAAAAAGGGGATTTTAACATAAGTTTTGTAAGAAAAGTTTTTAAAGAGTTTTATTTAATTTCATAAATAGCAGTTGAACCACTTACCTCGTATGCAACCATAAGTAAAGCACTTCCAGTAGGACTGTTTTTAGGCTCTACAAATTTCATACCTTCTGGTGAAATATTTTCATTTTTATTTGATTTTATAAATTTAACAAACTTTGCATTTTGTGCATCTGTAATATCATAAATTACAATTGCATTTTGTCTTTCTAAACCAATAAATGCATAAGTTCTATCGTTTACTTCTCCAACAGTTAAAGCTTCTGGTTCAACACCTTTATTTCCACTTCTTCCATCTTTTTCTCCATCATCTTGGTTAAATAAACTAGGCATAAACTTAGCAGTTAATTTTGATAATTCATTTTTACTATCAAATACTAAAGCACCATTTTCATCCCAAATAGAGAATGATCTAGCACCAAAAGTATATAGTTTTTCATAATTTCCTGAACTATTTTTACCTAATTCATTATTAACTTTTAAGTCATTTTCATTTGCATATACATCAGCAATTGAAGAGTCTAATGATAATTTATTTATTTTAGTCTCATTTGTATACTCACCATACTCTCTTCCATCACCCTCATTTGCTGTTACTAAATATGTTTTTGAACCTATTTTGTAAGAAGCAATTGAATCTGGTTGATACATACCATATAAACCTTTGTAAGTTTTAAGCATTGTAATACCTTCTTCTTCAATATCAATTGCATTTTCTTCTTTAGAATGATCTTTAAATCCTAATGCAACAACTGAATCAATCTTTTTAGAAGCAATATCAACAATAGCTAAAGCATTATTTTCTTGAAGTGTTACATAAGCTTTATTTCCTGAAACAGTAATATACTCAGGCTCTAAATCTAAAGAAGCATCAACACCATCTTTTAATACAACATCACTTGGAATTTCAATACCATCAAAAGTTAAATCTGTATATGTATAATCATTAGCAACATCAATAATTCCAACTGAACCTTTTGGGTCATAAGAGTAATCACTATTTGGCTCACCCTCATTTGCTACAATTATTTTTGAGCCATCTTCGTTAAATGTAACCATATCAGGTAAATATCCAACTTCAATAGTTTCAATATGCTCTCCTGCTGTATCAAATACTACAACAGAACCTTTTACTTGTTTTGATGTATCTTGTGAATCTACTTTTTCAACTGCAACAGCAACTTTTCCATTTGTAACTGCAACAGAGTTTACACCTGCACCATAAGTTGATAAATCAACTGATTTAAATGATGTTAAGCTCATCGTTTTTTTATCTTCATTATAAGAAACAGTATTAATATCTAAAGCATTGTTTGCACCATTTGTAGTAAACATTCTATTTGTCGTACTATCAAAAGCTACAATCTCACTTCCACCTTCTATTGAAGTTTTTAATACAGCTAACTTTTCAAAAGAGTTTAACTTTGGTGTCTCTTTTAACTCATCTAAATTTTTAAATGGTCCTACATAACCAATTGTAGATTGTTTTTGAGCAAGTGTTGCACCTACTTGGTCATCCATTGGGTGTTGTGTTACAACTGATAAATATCCATATCCATTTGCTAAATTGTTATACCAAAATGGTGAAGTTGTTTCAGCATCAAGTGGAGTTGTAAAGGTTCTTGTTAACTCTTTAGTTTTAACATTATATGCCCAAACTACATTGTTTTCATGACTTCCTGTATCTTCACCAATCATTAAAATATCAGAATTTTCTAAAAATGTAACATTATCAGGATTAGAAATACCATTTACATCACAAGTATTATTTGCATAAATAGAACCACTATCGTAAGTAGTTTGAGTTCCTGTTAAAATAGCATTCATATTTTTTACTACATATTCAGAATCAATTGTATTATCAGCAGTATCTTTTGCAGCTTCTGTATTTACATCAAGTGAATAAATAGCTCCACATTTATTTTTTTCAACTTTAATATCATTATTTCCACCAAGGTCATTACTACTATTATCTTCCATTCCTCTTTCAACTGAACTCATAGCAACATAAAGTTTTCCAGAGTTTTTATCAAAAGTAATACCCTCTTCTTTTCTAAACTCTGTTGTAGCACCCATATAAGCTGCATATCTTCTTGACTCTAGTCTTGAAGCAGCTTTTTGCATACCATCTTTAAGATTTAAACACTCAAAACCAGCACTAGTATTTACAGCTTTATAATCTGTAGGACAAGTACCTGCATCTTTATCTCCTGCAACTACATCAAATATATCAGAGAATTTAATAGCATCATTTGTAGCAATATTTGAATCTTTATCTAAATAAGCTCTAATTTCACTATTTGTTGCATGTCCTAAGTTAACCCATGTAATATCAGCTTCACCTGCTCCAACTCCTGCTTGTGAAGTTTGATTCCATTTAGCTGCATATAATGTACCAGCACTTAAATCTTTTGCTTTGTCAGCAACAAACATAAATAATCCAACATTTGTTCCATCATCTGATAAATATACTGTTTTATTATCAGGCATAACATAAGCTAACTCATGAGACATTCTTCCCATTGCATAGTGTTTTGTATAATCAGCTTCACCCTCATCAGTGATTTTTACCTCAGGAGTCCAACCATAGTAGTATGGTGACATTTTTTTTGCATCACCTTTCCAGAATTTTGCAACCTCATCATAATATTTATTTCCAGTTAATCCAGTAACTGAATCTGCCCCTTGTTCAACAGATTTTGCATCTGGCTCATACTCTTCTGAACCTAAGTGAGATTCCCATGGTGTCTTTTGTCCTGCACAATGAACAAATCCACCAAATTCATCTTTTTGAGAGATAAACTTCATACTATTATCTTTTGCACTTAACTCACCAGTCTCTTTATTTTGCTCTAACTCAACCATATACATAGAACCAACTTGACATTCAAATTGAGATACCATATAAAGTTTTCCATCTTTATTTAAAAATGAACTATAATCAAGCCCTGAACCAACTCCACTGTTTGTACCATTACAAATATATGGTGAACCATCATCTACAGTTCCACCACTAAAAGTAATTGCTTCATCCATATAATCTTTTGATAAACCAAATACCTCACCATTATTGCTATCACCTGTAGCTAAAATAGTTTTATATGAAATATTTTGAGTTTTACCATTTATCACAACTTCAGAAGATGCTTGTCTAGTTGTTTTTGTAACATCAGTTGTAGGTGTTTCAATCTCTTTAAACTTTACATCAACTTTATTTGCAAACTTTTTACTTACATCAATTTTAATCTTTTTGATTTTCTCTTTTATATCTGCATCATCAAGTTTTTCTGATAATTTATCAATAGAAGAAAAGTCTAAAGCATTTGAAGAACTTCCTTCAATATCCTCAGGTAAGTCAAAAGTCTCTGGAAGATTATTTACATCATAATCTTTTCCAGTTTTTTTACTCATTTTTGCAATAATATAAGCAGATAAAGCTTCACTTGAAACTCCCTCATTTTGCTCAGCAATCCCAGCAATAGTAAGTTTTGAACTAGGAGTTGCTTTTAACTCTTTTCCTCCAATCATAAATGTACATGTTTGTCCAGAAACATAAGTGTACTCACCATTAGAGTTTGTTGTTCCACTTGTTTCTCCACATGTATAATCAATATTCGCTAAATTTGGATTTAAATTTAATGTTCCAGTTGATGTTTGAGAAGAAGATGAACTTCCACATCCAACAAAAGTAATTGAAGCTAAAATTGCAGAAGCGACTAAACTCATTCCCATATAATTCTTTTTCATAGATTTCCTTTATCAAAATAGTTTTTAAGACATCCTTGTCATTTGTGCGAAAATTCTAATAAAGGAGAATTACAAAAAAGTTACAATTAAATAATGGTTAATAACCACTATTTAAACTGTAAAAAATTATTCATATGAAGATAATTTAGTTTTATTGTTGAGTTTTTAATATATATGTTATATTTCTTATTCAAATATTTTGATATAACTATGTTCAGGCACTTTTCTTAAAAAGAAAATCATTTTAGTTGGCTTTTCATCGACTTTTACTAAAGATGATTTCTTTAGAAAAGGGTACCTCTTTGTTACTATATTTTCATCATTTTTATTAACTAAATGATAACTATATAAACCACATTTATTCTTACTGTTACTTTTACAAATAACTTTTACTTTTTGAGTATTTTTATCGTAAAATACATTTAAATCTATTGTGTAACTTACTGGATGAGCAATACTATAACTAACATAAAAAGCTAAAATTATTAAAATTCTATTCATTTGAAGCCCCTAAACAAAAATCATATTCACTTTTTTGAACACCTAGTTTATTATGTGAGTTTATTTCATTTAGTTTATATGCCATATAAATCTTCTCATCCATTGTACACATAGTAAACTCTTCACTTAACTTAACATCTATATCAAAACTCAAAGATACTCTTTTTGCTTCAAACTTTACATCTATATTTGAAGGTTTTATTTTATACTCTTCATCACTAGCAAGAAATATATTATAGTTATTAGCTTCCAAACTTTTAAAATGAGTTTTTATAAACTCTTTTTTTTCATCTTCATCAAACTTTTTATTTGAATTTCTATCAAAATCAAATAATAAAACCCTTGAATTCAATCTATCAAATAACCACTCATTTTTTATTTTCCCATCTTCAAATGAAATATTTGAATCTATAAAAAAATGTGGGTGAGCATATAAACTAATAGATGTGAAAAATGCTGTTGTTAATAAAATCTTTTTCATACTAATAAAGCCACTCCTAAAGCTATTAATAAAATAATTGCTCCATAAGTTAAAATATTCATATAACTTCTATAATTTCTAAATCTTTCATTTTTAACTTGTGTTGCTAATATTGCTGCTAAAGATATAGTAATTCCCATACCAATACTCATCGTTACAGCACTTAATACCCCTAAATTTATATATCCCAAAATCATAGAGAAAAGAACAATTGTCATAACACCAGGACAAGGAACAATTCCTATAGATAAACTGACAGCTAAAAGATTCTTACTTTTTAATCTTTGTAATTTTTCTTCTTCATTTCTATCTTTAAGTGCCTCATAAAGTAAATATAAAGCAATTAAAATAATAAACACAGCTGATACTTTATACATATTTGCATTTATTTCTTGGAAATATTTTGTTACTGCTCTTTGAAAGAACAGATATAAAACACCTGTTATTAAAAGTGCTGATATAGTATGAATAACTGATGTTAAAAAACCTGCTTTAAAAGCCTCTTTTATTTTTGCTTCTTTTGCTAAAAAATAACTCGCTATTACCATTTTTCCATGACCAGGACCTAAAGCATGAACTAAACCATAAACAAAAGATACAAATAGTATAGAGAAAAACACCATACTCTCTCCACTTTCTAATCTATCAAAATAGTCTGATATAAGTAAGTTTAACTCCTGCTGTTTTGAAACTATATAACTTAAAAAATTCCCGTAATACTCAATCATCTTTCAACCTTTTGTAAATGTGTCATTTGACCTTTTTTTATGACTTTATGAACATTTGTAGCTGGCTTGATATTAGTATCTCTTCCATATATATAACTTTGTTCATCAACAATAATCTTATATGCCTTATTTAACTGTAGTGCTCTTTTTTTGCTTGGAATTATTAAATGAGTAATATCTTCTTTTAGCTTTTCAATCTCATCTTTTTTTAATTTCCATTCTTGTTTTAAAATAAGGTTTGGTTCTTCAAGTTTTGAGATTAAATCTTTTTCAATATTCTTTTTATCTTCTTGCCAATTTTGAACAAAAAACTTTTCCATAATCTCATCATTTGCTCTAAATTCATCCCCTGCATTATTAAGTTTTAAATATCTTACATACTCTGTTTGACCATCTTCTAAAATTCTATCTTTTACACCTTTTAAATCTTTTTTACTCCAGTGATACCAACCATAAGACATATCTTCACCTTCAAATTTTCTTTGAAACACAAAAGTTGAATCAGCAGTAACCCCAATATTACTATGACAGCCCATACAATAAAGTGTTTCTTCATAAGTTTGAGGTCGTAAATCACCTTTTTTATCTTCTATAAAACCTTGGTAAAGCCAGCCTCTTTTATTGCTAAGTCCTATTTCCATATTTCCTAAATATGTATCAAGTCTATCAGGAAAATCATGTTTCTCTTTTATTTCAGCATAACCTGCATTTAAAAGCTGAGTATAGTTATTCCAATGATGTTTTTTTGCATATCTAAACTCTTTCATTCTAGAAGCCATTTTTACTTCACCATCTTTTATATCAAGATACCTAACTGTATGAGCAAACTCTGTTCCAATAGGATATAAACCAGGTGCTATTTTAAGTTTTCCTTCTTCTAAAAGTTTTTTTGCTTCTCCTACATATGACATAGAAAAGCCTTTTAATCTATTTGTTTTAACATCAAATTTTGGAGTTTTCCAATGAAAAACTACTTCATTTGCAAAATCTAGTTTTTTATTTTGATTTAAATCAAAACCATATTTTCGTTCATCTACTTTTTTAATTTTTACTGTTTTTTGTTTTATCAAAGACTCAACTATTGCTAGATTAACTAAATAAAGTTCCTTATCAAATAAACCTTTTTCATTTATATAAAAACTTTTAGGAAGTCTAATAAAAACATCATCAAAACTTCCATTTGTAGGCCAAAAAGTACCTAAAAAAGGATAATAAGCAAAAGCTCTCCAACCTGTATAAACCCCATTTATATCTTTATCAAAACCTTCTTCATCAAAATTAAAAGATACATCAGGAATATAACCATCCCATTTACCATTTTCATTAAAATCCCAATTATTAGATAGATTTTTTAACTTATTTTCTAAAATGATTTTTCCATCTTCATTTTTATAATTATCTTCTTTTACATAAGCTAAAATCTCATCATCTAAAATAGTTTCTATCTGTTTTGTTCTATCTTTAAAAAGATTTAACCAAGGATTTTTTAATGCCTCTTGTGGAAAATCATAAGCCTCTTGTAAATCCTCATCTGCCAAAGTAAAGTTTGGTTCTTTGTTTTTTGTATGACAGCTAAAACATGGGTTATGTAAGATATTTTCATTTAAATCATTTACAGTTTTTGTATAACATTGACTTGAGATATATGCACTTTTATTATATAAATTTTTAGTTTTTAAATCTTGTGAATATGCAATATTTCCCATCAAAAACAAGGCTGTAAAAAGAGTATATTTTTTGTTCATCATTTGTCCTAATCGAAAATTTGTAGATTATAAAAATTTAAAATTACAATTTAGTAACATTTTTTCTTATGGTCACTAAAAGAGGTTACTGTTACCTTTTTGTAATCAAAGAAAACTACAATTACAATTAAGGAGAATATATGATAGATGTACAAAAAGAGATAGAAAAAAAGTTTCCAAATATTAATAAAAAACAAAACTTTTTAAAAAAATCTTTATTTAAAATAGCTAGAAAAATAGTGCATGAAGACTCAATCAACCAGTTTTTAATTCAAAATGAACACTTAAAAGGGTTTGAGTTTGTGGATGCAGTTTTAGACTATTTTGACTTTGATTATACTGTTTCAAGTAATGACTTACAAAACATTCCAAGTTCTGGAAAAGTAGTTATCATTGCAAACCATCCATTAGGTGGATTAGATGCACTTTGTTTACTAAGACTTATATCTCAAGTAAGAAAAGATGTTAAGATTGTTGCAAATGATTTTTTAGTTGGCTTTGATGCTTTAAATTCACTTTTAATTCCAATAGATAACTATAAAATTAGACAATCAAAAAACGACATAAAGAAAATATATGAAGCTTTAGATAATGAAGAAGCAATAATAATCTTTCCAGCAGGTGAAGTTAGTAGAGCAACATCTAAAGGAATTAAAGATCCATTATGGAGTAAAGGCTTTTTAAATTTTGCACAAAATACAAGTGCGCCAATATTACCAATATTTTTAGATGCTAAAAACTCAAAAACATTCTATACTGTATCTATTTTAAATAAGACATTCTCAACACTTCTTTTATCAAATGAAATGTTTAAAAAGAAATCAAAAAGAATTAATATCAAAATTGGTGAAATCATTCCAAATGAAAATATTATGCCAAAGGGTATTAATAAAAAGTATTTATTAAATCTTTATAGAAAACATTTATATGCATTGAAAAAAGGAAAAAAATCTTTTTTCCAAACACAATCTGCAATTGCCCATCCACAAAGAAGAGCTGATATTTTAAGTGAACTTAAAAATTCACAATTAATTGGTGAAACAAAAGATGGAAAAGAGATATATCTTTATGATTACACTGAAGACTCTGTAGTTTTAAAAGAGCTTGGAAGATTAAGAGAAATTTCTTTTAGAAAAGTTGGAGAGGGTATTAATAAAAAAAGAGATACTGACAAATTTGATATATATTATCAACACATAATTCTTTGGGATAAAAATGACCTTGAAATAGTTGGTGCATATAGAATAGGAAACTCTGATTTTATTTATAAAAATATTGGGGTTAAAGGCTTTTACTCAAATAAACTATTTAAATATAATGAAGATATGACACCATACCTTCAAAACTCAATTGAACTTGGAAGAAGCTTTGTTCAACCAAAATACTGGGGAACTAGAGCATTAGATTACTTATGGTATGGTATTGGTGCTTATCTTAAAAAGAATCCACAAATAAAATATATGTTTGGGCCCGTATCTATGAGCGCATCTTTCCCAAAAGTTGCAAAAGATATGATGGTTTATTACTATTCACACTATTTTAAATGTGAAGGTAGTCCTGTTACTGCAAAAATTCCTTATCAATACTCAAATAGTGTAAATGAAGTAAAAGAGATTTTTGATTTAAATGATAAAAAAGCTGATTTTAAACTTTTAAAATCTACTCTTTCAAATATGAATTGTGCTGTTCCAACTCTTTATAAACAATACTCTGAAATTGCAGAAGATGGTGGAGTTAAGTTTTTAGATTTTAATATAGATCCAGATTTTGCTGATTGTGTAGATGGATTTATTTTAGTTGAAGTTGATAAACTAAAACCTAGTGCGAGAAAAAGATATATAGATAAGGATTAAAAATCCTTATCTTAATTACCTAACCTACAATACATAACCTCATCTACAACAGATTTAGCTATTTGATCAGTTTCTACGATAATATGTCTTAAATGTAAATCACTTAATACTTTTTTATCTTGTTCACTTGTAACTGTAATAATTGTTTTTGCATTATGAGTTAAATCATCAATTGCATGACAAATAAGTTGTAATGCTTCTGGGTTATTAACCGCAACAATAACAGCTGATGCTTTTTTAATATTTACAGAGTTTAAGATATGTCTATGGGCTGCATTTCCAAATACTATTGGTTCACCTCTTTGTGCACCTAATGTATAGAACTTCATATTTTGCTCAATTACAACATAGTCTTGTTCTAACATTTTTAACTCTTTTACAATTGATTGTCCAAATCTACCATATCCTAAAACTACAACATGGTTTTGCTTATCTTCATCAACTTGAAATGTATTATTTAACATCATTACATCTTCTTTGATAAGTTTAGCAGCAGCTTTTGATAAATTCTTTAGAATAATTGGTGTTAATACCATTGAGATTACAATAGTTACAATTAATATTTGAGAATAAGTTGGATCAACTAAATCTTTACTTCTTGCAAGCTCTAAAATCGCAAGTGAAAACTCACCAATTTGAATTAAAGATAAAGCTGTTTTAAATGCAACTCTTTTATTATCTTCAAACTTAACAATTGTGTAAATGATTACATATTTTATTCCCATTAAAATTGGAAGTAAAAGTAAGATTATCCAAATATACTCAGCAATTACAGTAAAGTTAATTTGCATACCAACAGTAATAAAGAATACACCTAAAAGAATATTTCTAAATGGTATTAGGTCTGCTTCAACTTGATGTTTAAACTTTGTTTCACTAATCATCATACCGGCAACAAAAGCTCCAAGAGAGTAAGTAAATCCAAAGTAGTGAGCCATATATGAAGACCCGATTGCTAGTAAAAGTACAGAACCAACAAAAAGCTCATCTGTTTTTGTTTTTGATACAACTGTTAAAAATGGCTCTAGTAAATATTTACCTGAAACATATAAAACTGTTAATAAAATAAACGCAGCAACTAATGTTTCAAATATCATATAGCCTACACTTTTATCATCTCCCATTGTAAAAAATGAAATCATAAGAAGAATAGGAATTACAGCAATATCTTGCATAATTAAAATACCTAAAACTCTTCTACCATGAGGTCTATTAATCTCTTTAGTCTCATTAAAAGTTTTAAGTACAATAGCTGTTGAAGATAAAGACAATGCAGCACCGATAATAACTGATGTTTCAGTAGAAAGACCTATTACAAAGTAACAAACTAAAAATACAAATACGGATGTAACTAAAATCTGTAAACTTCCCGTTACAAATACTTCCCTTTTCATCTTTTTTAGATGATCAATCGAGAATTCTAAACCTATTGTAAACATTAGGAAAACAACACCAAATTCAGCTATTTCTTTTAATGTGTGGTTATTTACAGCATCATGTAATTCAAATACATAAGCTATAATTGTTCCTGTAAAAATATACCCAATAATAGTAGGTAAATGAAACTTTTTTAGGATTAAATTTACAATTAGTGCAATTGCAATTGTTGAGACAATAATCCCTAACATCCATATTCTCCTTTATTTATAATGCATCTGCTTATAGCCTTCAAGCCTTTTTTTGTAAGCAGAATTTAACATAGGATTTTTTGAGTCTAAAAAATCTATTGCTAGACACTCTTGGTTTCCTCTACCAATTCTTCCTAAATATTGAACAAGTCTACCATAATAAGAAATCGGCGTAGCAAACATTATCGTATTTAAGTGAGGAAAATCTATTCCTTCACCAAAATACGAAGTAGTAGCTAAAATCAAAGATGATTCTCTAACCTTATTCATATTTTCAACTTGTTCTTTTTTATTCATACTTCCATGAATACCTACATACTCAATTTTTTCTTCACTTAAAAGGTTTTCCAAAATATTTATATGCTCAATTCTGTCAGTAAGAACTAAAATCTTTCTAGATATATTATCTTTTATTTGCTGAATTATTAAGTTATTTCTATTTTCATCAAGACAAAGTTCATTAATTATAGTTGCATAATTATCGGCTTCACTTGTAAATTCAGTTCTTATTATCTTTAGTTTATTTGTATGAGTTCTCTTCTTTTTATACTCATAAGCAACATCACCTAACTGCTGGAATAAAATTGGTTGTAAGCCATCTTTTCTATTTGGTGTGGCACTTAATCCTAAAAGATACTTTCCTTTAAAGTTTTTGATAATTTGTTCAAAAGTAACTGCCGGAATATGATGACATTCATCAACTATTACAAAAGAGTAGTTATTGATAACTTCAGGAGAGTTTTTTAAACTTTGCATAGTTGCTACATCAATTATGCCATTTAATTTATTTTTTCCTTTTCCTAAATAACCTACATCTTTTTTATCATATTCAAAATAGTCTACAAATCTTTCAATCCATTGATTTAAAAGCATATTTTTATTAACTACAATTAAAGTAGAAACAGCTCTTTTTTCAAACATCTTTGCACCAATAAGTGTTTTTCCAAATCCAGGAGGTGCTACACAAATAGAAAAATCTGTTTTTAGTATTTGTTTTATAGCTTCATCTTGTTCAGGTCTTAATGTAAACTTTACTTTTTTTGTATGTATTTGTTCATAATGTCTTTTATCATTAATTGTAAACTTAACACCATTTTCATTAAAGAAATCACATACTTTATTAGTAAGTCCTCGAGGAAGCATAAGATGAGTTTCATCTTCTTCAAAACCTTGTATTACTCTTGGAGTATTATATAAAGGTTTTCTAAGACTTAAAAGTACTTTTATTTGAGGGTTTTCAAAAGATGCAAAAGTTTTCAATCTATTTATTAGAGATTTTGATAAATTTGCTGTTGGAACATAAATATAATCAAATAAAACCATCTCTATCATTTCTAATGGAAACTCAATATTTCCAAAATCTTTTTCATCATTAGCAGAAGTACTAACTTGTGAAAATTTATAAATAGTTTGTTTATCTACTTTTGAAACATTATTTAAAACCATCCATTGGTCATCATAAATTTTGTTTGTATTAGTATCAATAAATACAGTTTTATTCTTTTTTCTATAGTTTAAATGCAAAGGTAGTTCTATACTATTTCCTAAACTAGCCTTTGTAGCAAACTCTTTATTTGGATATAGCTTTGCAGAAATATTCGCTTTTTTCATAACAAACTTTCCAAAATTATAAACAATTTTTGAACTAATTGGTTCTTCAAAAAATATCCATGCAATTAAACTATTATAAGAGTTTAATTCATAATAAGCTCTAATATTTAAAGAATTTAATGCAATTTGTAATTTAAATTTATCTTCATCAAGTATCTCAAAAGCTATAAATTTTGAATTATTATTTGAATCAATACAATATGTAGCAAGATGTATTAAACCTCTTAAATGTGATTCAATATCATTATTTGTAATAGGAAGAAAATCTTCCCCTTTAAAAGTTTGTGTTACTGCATAAAAGCCTTGCTTATTCCCATCTTTACTTATCCACTTTTTAGCATAAATATCACTTCTAGCTATAAATAAAGATTTAAAAAGCTCTATCTTTTCATCTTTTGTGAAGTTCTTTTTTAATTTAGCTTCTTCTTGTATTTGATGTTCTAAGGCTTTAATTTGCTCTTCAATTTGTTTTTTTTGAGAGTAAAGTGCTTCTAGTTTTATCTTAAGATTTTTCATGAGCAATTGCTGATGGACCAACTACAATGTTATTAATTTTTTGTTCAATCTCGTTATATCTACTTTTTAGCTCAGAATTTTTTCTAATTCCTCTTCCTTCAAATTTTCCCTTTGGGTCAATTACAAGTTCGTTATATCTCATTTCACCTATAACTCTTCCCTCTGCTAAAATCTGTACTTCATTACAATCAATTTTACCATCAAAAAGACCATTTACTACTAAGTTATTCGCTTTAATATCACCAATAACCTCGCCTTCTGTTCCTATTGATATAACATCAGCTTCTAAGATAACACCTTCAAACTTTCCATCAATATGTACAGTTCCCTTTGTACTAATACCACCTATAATACAAGTGCCTGCAGCAACTACTGTTGCTCCATTTGATGTTGATCCCTTATTAGACTTATTAAAGACTCCCATTGCACTCTCCTCTCATTTTTAAAGATGTAATCGTAATTATCTAAACTCCAGTTTATAAACTTTTTAGGGTTTAAAACTTTGTTTGCATATCTTACTTCATAATGTAAATGTGGTCCTGAACTTCTACCTGAATTTCCAGTAAGTCCAATAATCTCACCTTTTTTTACTACTTGTCCAACTTCAACCATAGTTTTATTTAGATGGGCAAATACTGTTTTAAAACCAAAGTTATGACTTACTCTAATAACTCTTCCATAAGTTCCCACATCTCTTGACTGAACGTATTCAATTACTCCATCTGCTGTTGCTCTTACAGGAGTCTTTCTATTTGCTGGAATATCTAGACCTCTATGAAATTGTCTTTTTTTAGTAATTGGATGTATTCTATAACCAAACCCTGAAGATGTAGTTATTTTATCTAAAGGTTTTCCATTTGGAATAACTCTTAATGTATATCTTCTTTTATTTATATTCATAGCTTCAAGAGTTTTTTTAGTAATCTCTTCTGTTGAAGCATCTTTATCAACACCGATAATTGTATGAATTTCATCAAGTTTAGAACTTAATTCTTCAATATCTTTAACTTTACTTTTTATTTGCATTGAATAAAACTTGTTTTGTGCTACAAGTTTTTCTTCTTTTTGAGTTAATACCTTTAGTTCATTCTCTTTATCTTTTCTTACTTCATCTACTTCATTACTTAAATAAGATATAAAAATAAAACTACCTGCAATTATAACTAGTATAGCTATAATAACAAATAAAAGTATTTTCTTTATAAACTGATGTAAATTATATGACTTTGTACCTTTTATATCTGAAACAGTAATTATTAATCTATTTTTCATTAAAACCAATCATCGATAAAAATTTCTCAACTACCAAGAATGAACCAAATACTAAATACTCTTCATTATCTTCTAGTTCAATAGTTTGAATATTTATTATATTTAAATCTTTTATAATTTTCAATAAGTTATTTTTTTCAACAATTCTTTTATCATCAATATCTATAATGATTATTTGTTTAATTATGGGCTTTAAGATTTTTAAAACCTCTGCATAATCCTTATCAGCATAAGAGTTATAAATAAGAGTTATTTTTCTATCTTTGAACTCTTCTTTTAAAACTCTTGCTGCAAGGGGATTATGTCCAACATCAATAGTAATATTTGGTGCAATTTTTTGACATCTACCAAAAAGTTTTACATCATCAAATAAAGATAAATCTACATCGATTTTTAATTCTTCTAAACATTTGATAACTAAATGTAAGTTTCTTTTTAAATATGAAGCAAACTTATCATTTAAGTTATATTTGTTGAATTCCTCAACAAACTCTATAGTTATATCTCTATTTCTTTCATTTTTTATTTGTTTTTGAACTTCAAAAGCACTTTGTTTTACTTCATCATGAATTTGATAGCCAACAAGCATTTTAGTATCAACTGAACGCATTTTTGTAATTGCTATTTTTTCAACTGTATTTCCTAAAAAACTTTGATGGTCCAAATCAATTGTTGTAATTAAAGATAAATCATTTGGAACTACATTTGTAGCATCAAACTCCCCACCAAGTCCAGCTTCTAAAACTAAATAGTCCATATCTTTTGATAAATAAATAGCAAGTAAAGTTGTATATTCAAAATATGTAAGTTTAGAAAGTAGTTCTAAATCATATATTTCTTGTAAAAATCTGTGAGCTTCATTTAGTTTTTCATCACTAACATCACTTCCATTTATCCAAATTCTTTCATTGAACTTTACAATATGAGGAGAGCTATAGTGAAGTGTTTTATAGTTTTTTTTATATAAATAGTGAGATAAAAACCTTCCTGTACTTCCTTTTCCATTTGTACCTACAATATGAATTATAAATGGAAGTTTTATCTTTTTACTTAATATTTCCCAAGAAGTTCTTACAAAACTAAAATCAATTTTGTCATAGTAAAGAGTTTTATGTTCCAAAAACTCTTCTAGTGTAGCCTTTTTTAAATCCGTAGTCATAATAACTACTTTTCAAAAGATAATACTGCTAACTTTGATAAAAACTCATCTAAAGCATCATTTGCAGCACTTTTAATAGCTTCAAATCTTTTTGTATCTGTGATTGTTGTACCATCATCAATTGAGAAGTTGTGTTCACCTTCTAAAGAGATGTTTTTAACTTTTTCATTTACTTTGTTATACTGAATATCAAGCGTAACAAGGGCTCTATAAAGCTTGTTGTATCCTTCTTTATCATACTGTAACTCTTGCATATTAACTGAACCAATTTTTATTTTCATAATAGTATCAGCTAAAGCTTCATCATAAACTAAATTTGTATTTAACTTTTGAAGTAATACTTGATTTAGAGAATCTTTGATAATCACGGCATTTCTAGGATCTTTTAAATCTACAAATAACTTTACAAAAACCTTTTGGCCTAACTCTTTTTTAGCATAATATGTTGAGGGTTTGTATCCACATCCATTTAAAATAAAAGATGTAGATAATAAAGTGAAAAGTACGAATAGTACTTTCCTTACATTATTCATACTTTTCATTATTCTTTATCCCTTTATAACTAAGTTTACTAATTTATTAGGTACAACAATCTCTTTGATTATATCTTTACCTTCTAGCCATTTTGAAGCTATTTCTTTAGCTTGTGCTAAAATATCTTCTTTAGAAGCATCTGGTGATACTTCAATTTCAGCTCTTTTTTTACCATTGATTGTAATAGCAAGTGTGATTGAATCTAAAGCGAATACTTCTTCTTTTACTTCTAAAGAGTTGTTGAAGTTCTCTCTTTTAAATAATCCATTTGCTAAATCCCAACAAGCATGAGGAATTACAGGCTCTAAAATATTTGTAAGAATATAATATCCTTCTGCCCATACAGCTTCATTCTTTTGTGCTTGAAGTGCATTCATAGCTTCCATTGAAGCTGCAATTAAAGTATTGAAAGCATATGTTTTTTCGAATACATCATTTGATTTTTGAAGTGCTTCATATACTTTTCTTCTTGCTTCTTTTTCTTCTTTTGATAATGATGAATGGTCAATATTTTTAAACTCTTCAATACCTTTAGCAGTTACATTAGTAGCTCTCTCATAGAATTTTTTGATGAATTTAAATGAACCTTCAACAGCAGAATCATTCCACTCAAGCTCTTTTGTAGGAGGTGCAGCAAATAAAATAAACATTCTAGCTGTATCAGCGCCATATTTTTCTACGATTAAATCAGGATCAACTACATTTCCTTTAGATTTTGACATCTTAGCACCATCTTTAAGTACCATACCTTGAGTAAGTAGTCTTTTAAATGGCTCTCTTGAGTTTGTATATCCTAAATCATTTAATACTTTTGTAAAGAATCTTGCATATAAAAGATGTAAAATAGCATGCTCAATACCACCAATATACTGGTCAACATCCATCCAGTAATCACTGTCAGATTTAGAGATACCTTCTTCATTCCAAACTTTTGGATTTGTAGCATATCTTAAGAAGTACCAAGATGACTGTACAAATGTATCTAAAGTATCTGTTTCTCTTACTGCTGGTTTTCCACAACAAGGACAAGTTGTATGTTTCCAAGTAGGATGAGTATCAAGTGGGTTTCCTTCACCTGTAATTTCTACATCTTCAGGTAATGCAATTGGTAAGTTCTCTGATTTTTCAGGAACTAATCCACAATCATCACAGTGTACAAAAGGAATTGGAGCTCCCCAATATCTCTGTCTTGAAACACCCCAGTCTCTAAGTTTGAAGTTTACTTTTTTACTACCAATTGAGTTTTGTTCAAAGTGGTAAATAATCGCTTTTTTAGCTTTTGTATTTTTAAGACCAGTAAAGCTTTCAGAATTGATAAGTTCACCCTCTCCTGTAAATGCTTCAGTTGCTTTTTCAATAATACCTTCACTTCCTACAATAACTTGTTTAATAGGTAAGTTATACTGACTTGCAAATTCAAAGTCTCTTTGATCATGAGCTGGTACTGCCATAACTGCACCACCACCATATGAAGCTAATACAAAGTTTGCAACCCAAACAGGAATATTTTCACCAGTTAAAGGATGAATTACATCAATCTCTAAAGAAACACCTTCTTTATCTTGAGTAGCTCTATCTCTTTCACTTACTTTTTGCATTGCTTTAATAGCATTGATTTTATTAGCTGGAAGTAAATTGTGCTCAACAATATATTTTACAATTGGGTGTTCTGGTGCTAACGCTGAATAAGAAACTCCATAAATTGTATCTGGTCTTGTTGTAAATACTGAGTACTTTTTAAATTGTCTATCAAGTTTATATCTAGAGTCTTTTGATAACTCAAATTCAAACTCTAAACCTTCACTTCTACCAATCCAGTTCTCTTGCATAGTTAAAACTTGAGAAGGCCAAGTATCTTCTAAAGTAGATAAATCATCAAGTAACTCTTGTGCATATTTAGTAATACCTACATAGTATCCAGGCATCTCTTTTTGAACAACTTCAGTTCCACATCTCCAACAACAACCCTCTTCAAGTTGTTCATTTGCCAGAACTGTTAAGTCATGAGGACACCAGTTTACAGTAGTTGACTTTCTATATAAAAGTCCCTCTTCAAACATCTTGATAACAAACTCTTGTTCCCATCTTGTGTATAATTCATCAGATGTAGCAAACTCTCTTGTTTCACTAAAAGATAATCCAAGTGCTTTAAGTTCATCTCTCATGTAATCGATATTTTCATAAGTCCATTTCTTTGGGTGAAGCTTATGTTTAATTGCAGCATTTTCTGCTGGCATACCAAAACTATCCCATCCAATTGGATGTAAAACATTAAAGTTCTCTTTTCTATAGAATCTAGCGAAAGCATCACCTAGACAATAGTTTCTTACATGTCCCATGTGAATTCTACCACTTGGGTATGGGAACATACTTAAGATATATTTTTTATCTTTAGTTTGCTCATCACTTGGTTCAAATGATTTATTCTCTGACCAAAAGTTTTGCCACTTTTGCTCAACTTGTTTTGAATTATACTCCATTAAAAGTCGTCCTTCTCTTGAATTTTTGCACTCTCAATTAATGCTAAAGCTATTGAGAAAACATTTGCTACAACTGCACCAATAGCAAGTGAAATAGCAAGTGGTAAATCGTGCATAAAAGTTAATACCATAAATGCTGGAATTAGGTGTAAATCAGCAACTAATGAACTTGCTAACAACTCTGCTGCAAGAAGATTTCTAACTCCAATTTTTAGAATCGTTGATATTACGTTTACTCCTGCTGCGATAAATAACGCAATAGCGTTTGGTTCATAAAGGAAACCAGCAGTTGTAGTAAGTGACATTAGTGAAAAGAATATATACGTTACTTTACCCCAATCCATTTTTATCCTTTTATAGTTTCTACTATTTAAATTTTAAGCAAATATACTATCTAAAAAAAGGTAAAAAATGGCTTTGGTAAAGCACTATAACTTATTTTGAGAGTTTGTGTTTAAAGCCTTTAAACATTTTAAATAAAAGATAAACCATTATAACTTTTATAAACAATTGTACAATTGTATATGGTGTAAAACCATTTATTTCATACTCAAAAGGATTGATGATGTTATGAAACAAAAGATTGAAAGTCATATCATTTGTAATAACAAAATAAAAAATTAATGCTACATACATAGCTAAAAAATAGAACTGGTTTTTCTGCATTTCAATAATACTATAAACAAAATGCCATACAAAAAAAGAGACAAAAGAAGCTATTAATAACTCTTTTAAAACTCCTGCTTGAATATCAATAACATAAGTTCTTGAATAATCTAAGTATTTGTATTCAATTATTGAAGATATAATTTCAAATATGAAAATCCATGTAAGAGCTAAAAACCAATCTGTACCATTTTTTGAAGTAATTTTATCAAACTGATACAAAAAACCTTGTTTACTTTTTTCCATTATTTAACTCCATTTCCTATAATAGAATATTAATGATATATTTTATATCAAATTTCCTTAAAGGCCGTTATCTTGGGCTTAGTTACTTTTTTTGTTATTGTTTATTTTCTTCTTGTATTTTGTCTTATAGAAATTATAAATTGGTAGATTAAAAAAGCTATTGATATTTTGTACAATAAAGTTAAAAAACTAAGTTCTTCTAATCCTGTCATTATAGAAAATGGATTTATATTATTAGAAATATTATAAAGAGTAAAATCTTTAGAAAAAAATGAATAAAATATATAAAAACATAAAACTAGATAAAAATTATTTATATTTTCTTTTTTAACTACCCAAATTGAGATTAATAAAATTATACCAATAATGAAACTATCAACTAATAAATACTCTAATTTAGTGTCTAAACTTTCATTTAAACAATTTATAAATCCATAAGTAAAACTAAATATCAAAATCCAAAATAATGCAAGTAATGAATCTTGAGAATGATTTGAAGCTAAGCCATGAACTTTAAAGATAAGCCAATCAAAAAAGTTTTTGCCATTCCTTTTTTCTTTGTCAAGTTCTTCTTCTCTTTTTTGCATTTCAATTGCATAAAATTTATTTGCTTCTATGATATTGTTTTGTTGTTCGAAAGAGTCTTTTATGATTCTTGCAGTTTCTCTATTAGCTATATTACTTTCTAAATTTGCATTGTGAAAATTACTAGATACAAATACACAAGAAACAAAATCAATATTTGTATCTAAATTTCTATTTGAAAATATAATATTTTTAAAGTAATTATTTTTAAATTTTAATATATTTACTTCTGAGAAATCTATTATAAATGTTTCATAAAAACTTCCATTTAAAATATTAAGAGATTTAATATTATAAATTAATATCTCAACTTCTTTTTCAAATATACAATTACTAATATATAGTTTAGATAAAGTATCTTGCTTTAATTTAAAAATATTAAGAAAAGTACTATTAGTAATTTTAACTTCATTGAAATTTGAAAAATCTCTAATATTAAGTGATGAATGAATCTCAGCATCATTTATATTTAAAGTTTTTGCATGTTCAAAGTGACATTTTCTAAATAAACTTTTTGAATTTACTACAATATTTGATATTCCAATATTATCAAGAAAAAAACATTCGTTAAAAAGCTTTGAAGAAATTATCAAATCTTTCTCAGTTGAACCATAAATATAAACTTTTTTTGTAAAAATACAATTATGAAAAATATAAGTAAAATCAACTGAATTAAAATCACAAGTAATATTAAAATTTTTTTTAAATTTACATTTTCCTAAAAATTTAACTTTTTTATCAATATGAATTTTACTTGTATAAAAGATACAATTATTTTTAAAACATACATAATTTGCTTTACATTTTTTTGATATAAAAACTTCATCTTGAAAAGTACAGTTATCAAAAATTATTGGTTTATCATATTGTATATTTGAAAATATTTCAATAAATTCATCCTCATTTGTCTGATAAATAAATTTTCCATTAGTATATTTAAAATCAGGAAAATTTATACCCTTAAAGATATAAGAATCATATTTCTTATTGTTAAACTTAGAAATTATTTCTTCAATTGCTATCCAAAATTCATTTATTTCTGAGTAAGAACATTTTTTTATATTATTATCTTTTTCACAATGCAGAATACATTTACCATTTTCATATTCATCTAGTCCACAATCTATTACATTACACATTTTACTTACTTTCATATTTAAATAATTAGCTACATTTTATCTTTTTACTCTTATTTGTGGTTTTCTTTATATTCTTTTTTTATAAAAAGAAACAAAAAATTGTGAGCAGAGTTTGTAAATAGCTAAAAAATATATCGAAATTCTAAAATTTGAAAACTCGGCTCGTGCCTCACCTCAGACAGTTCAAATTTCTTTACGAATTTAGAGAGATTTTTCTTAACGCTATTTTCAAAATGCTCACACTTGGAGTTTTAATTTCACTTTACTAAAATACAAAGTGAAATTTGGCGAATAAAAGTATCGCTTTGTATTTTTGGGATAAGATTTTGAGATTGATGAGCGTTAAGAAATTGTGACTGTTTGAGGTGAGGCACGAGCCGAGTTTCACAATTTTAGCGAAGATTGAAAAAAATCCCCAAAAATACAACTTGCGATAAGATTTCTTTTTCCTAGTTTTTCTTATAAAAGAAAAAGTAGAAAGCATCCTTACAAACAAATATAAAAAGAAGAAGGAAAAACTTCCTTCAAATTACAAAGTTTTCAAAAAACTAAAAAGAAAATCCCAGTTTCCAAACTAATACAAAATAAGTAAGCATAAAAAGTACAAAACTAATTAAATTCATGCTCTTTTCCTTTTATATTTTTCTTACTATTTTGTATTAAAGCACATACTTTAAATGCTGCTGTTTCCATACTATCATATTGTGTTTTACTTATATGATGCACTCTTTTATCTTCTATAATATTTTCTTGCATATGATATTCATCTATTATTTGTTTTGCTTTTTTATTTGAATTTAAAATAGCAATATGTTTTACATCTAAACTAAGAGCTGTTTTTATATATTGGCTATGTGCATTTGCATTTATTACAACTATTGCATTTAATTGTTTTTCTTTTAACTTATATGAACTATCATATGAATCAAGCATTAAAAGTTCATCAGCAAGTTTATAACTTCTAAAATTTTTCCCTCTAATATCACATACTGTTGTATGCCATCCTAAAAAGTTTGAAACTTTTACCAACTCTTCACTTTGTTTTGATACGCCAAAAATCAAAAGCTTTAAAGGTGTTTCTATTCTTTGATAAAACAGATTTTTATTTCCATTAAAATGATTATCTTTTTCATCAAAATGTGGGAAAAAACAGTGTGCATTTTTATGTTTCATAGACCTAACAAGTGTTTTACTTATTCCTTTTGAGGCATTTTGTAAAGCTTCTCCTATACATCCGTATTCATCTTCACAATAAAATGGCTCAATCCAACACTTCACATAGCTATCACTTAAAAACTCTTTTTCCCATGTATGAGCAATACTACTCTCACTTTTTAAATCAAATACTATATATCTACTTTGTCTTGATTCTAATACGTCATCTACTAAAGACAAAATATAGTTTTCTAATCTTTTTAGATTTTCAAAACCTATTGTTTCATGACTACTATTTATAAACATCGAATAGTCACTTTTTCTATGAGTACTATTTTTATAATCTAAGATATTTATACAAACTATATCTTTTTTATTCTGTTTTGATCTTTGTAAAAATTTTATATGTTGTTTGTTACTAAACATTTTATAATTACCCTATTTATTTTATTAGAGTAATTATAAAACAAGTTTATAGCCTTGTTATAGCCCATAAATAGCTTAAATATAGCCTTTGTATATATACTATACAAATAAAAAAAGGGAAGAGCAAAAACTCTTCCCTTTTTAAAATCAAAACCAATTTTTCTATACTAAACTGTACCTTGTTCGTACATAGCTCTTAATTTATCTTTTTCTTTTTGTTTTTTTAATTTATCTGCTTCTTTTGCTCTAAAGTCGTTGATTGAGAACTTTAATTGAACTAAGAATGATGCAGCAATAAAGATAGATGAATAAGTACCTACAACAACACCTACAAGCATTGTAAATGCAAATCCATTAATAATCTCTCCACCGAATAAATAAAGTGTTACAACAACAAAGAATGTAGTTAATGAAGTAAGTGTTGTTCTTGAAAGAGTTTTACTTACTGATTCATTTACAACTTTATCAAGTACATTTTCTTTAGATGTTTGAACTCCCTCTCTAATTCTATCAAATACAATAATTGTATCGTTTAGAGAATATCCAAGGATTGTTAAAATTGCTGCTAAGATATCTAAGTTTACTTCTACACCAACAAGTGCGATAGCTCCTAGGGCAATAGTAACATCATGTGCTAAAGCTAAGATAGAAGCAACAGCAAATCTCCACTCAAACCTAAATGATACATAAGCTAAGATAACTATAAGAGATAAACCTAAGGCCATTAAACCTTTTTCTCTTAATTCATTACCTACTTTAGGTCCAACCATATCAACTCTTCTTACTTCAAAGTTTCCAGTTGAATCTAAGATTTTATGCATCTCATCACCAATATCATTTGCTAGATTTGAAGAAGTACCTGTAATTCTAATTACAACTTCTTGAGGACTACCAAACTCAGTAATTGATGAACCTTTATATTTTGTTTCATTTAAAACTTCTCTAATCTTATCAATTGGAGCTTTTTGCTCATATTGAACTTGAACTAAAGTACCACCAGCAAAGTCAATACCAAAGTTAAGACCTTTTGTAAATAATAATACTAATGAAGCAATAACAAGAATAGAAGATATTCCTAAAAAAGGAAGTCTTCTTCCCATAAAATTATATATTTTATCTGATTTAAAAAATTCCATTATTTAACTCCAAACCATTTTTTTAAGTCTTTATCTTTAGCTATTTTACTAGCTAAAGCTTCATAAATACCATGAGTACCTAAAATAGCAGTTAACATAGAAGCTAAAATACCAATAGAAATAGTAATCGCAAATCCTTTAATAGGACCTGTTCCATATGCATATAAAATTACTGCAACTAAAAGTGTAGTAATATTTGCATCTAAAATAGCTCTCATTGCATTTGAATATCCATCTTCAATTGCTTTTGTTACTGATACACCTTGTTTTAATAACTCTCTAATTCTTTCACCAATAATAACATTGGCGTCAACTGCCATACCTACAGTTAATACAATACCTGCCATACCAGGAAGTGTTAAAGTTGCACCAAACATTGCCATAACAGAAATGATAATAAAGATATTAGTAACAAGTGCAATATTTGCAATAATACCTGCTCTTCTGTAGTAAACAATCATAAAGATAAATACGATAATAAATCCAGAAACTAAAGCAATTGTAGAAGCTTTAATTGAATCAGCACCAAGTGATGGACCAACACTTCTTTTCTCAAGTAACTTAACTGATGCAGGTAAAGCACCACTTCTTAAAGCAATAGCTACATTACCAGCTTCAAGAACAGTAAATCCACCAGAAATTTGACCACTTCCACCACCAATTCTTTCTCTAATATTTGGAGCTGAATAAACTTTACCATCTAATACAACAGCAAGTCTTTTACCAACATTTTTACCAGTAAAATCTCCAAAGATTCTAGCACCACTTGAATTAAGTGTAAAATTAATAATTGGCTGGTTTGCAGTATCAAATGCAACTTGTGCATCAATAACTTGAGAACCACTTAAAATAGGAATCTCTTTTACAAGATATTTTACAGCAGCATTATTTGTATCTTCTAAAATAATATCACCATATTGTGCAGCTTCAGCTTCACTCATAGTATATACTTGATCAGCTCTTTGCTCATCAACAGCCATAAGCTCTAAGTTAGCAGGCTTTGAGATAAGTTCTCTTGCTGCTTTTTCATCTTCTGCAGTTTTAATACCTGGTAATTGAACAACAATATCAGTAGCACCTTGTCTTACAACAGTTGGTTCTGCTAAACCAAACTGGTCAAGTCTATTTCTAATAGTCTCAACAGCTTGAGATACTGATAAGTCTTTTGTTCTTTCAATCTCTTCACTTGTTAGTTTTACAGTATAGTCTGTACTCTCTTTTGAAACTTCAAGACCTTTAATCTTGGCTAACATTTCATCCATTCTTGGTAATTCATCAGGATCTAATACTGTAAACTTAATAGAATCAGTATCTAGTGATAAACCATCAATTAATAAATCTTCATCTTCTGCGAAGTATTTAATTGAAGTTGCAATTGTTTTGATTTTTGATGTTACTGCTTCATGTGTATTAACACCTAAAAGCATATGTAATCCACCTTGTAAATCAAGTCCTAATGAGATTTTTTTTCCGCTATCTGTTTGCATAAGTGAAGGAATTGAAAAAACAACACCAAAAACAATACTTAATGCAAATATTATAAGTCTATAATTAAAGATTTTCAATCTTAATCCTTAGTAAGGGGGTTTTGATTTTTAAAGATAAAACATGTAAGAAACTTACATGTCTTAAAAAAAAAGATTTTTAGTCTTCTAAAAGTTTAGCTACGAACTCTCTGATTAATTTCATTTCAGTTCCATCGCTATTTTTCACTACAAAGTAGTCATCTTCTACTTTAGTTACTTCTACGATTAAGCCTCCATTTGTTACAATCTTATCACCTTTTTTAAGATTATTAACCATCTCTTTATGCTGTTTAGCTTGTTTTTGTTGTGGTCTAATAATTAAAAAGTAAAAAATTGCAAATAATGCAACAAGAGGTAGTAATGAGCTTATTAAATCAGCACTTGAACCTTCCATCAAAATTCCTTTTCAAAAGTAGTTTAGTATGTTTTTAGTAAAACGCGATAATTCTAACAAAAACTTTATAATAAAAGGCTTCATTACATCCATATTATTAAGCGCATTCATATACTTAAGCCATTTTAATTTTGAATATTTAACTCTTAATACTATTTTAGGTGTTTTAGCCATCTACTTTTTAGTTACAATTCCTAAAAAGTCACTTTTTATTACAGGTTTCATAACTGGTATATTTTGGTTTTATTGGATAGCAATATCTCTCCAATATTATGAACTTACATATTTAATTCCTGTACTTTTAGTTGTAATTGGTTTAGGATATGGTTTTTTATTTTTTCTACTTGGAATAATTGATAATATTTTATATAGAGTAGTAGCCATATTTGCTTTTACATTTATTTCACCATTTGGATTTAACTGGCTAAAACTTGAGCTATTATTTGTTGATTCATATTTTGAAACAACTAAAGAGAGTTTTGCTTTAATTTTAGCAGCTGTATTTATGGCTTCACAGTTAAAAAGATTAAAGTTTTTAGCAATAATTCCACTGTTTATTGCATATCAAACTCCTAAAGGTGAGATAATTGATAATCCAAATCTTGATATTCACCTATCTCAATTTTATCTTCAACAAGATAGAAAATGGGAAAAAGAGAATAACTCCGATATTTTAAATATGAATATTGATGAAATAAATAAAGCTATTTCTTTAAATAAAGACTTAATAGTCCTACCTGAAACATCAATGCCTACAGTTTTAAATAGACAAACTAAACTATTTAATCACCTAAGAAAAAAATCATTTGAAATTGATATTTTAACTGGAGCTTTACTTTTAGAAAACAAAAGAATTTATAATGCCACATACCATTTTTCAAAAGGTGAAGTAAAAATTGCAAAAAAAGTAGTATTAGTTCCTTTTGGAGAAGAGATTCCATTACCTAAGTTTTTTGTTGATTTGATAAATAATACTTTTTATGGTGGGGCACAAGATTATGCAAAAGCAAAAGAACCTACTGATTTCATAATAAATGATATAAAAATACGAAATGCTATTTGTTATGAAGCAACAACTGACAAAATATTTGAAAATCTAAATGATACAAAATATATGATTGCTATTTCAAATAATGCTTGGTTTACACCATCAATAGAGCCGACACTTCAAAAATTACTTATGAAATATTATGCAAAGAAATACAATATCACAATCTTCCATGTTGTAAATGGAAGCTCAAATTGTATAGTTAGACCTTAATGTCTAAAAGTAGTAAAATAAAGATAAAGAGCCTATGTCTCTTTGCTTTGTTAAATTATCATTTGTATATTTAATATTTAAAGAAATATCATTATTAATTTTAAAAGTACTAAATGCCTCAAACTTTTTATTTTCAAAGTTTTTATTGTATTTATCAAAATCAAAAGAAAGACCTAGCTTTAAATCTTTAAATTTATTAGTTACAAAACCTACTTTTGAACCTAAAGATATTAAGTTATCTCCCAATTTATTATATAAATTTGACTGGGCTAAAGCATAAATAAAATAGTCTTCATCACCATATGTTAATCCGAAGCTTGGTTTTAATTTGAGATAATCATCTTCACTTTTAAATCTTTCATAAGATAGTTCTATTCCCCAAGATAAAGGTTTAAATAATTCATCTCTTTTAGAAAATGAATTAATATCTAAAACTTTAAACTTATCTATAAACAATTTGTCACTATCTTTTTTTATGCTCAAATCAAAAAAATCTATATAAGCACCTTCTAAATATCCATAAGAGATATCATATACATCACTATAAACAGGTTTTGCTGAAATCTCATATGTATCATTACTATTTAAAGTTAAACTTATTCTTGCCGAATCATGAGAATATATTGGATCTTTTGGCTTTTTAATATCATAATCTGAAATGATATCAAGTTTACTTCTTTGCCTTAATAACTTTAAATATTTTTTTAAATATTCACTCTTTGCTAATTTGTTTTTACTTCTTAAGTACTGTATGTATTCAATTTTTAAATCTAAATATGCTGACTTATCTTTTAAAGTTAAATTTTGGGATAATTTTTTTTCATCTTTTATAAACTCTGAAATAAAATCTTTATTTTCAATTTCATAATTTAAAATATGCTTCATTTTTGACATTTTAGAGTGTCTATAATTTGATTCTTTGATTAAATTATAGTTTTTTAGAATCTTAACCGTATCTAAAGGTACAGCTTTTAATGAAAAATGATTAATTAAATTTAAATCCTCTTTGGCAACTTCTAATAACCATAATAAATTGTAAGAGCAATTCTCAAGAAAAAAGTAATAAAAAGAGTAAGAATCTTTTAATTCATATGAATGTAAAGCTATTTTTTCTACTTCTTCTAAAGTTAAATCTAGTTTATATTCCCAAATATCTCTTTGTTCTAAATTACTATATTCTTTAATTTTTTCATAATAAGGAAGAATAGAATATTTACCTTTATAACCACCAAATAAACCTTTATAAGCAAATATAAGACCATTTGTCTCATCTGTTTGAGCTGCATAATTAACAGCATTTCCTAATAAAGGAGTATTTTCATCAGCAGATAATCTTAAAAAAGTATGTCCATACATAGAAGCTGGAGAGTTTATATGTGAAGCTGGAAAAATAAGTGTTGCATATTTTGCATCAATTTCTTTTAGATATATATCTAAATCTTTACACTCATAATTTATAATTTGATTTTCTAATGCTGGTATTTTTTCTTTTAACCACTTAACTCTTAAGGGAAATCTACATAATGTATTTTTAGTTCCATTTCTTAAGGACTTAATAGTTTCTAATAATTCTTCTTTTAAATTTGTTTTTCCATTCTTTGAAATAAAAAAATTATCAGAATCTACTTCACTTTGATTGTTCCTATAATGAAGAAGTTTAGCCCAATATGAATCTGTGTATAGTTTAGGTTTAAGTACTGTTTCTTCTAAATTAGAAGAGAATAAAGATGAAATAAATAAAGAACTAAGAAAAATTATCTTAGTTACTTTACTTATTAAAAAATTACATATATTTAGCAATAGAATCAATTACTGTTGAAGATGTAACATTTTCACTTGCATAAATGTTTGCAAAGTTTGCTTTTAATTTTGCACTAAATTTTGATGAATCTTCTACATTCATTAATTTAGCAACAGTATTTAAAGTTTCACCTTGTCCTGCTGAAATATCTAAAGCTAATTCATCCATGTTATCAGCAACAAATTTATTTAATTTGTCATTTGAAGCAAAGTTAGCTGGTTGAGAACAATTTAATGTACCAGAAGTAATACCAAATGTTTGGTTACCTGATGTACCATTTGTAGTTGCTGCAAGAACTTGCATTACTGTTGTACTTTGATCTTTAATTAAAACAGAACCTAATCCACATCCTGTATTAGAGTTTGCAAATGATGCAGTAGCTAAAGATGCAACAGCAATTGAAGTTAATAATAATTTTTTCATTTTTATCCTTTTTTTTTGAAATTATAACCTTATTAACTATATTTATACTTAAATTCAATACTATTTAATACTAGACACAATTATTTATAAGCTTTTTAATAATTTCTTCTTTATTTAGGTTTTCATCTATTTGTAAATCCATAGCATAATCTAAAATCTCTTTAAACTCTTTTGAGGGTTTTAATCCTAAAGCTATTAAATCTCTTCCTTGAACTAAAGGCTTTAAAGCTTCATTTTGAATATTTAATTCTTTTGCTTTTTCTAAAAGCCAAGAAGTAGCTTTTGGGCACTTTTCTTTATCTTTTATATCTCTACCTAAACAATCAGCTAAACAAACTAAACATAAATCTTCAATATTTACTTTTAAAGATAGTCTCTTTACAGCTTTAAGAGAAGATTCTGCAAGATAAAGTTGAAAAGGAGCTAGATGATGTTTTACAAGTGGAGTGATTAAATCTATAAATTTTTTTTCATTTGTAAGTCTTGATAAAAACTTGATTGTAGGTTCAACTCCTAATGTCTCATGCTTATGAGAAGTTACTCTTCCCTCATCTGTAGTTTCAGTGCAAAACGGCTTTCCTAAATCATGACAAAGTATTGCATAAAATAGATATAGTTTTCTATATTCATCTTCTATATCAGACTCTTTTAATATCCTTGCTAACTCATCAACAGTCATCAAAGTATGTATCCAAACATCACCTTCTGGATGATACTCTTTATCTTGAATACAACCTTTTAAAGCTTCCAATTCAGGGAAATGTTTTAAAATTCCTAAACTATCTAAAAGTTCTAATCCTATTGAAGGTTTAACTGATTTTAAAAATAGCTTTTTAAACTCTTCATAGACTCTCTCTTTTGGAAGCTCTTCTAAGTCACCTCTTAAAACCATTTGTTTACAAAGTTGTTTTGTCTTTTCATCTAAAGTTAAATCAAATCTCGCACAAAACTGTATAGCTCTATAAACTCGTAAAGGATCTTCTATAAAAGTATCATCTTTTATATGTCGTAAAATTTTATTTTCTAAGTCTTTTATTCCATTATTTGGGTCAATCAATCTTTTTTCAAAAAAGTCATAAGCAATAGAATTGATAGTGAAATCTCTACGTAAACTAGCTTTGTCATATTGTAAGTTTTTATCATTTATTACTTCAAAACCTTTATGACCTTGACCTATTTTCTTCTCTAGTCTAGCAAGTGCAAAGTCAAAATCGAAAGAGTCAATTTTTAAAGTTAATACACCAAATGATTTGCCTACTTGTTTTACATTTCCAAAACGCTTTAGTATTGATTCTACTTCAACTAAAGTATCAATACCAAAAAGTTCTATATCATAATCTTTACAAGGAATATCTAAAAGAGAGTCTCTAACGCAGCCACCAACAAGAAGAGGTTTTATTCCCTCTTCTTTTAGTCTTATAAGAATTTGTTTTAATACCTTCGGTATATTAATCGATTTTGTTGTAGTGATGTACATCTTGTTGTGGATAAGGAATAGAGATTCCTTCTTCATCAAATCTTAATTTTACTGTTTCTGTTAAATCAAATTTAACTGCCCAGTAATCAGGTGTTTTAACCCATGCTCTAACTACAAAGTTTACTGAAGAATCAGCTAACTCAGAAACAGCAACAGTTACACCTTTGTCAAGTAATACTTTCTCATTTGATTTAATAATATCATTTAAAACATCTTTTGCTTTTTTGATATCATCATCATAACCAATACCAACTACTAAATCAACTCTTCTTGTATCATGAGCATTTACATTTACAATTGAACCACTTGTAATAGCACCATTTGGAATGATAATTCTTTGATTATCACCAGTTGTAAATACAGAGTTAAAAATACCAACTTCTGATACAGTTCCAGCTACACCAGCAGCATTTACAAAGTCACCAACTTTAAATGGTTTAAATAAAATAATCATAACACCTGATGCAAAGTTACCTAAAGAGTCTTTTAAAGCTAAACCAATAGCAAGACCAGCAGCACCAAGGATTGCTAAGAATGAAGTTGTTTCAACTCCAAGTTCTGATAATGCTGTTAAAATAACAACAATCATTAAAGCATAGTAAACGATATTTTCTAAAAATTTAACTAAAGTTAAATCCATACCTTTTACTTTTTTTAGTAACTTAACTAAAACAGCTGTAATTTTATTTACAATCCATTTTCCAATTATAAAAATTAAAAGTGCCATTATAAGTGAGAAAGCATACCCACCTATAATCTCGACAATGTTATCTGGAATATATGAACTAAATTTACTAGTTACTTCATTTACTTTGTTTTCCAACTTGTTTCCTTTAAAATAATTTAGGAAATTATAACATAAATAAGTTTAAAAATTATCCTATAATTTCTAAAAGTTTCGAAACAGCATTTTCTATTTCTACTTCTGTTTTTTCTAATGTTTTTCTATCAACAAGTTCTACTTTACCCTCTTTTAGTTTCTTTCCAATTACAATAGCATAAGGGAATCCAATAAGTTCAAAGTCACCCATTTTGAAACCAAATCTAGCATTAATTCTATCATCTAAAATAGTATCAATTCCATTTGCTTTTAACTCTTCATAGATTTTTTCACCAGCTTCAAGTTCATCTTCTTTTTTTGCATTTGAAACAATAACATCAACTAAAAATGGTGCAGTCTCTTTAGTCCAGATACAACCTTTTTCATCATGATTTTGCTCAATTACAGCAGCAACTAATCTTGAAACACCAATTCCATAACATCCCATTTCAAATGCTTGAGCTTTACCATTTGCATCTAAAAACTTAGCATCCATTGCTTCAGAATATTTTGAACCTAATTGGAAAATATGACCAGCTTCAATACCTTTTGTGTACTCTAACTTTCCACCACAACAAGAACAAGTATCACCTTCTTGAACCGCTACTAAGTCATCAAATACTAAATCTTCCATAGAAGTTAAGTCAACACCTTTATAATGATAGTTTTCTTCATTTGCACCACAAACAAGGTTATTGTCTTCTTTTAATTCATTATCAATAATAACTTGAATATTTTCAGGAAGTCCTACGATTCCACAGTATCCTGCTACTAAACCAGCATTTGCGATATCTTCTTCTGTTGCATCCTCTAATTCTAAAGCATTTACAGCATTACATGCTTTTGTTTCTTCTAATTCATCACATCCTCTTACAAAGAATAAAACAACTTCAGTTTTATCTTCATAAACAGCTTTTTTCATAACTGCTTTCATAGAATAGTAAGAATCAGCATTTAAAAACTTGCTTACTTCTTCAATAGTTTTACAGTTTGGAGTCTCTACTTTTTCAAGAGAAACAGTTTCTAATGCTTCTTTTTTATTTGGCTTTCTAACTGCTGCTTCAATATTTGCACCATATTCACAATCAGGACAAACAACAATTGTATCTTCACCTGAGTTTGCAAGAACATGGAACTCTTTTGAACCACTTCCACCAATAGCACCACTATCAGCTTCAACAACTCTAAAATCTAATCCTAATCTATTATAAACATTTTTATAAGTCTCTTCCATAAGATTAAATTCTCTTACTAAATCCTCTTTTGAAGCATGGAAAGAGTAAGCATCTTTCATTAAGAACTCTCTACCTCTCATTAAACCAAATCTTGGTCTTGCTTCATCTCTAAATTTTGTGTTTATTTGATATAAGTTAACAGGTAAATCTTTATAAGATGTAATTCTATTTTTAACCATATTTACTACAGCTTCTTCATTTGTAGGAGATAGAACATAATCTGCATTTTTTCTATCTTTGAACTTTAAAAGTTCATTACCCATAGTAGCTGATCTTCCTGATTCATCCCAGTAAGATAAAGGTGTAACAAAACCAAATTGAACTTCATTTGCTCCACTTTTATCCATTTCTTCTTTTACAACTGCTCTAATTTTTTCTAATACAATTTTACCTAAAGGCATAAAATCATAAATACCTGCACCAGTTTGAGCTACAAATGCACCTCTTACTAAGTATTGATGAGATGCTAATGTTGCATCTTTTGGAGCTTCTTTTGTTGTTGGAATAAACATATTACTAAATTTCATTTAACTGTTTCCTATATATTTTATTTTTTATCTAAGTGTTCACATTTAAAACTATCAAATACAGATGAATCATTATTTAATCCAAACATATTTTGAATAGTTCCTACTACCACATCACACTCCATATTTTTAGAAATATCTTTTAATTGTGTTGAAGGAGTGTGTAAATACTCAGTAATTACTGTTTGACAAAGTTTTCTAATGTTATCTTCATCTTCTTTTCTAATAAAACCTTTTTTAATAGCATTATTAACTTTCTTGTCAATAACATCATTTCCTTTTAAATAAAGGTTTTTAATAATTGGTTCAATCTCTAATGATTTTAACCAATCAAAAAATTCAATAGACATTTTACTTACTATTGAATAAGCAGTTTTAGCTTGCTCAGCTCTTAAACTCATATTTTCATTTACAATATCTTGTAAATCATCAACTGCATAAATCTCTAAATTTGACATTTCAATATCTTCAATATCTCTTGGTACTGCAATATCAAACCAATATCTCTCATATGAAGTAGGAGTTACAATATCTTCTGTAATAATAGGATAAGGTGCAGCTGTTGCTGTAACCATAACTTTTGTTTCTTTTAAAAGCTTTGATAGTTGAGTGTACTCTTGAACATCGATATTTGCATCAAAAGTATCTGCTAAAATTTGAGCTTTTTTCTTATCTCTACTTGTTAAAACAACATCAAAACCTGAAGAGATTAAATGCTTAATTGTAAGTTCACTCATTTCACCTGCACCAATAACTAAAGCTTTTACACCTTTAGTATCACCAACAAGCTCTTTTGCTTTTGCAACTGCTGTTGAAGCAACTGACACAGAACCTGTTCCTAAACTTGTAGCATTTCTAACTGCTGCTGCACATTTAAATGCAAAATGCATTGCTCTTGTTACATTTGAAGAACAGTATTGTTTTGATTGTGAAAATCTAAAAGCATCTTTTAATTGACCTACAATTTGTGTTTCACCAATTACTAAAGAATCTAAAGCAGAAGCAACTGAGAAAAGATGATGAATAGCACCATTATTATCATAAATATCAGCTCTATCATATAACTCATCAAACTCTAAAGAAGAGTATTTTGCAAGTTTTGAAAGTATATCTTTAGTACTTCCTTTTATATTTGAAGACCTAGTAATAATCTCAACTCTATTACATGTAGATAAAACTACAGCTTCTTTAGTATTTTCATAATCTAAAAGTGATCTTAAAAATCTATCTTTATCTTCATCACTTCCAAAAGCTAGCTTCTCTCTCATAGAAATATCAGTATTTTTATGGGAAAAGCTAATTATTAAATAACTCATCTAAAACTCTCTTTCAATCATCGCTTTCATAATGAAAATAAGTGTTTCACTATCTTTTTCATCTTTTACAGCTTCAATAGCCTCATTACCTAAATCTTTTGCCAATTTAATAGAGTCTTCTAAAGCTTTAGTTTCACTCATCATATCTTTTATCCAAGAGCTCTCTTCTAAAGACAACTCTTTCTTATATAATGATTCTAATTTTGATTTATCTTCTAATCTTTCATGAAGTAATAAATATGGAATAGTTACTTTACCCTCTACAAAATCAAGCATTGCAGGTTTTCCTAGAGTCTCAGAATCTTGAGTAATATCTAAAATATCATCAATCATTTGGAAAGCAAGACCTAAATTTTTACCATATAATGCATACTTATCTTTGTCAAGACCTGCTAAAATGGCTGCACTTTTTGCAGAAGCTTCAATTAAAGAAGCTGTTTTTTTATAAATCATATCATTGTATTTTTCATATGAGCTATTAAAGTTTTCTGTTAAGTCAACATCTAACATCTCACCAATACTTAGAAGTGTAACTGCATTTGAAACAGTATATGCTATTTCAGTAGGCATAGATGTAAGTTCAGTAAAAGCTTTTGAATATAAAATATCTCCAAACATAATAGATGTTTTATTATCATATAAAGCATTTACTGATGGTTGTCCTCTTCTTGTATCAGCCTCATCAATTACATCATCATGTAATAATGAAGCAGCATGAATCATCTCAACAACAGCACATAACTTAATTGATTGTTCATTTATACCTGCAATTTTTAAAATAAGTTTAGATCTTAGCATCTTTCCAGTTGCTAATTTATCTAATAATACTAAACTTTTTTCATCTTTACACTCTTCAACGAATGTTTTTATTTGGTCTTTAACTTGTTGTAACTCTTCCACAATATACCTTAATTTTTAAGAATCTAATCTACAAATAATCTCACCTGTAAGCTCAACATAAAGTCCTTTTTTCATTGAGTTTACTTCTTTTTCATTGTTAAATTTGTATTCTTCTACAACTTTATTTACATCAAATTCAGGACCTTTACCCTCAGATAACATCATCTCTAAAATTGCAAGTTTTTCAACAACTTTATCCCACTCTTCTTCTACGATATCTTGTGAAGCTTCTCTACTCACATCAAAAAATTTTGATTTAGGACTTCCCATAAAAATATCATCTTCATCTTCTGTAAACCATTCTTTAAACGATGCCATTTATTTTCCTTTTAAATGTTCCCTTATAAAAGGGAAACTGTTTTATTTTATTTCTACTTAATTTATTAACTATTTATCTTCTAATCTAACTCTAACTGATTTAGCATGTGCAGTTAAACCTTCTGTATCTGCAAGTAATGCACAAGCTTCACCTAACTCATCAATTGCTTTTTTTGAGAAGTTAATAATAGAGCTTTTTTTCATAAAGTTCTCAACATTTAATGGGCTATAGAACTTAGCTGTACTTCCTGTTGGTAATGTGTGGTTTGGACCAGCGATATAATCACCAATAGGCTCAGGAGTATTTTCACCTAAGAAAATTGCACCTGCGTGTTTAATATAAGGTAATAATTCAAAAGAGTTTTGAGTCATTACTTCTAAGTGTTCAGGAGCAATTTCATTCATAAGTTCAATTGCTTCTGTCATATCTTTTGCAATAATTATAGCTCCTCTATCTTCAATAGATTTTCTAGCTATTTCTTCTCTTTGTAAAGTTTGTAAATAATTTTCTACTTCATCACTTGTATTTTTAGCAACTTCTTCACAAGTAGTAATCATAATAGAACTTGCCATTTCATCATGCTCTGCTTGAGATAATAAATCAATTGCTAAATATTTTGGTTTAGCAGTTTCATCAGCTAAAATCCCAATCTCAGATGGTCCTGCAATCATATCAATATTTACTTCACCAAATACTAATTTTTTAGCAGTTGCAACAAAGATATTTCCTGGACCTGTTATTACATCTACTTTTGGAATAGTTTGTGTTCCATATGCCATAGCAGCAATTGCAGAAGCTCCACCAACTTTATAAGCTTTTGAAACACCACATAAGTGACATGCTGCAAGTAATAATTCATTTACTTCATTATCAGGAGTTGGAGTACATACTACAATTTCTTCAACACCAGCAACGATTGCAGGAATAGCATTCATTAAAAGTGAACTAGGATATGCTGCTTTTCCACCAGGGATATAAAGCCCTGCTCTATCAACAGGAGTTACTTTTTGTCCTAAAATTGTTCCATTTGATTCAAAATCTAACCATGATTTTGGAAGTTGTTTTTCGTGATAAGCTTTGATTCTGTCATATGCTGTATGTAATGCAGCTTTTAATTTCTCATCAATATTTTCATATGCTCTTTTCATTTCATCTTGAGAAATCATTAAATCAGAATCCTCTTTAACTTCCCACTTATCAAACTTTTCAATGTGTCTTTTTAAAGCTTCATTTCCTTCTTCAACTATTTCATCAATAATCCCTGTAACTATTGAAGACACACCTTTAATATCACTTTTTGCTCTTGCTAGAATTCCATCAAACTCTTCTTTAAAGTTTGAGTCTTTTGTATTTATAATTTTCATTAAATTTGTCCTAATATCTCTTCTACAATATTTTCTAAAGGCTTTTTCTCAACATCTACAACAATATCAGCAACTCTTTCATATTCAGGAACTCTTGAATCAAAAAGCTTTGTTGCTTCATCTAAATTTTGTAGAAGTGGTCTTTTTCTAAGTTTATTAGCAGCATTTGGAGCAGCATTAATTCTGTCTAAAATCCCTTGAAATGATGATTTTAGGTAAATTACTGTACCAATATTTTTAATATTTTCTTGTTTATAAAAGCCACCACCAGTTGAAATAATAGTGTTATCTACACTTTGCTCTAACCATAATGCAGTTTTCTTTTCTAATGCTCTAAAGTATGGTTCTCCCTCTTGGGCAAAAATCTTTTTAATTTTTCTGTTTTCCATACTTTCAATCAAGTCATCTGTATCTATAGCAAACATATCTGAAGCTTGTACTAAACCTCTTGCTATTGTACCTTTACCAACACCCATAAAACCAATTAATATAATATTCTTCTTTTTCATAGTCAAAGATTATATCTAAAACTTAGTAATTTTCTCATAAAGAAAAATTCTTCTGAATTGTTAGTTTAAAACATGCTCCTTTATAGCTCACATTTTTATAATCAAAACTAACATTTGAAGCTTCAATATCGCCGTTTGCAAAACGCTTTAATATCTGTTTAGACATATATAAACCAATGCCTGTGCCATTACTTTTCTGTTTTGTAGTAAAATGTGCCTTAAAGATATTATTAATAATATCTTCTGGTATTCCTAAAGCATTGTCTTTTATTTTAATAATAACTTTATCATCAAACTCTTTTGCTTCAATAAATATATATCTTTTCTCAACTTTATTTCGTTCAAATTCATCTTTTGCATTATTGAAAATATTTATTAAAACTTGAAGTAATTCATTTTCATAACCTAATACTTCAATCTCATCAATATTTTTTATTATTGTAATGCCTCTATTTCGATAATGAACACCTAAAAGCTTATCAACTTTAGATAATAACTCTTCAATCGTAAATTTAACATACTGTTTTTTAGGATTAAAAAAGTCTTTAAAATCATCAATTGTATTTGATAAATACTCTACTGTATGGGTAATATTATCCATACTTTCATCTATCTCTTTTTTATCTAAAGTTGTAAATTCATTTTTAAATTTCAATCCAGAAGATTGAGTTGTTATAGCATTTAAAGGCTGTCTCCATTGATGTGCAATATTACCTATCATTTCACCCATTGCAGCCATTTTTGCTTGTTGTGATAAGATTAAATCTTTTTCATTATTTCTATTTATCTGTTTAATTAACTCTTTTTTATGCTTTAAAAATTTATATTTTAATTGTCTTGATAAAAAGATAGATATTAAAATAAATATAACACTAAGAAGAATCCCAAAAATTAAAATATTATAAAAATCATCTTTTTTTCTAAGCATTGCTTCTTTCTCAATAGTTTTTAAATTAGACTCTAATTCATCCATATAAAAACCTGTTGCAATAGCCCATTGCCAATAATCAAAACCTTTTACATAAGTAGTTTTTTTATAAGTTTTACCTGTTTTTGGCTTTACCGTAGAGTTATAAGTTAAATATCCATCACCTTCTTTTGCTGATTTTATAATCTCTTTTGTAATATAAAAAGAGTTTGAATCTTTTAAATCAATTCTATTTAAACCTATATAATTTTTATTGATATGAGATAAATAGTTTCCTTTATAATCAATTACAAATACATAGTTTTCATTTGTCTGATTGATTTTTTGAATGTAATCTAAAATCTTTTTCTTTAAAGTCTTTTCAAAATCATCAAGATACTCACCCGTACCTATAAACCAACCATAAGGTTTAAATTTAAAATTGTATGTAATTTTTTTAAATTGAATATCTAAGTATTTGGGTTTATTCCAATAAAGTTCATAAAAGAATTCATCATTTGTACTCAATCCTTTTAGAATATCTTTAGAAATATAATTGCCCTTTTTATCTTGAAAATCTAGTAGATCTTTACCTTCAAGTTCTGGCTTTAAAGGATGTAAGATATTTCTAGCTTCTAAATCATAAATATAAAAATACCCTCGGCCGTCATTAAAAGTATGATTCCTCAAAGCATCTTTAATTTTTTGAACAATCTCTTCTTTTGTTTTAGTATCTTTATATTTCTCATATATATGAGTCATTATTCTATGGGCTTGTTGTACTTCTTTTTTAAGACTATTTTTTAGGTTTTTTGTACTATTTAATTTTTCATAATTTATATATTCGTAGACTAAATCAACCTGATTTCTGATATCTTCTTTACTTTTCTCTATAAAACGCTCTTTTAGTTTGGCTATATCCTTTTTACTTTGAGCATCTTTTTCTAAAAAATACAAATAACTAACAATCGTCAATAAAACTACAACTATTAAAGTTGGTGCATACTTTATTAAATTTAGTATTGTTTTTTCGTTTGTTTGTAACATGAAAATATTTTAGCATAAATTCTATAATTATTTATACTTATTTTCATACCTTTGAAGCATAGATTCATTACCAATTATCCCACCTTGATGAATATAAAGATAATTATTAGTTGTTTTATTATATTTACTTATATAATCTTGGAACACTTTTATTCCTAAAGAGTCGTATAATAAATCAAACTCTATGTTTGTTTGTTTTAGAAGTTCTAAATAAATTTCATAAAACTCTTTATAGAGTTTTCCGAAATGATACTTCTTCTCTTTTTGTAAAATAGTTGGATGATTTGACTCTTCTAACTCTAAAAATTGTTGTTTTAAATATTCATCATTTCCAACACAAGAGCAAGTTAAAACTTCAAAGGGCAGATATTTTTGTAAATACAAAGCTGTAGTTCCTGTACCACTTGGCAAAAAGACTTTTAAGTTTTCTATTCTATTTTCATTTGCCCATGTTAATATCTCATTTGCTAGAAGCTTTAAACCCATTTGAGCCTCTTTTAAAGCTCCTCCCTCTTTTATAAATAAAACATCATTTTCAAAACTAGTTGGTACTTCTTCTTCATAGATATTCATGCCGTTTTCTAGAGCATATTTATAGTTTCCCACAGGATTATCTTTTAAAAAAGATGCAATATGGTCTACATAATATTCAAACTGCAAGCCTTTTAGTTTTGCTAAAACACTTAAAGAATACATTGCATTTGATTGTGCCGAACCATGGGATACTATTTTTTTTACCCCCTGTAAATCTTTTTGCAAAAAATAATAGAACTTTCTTGCTTTATTTCCAGAAAAATCTAAGTGTAGTAAATCATCTCTTTTTATATAAAAACTGTTATTGTTAAATGTGATTTTTTCAATTGGAGAGTTTGTATAATTCATTCTAAAATTGTACCATTTATTAATAAAATTTATGTACAATAACAAAAAAACTTACAAGAGGATAATATGGATATACTTTTTTATATTGAAAAAGGTGGTCTAATTGTTTATATATTAATTGCTTTAAATATTATTGGATTTACTATTATTTTATGGAAACTTTTTACACTACCAAGAAAAAATGCCATGATAAAAAAAATCGAACTAAAACTTAATAAAGATTCATCAAATTCACTTTTCACTCAAATAGAGTATGAAGTAAAAAAACTAGAAAGTGGTCTTACATATATAAAAAACATTGCTACAGTTGCACCTCTTTTAGGATTGCTCGGGACTGTAATTGGTGTTTACCAATCTTTTGATGTTATCACAAAGAATGGTTTAGGAGATCCTAGTGTTTTCTCAAACGGTATTTCAATAGCACTTATTACTACAATTGCAGGTTTAATTGTGGCGATACCTCATCATATTGCATATAATCATTTTATTTCACAAATTGACTCTATTGAGTTAAAAGCAAAAAGTACAATTAAATAGTATGAAAAGAAGAGAACCTTTAGGTTTAGATTTAACCCCAATCATTGATGTAGTTTTCATACTACTTCTGTTTTTTATAGTAAGTTCTGTTTTCAAAAAAGATGAACTAGCTTTAATACTTGATTTACCAACTTCAAGTGCAAAAGAGTTAAAAATAGATGAGGAACAAGTTTTTATAGAACTTAGTTCTAATAAACTTGCAATTAAAGGAATTGAAGTATCTTTTGAATCTCTAGAAGATAATCTAAAAGCTATTGAAAATAAACATAAACCTGTATTAGTTAGAATTGATAAAAAAGTTGAATACCATAGAGTTGTAAAAGTTTTAGATTTATTACAAAAATATGATTTAACAAATCTAGCTCTTGTAACAAATGAAAATGAAAAGAAGAAGGACTAATCACCCTCTTCTTTTTTTAATTGTTCATACTCTTCATCAGTAAAAATTCTTGATTTTGTAATAAACTGATAACCCATATCTATTTCAAGTGAAAAAGAGTTTCCAAAAGCTGCTTTTTCTTCTCTTACATCAATAGTTATAAATGAGTGTTTAAAATATTCAAATTGATCTTTATCTATAAAAAATTCACATCCGCAAATTTCCCCAAGTTTCACATTTCTACTTGGTACATAAAAATCATCTTTAGCATAACACATAGGAGCAGTTCCATCACAGCAACCACCACTTTGATTAAATACTAATTCACCATGTTCTTCTTGAAGTTTTTTGATTACGTCACAAGCTTCTTTTGTAACATCTACTCTTTTTATTGCCATAATTTATCCTTTTTAAATCATAAACAAAAAAAGGTACAGAAGGAAAAGGGAGAGAGAACCTTCTGTACCAAATAAGGGGTTTAATTAAGTTTTAAATTACCTATTAAAAGAATCCTAAAGCATCTTTGCTGTAAGAAGTTAAAATATTTTTAGTGTGTCTGTAAGAGTTTAACATCATCATGTGAGTTTCTCTACCGATACCTGATTTTTTGTATCCACCAAATGATGCATGTGATGGGTATAAGTGGTAACAATTCACCCATACTCTACCAGCTTCAATTCCTCTTGAGAATTTATGTAATTGGTGAGCATCTCTTGACCATACACCTGAACCTAATCCATAGATAGTGTCATTTGCAATTTCTAATGCTTCTTCTTCAGTTTTAAATGTAGTTACAGATAATACAGGTCCAAAGATTTCTTCTTGGAAGATTCTCATTTTGTTGTGACCTTTGAAGATTGTTGGTTGAATATAGAATCCATTTGGATATTTTTCAGATTCTAAAATATCTCCACCAATTAGACACTCAGCACCCTCTTCTTTACCAATTTTGATGTACTCAGCAATTTTCTCTTTTTGAGATAATGAACATTGAGCACCCATCATATTTTCAGTATCTAAAGGATCACCTAATTTAATAGCTTTAACTCTCTCTAATACTCTTGCCATAAATGGCTCATAGATATCTTCGTGGATTAATGCTCTTGATGGACAAGTACAAACCTCACCAGAGTTAAATGCGAATAATACTAAACCTTCGATTGCTTTATCAAAGAACTCATCATCAGCATCCATAATTGAAGGCATAAAGATATTTGGAGATTTACCACCTAATTCTAATGTTGATGGAATAATATTCTCAGTTGCATATTGCATAATTAATTGACCAGTTGTAGTTTCACCTGTAAATCCAACTTTTTTAACATCTGGGTGAGTTGATAAGTGTTTACCAATTTTTCCACCTGCACCATTAATAATGTTAATTGTACCTGCTGGTAATACGTCTGCAATTGTTTCCATTAATACTAAGATTGACATTGGAGTAGCAGATGCTGGCTTCATAACTACACAGTTACCTGCTGCTAATGCAGGAGCTAATTTCCAAGCTGCCATTAATAATGGAAAGTTCCATGGAATAATTTGAGCAACAACACCATATGGCTCATAAACTTCTTGAGAAATTGTATTCTCATCTAAATCTGCAACAGTTCCAGACTCAGCTCTAATTACAGATGCAAAGTATCTGAAGTGATCTACAACTAAAGGAACGTCAGCATTTAATGTTTCTCTAATAGTTTTACCATTATCTAAAGTTTCAGCAATTGCTAAAGCTTCTAAGTTAGCTTCAATAGCATCTGCAATTTTATTTAATAAGTTACTTCTTTCAACTACAGAAGTGTGTTTAAATGATTCAAAAGCTTTACTAGCAGCTGCAACTGCTGCATCAACATCTTCTTCATTTGATCTAGGAATTCTTGTTAATGTTTCTCCATCTACAGGTGAGATATTTTCAAAATACTCTCCACTTCTTGGAGCAACCCATTCTCCACCAATAAAGTTCTCATATTGAGCTTTGTACTGCGGTTTACTATAAATCATTTTTCATCCTTTTTGTTATTATATTTATTTTGAGAAAATTATTTGCTGTGCCATAATTTTTCTGCTTGATGAAAGTTTACATGAGAAATATAGCGTGAATTTAGCCTAAGTATAGCCTGAGTATAGCAATGTAGTTTTTTGTTACAAAATCCCTAAAAATGGTGCTTTTAATGCATTTTTTTTCTTTGTTTTTTTTAAATTATCTGCTACAATTTTTTTATGAAAACATTTAACTATACAATTGAAGACGAATCTTTAGAGCTGTTAATAGACTTTGACACTTTAAAAAAAGAAAAAAACATATTAATTCAGATTTTTTGTGGACAATCAAAAGAGATTATGAAAGCAATTCTAAATAAACTAAGAGAAGAGCTACCACAAGCCATTTGTATTGGAGCATCAACAGATGGAGAAATAGATAATGAAAATATCTCTACATTAAAAACTGTTGTTTCTATATCTATATTTGATAAAACAGAACTAAAAGTAGCTTGTGTACAAAATGACAACTCTTTTAAAAATGGTCAAACACTAGCAAAAGAATTATGTGGTGAAGATACAAAACTACTTATTACATTTACAGATGGTGAAACAACTAATGGCGAAGAGTTCCTAAAAGGAATTAGCAGTATTGATAACAATATTATTGTAAGTGGCGGTATGGCTGCTGATAATGCAACATTTAAAGAGACATTTATAATGTGTCAAGATAAGATATTAACTCAAGGTGCTGTTGCTGTATCTTTAAACTCAAAAGATTTAAAAATTTGTAATGCATATAACTTTAATTGGTCTCCTATTGGAATTGATCACGAGATTGAAGAAGTAATAGGAAATAGAGTATATAAAATTTCTGGATTAAAACCTTTAGATTTTTATGAAAAATATCTTGGCGAGTATGTAGCCAAATCACTTCCTGCAACAGGTATTGAGTTTCCTTTGATTATACAAAAAAACGGTATTCCTCAAGCAAGAGCTGTTATTCAAAAGCATAATGATGGAAGCTTAAGTTTTGCAGGTAATTTAAATAAAGGGGATATTGTAAAGTTAGGCTTTGGTAATGTTGAGCTTATAATGAACAACCCCTTACAGTCCTTATTTAATAAGTGTTCTGTTTCAGGAGTAGAGTCATTTTTTATCTACACTTGTATGGCAAGAAGAAGATATATACCAAATTTGATAGATATTGAAATAAAGCCTTTTTCAAAGATTGCAAATACCTCTGGATTTTTTACATATGGAGAGTTTTATCATAATGAAGGGCAAAATGAGTTATTAAATCAAACGCTAACTGTTGTAGGACTTAGTGAAAATGATGAGATAACTTATGAAGAGAAAGAGAAGTTTGAAAAAAATGAAAACCAAATAAGTGATCATGCAAGAAGCTTACAAGCCTTGACTCATCTTATTCAGCAATCTTCTCAAGACTATAATAATCAATCAAAGAAACTGGAAGAAGGAAATAAATACGCTCAAAATTTAGTAGAGTCACAAAAACAGTTTTTAAAGTATACAATTCATGAAACAAATACTCCTTTATCAATTATAATGGGGAATATTGATATGTATGAGTTGGAGCATGGTAAAAATAAGTATTTATCAAATATTGAAGTTGCTATGAAAAATGTATTTAGTATATATGATGATTTAAGTTACTTAGTAAAAAAAGACCAAGTAAACAAAGCAACACATGAAATAAATTTAGTTGATTTTGTAAGAAGTAGAATTGAGTTTTTTACACAAACTGCTTTAAAGTTTAAATCAACGCTTACTTTTATTCATAATATAGATGAAATAAATATCAATTTCAATGAAATAAAACTTCAAAGAATAGTTGATAACAATCTTACTAATGCAATTAAATATACTTTACCAAATGAAACTATCTATGTAAAACTTATTCTAAAAAATAGTGAGTGTGACTTTGTAATAGAGAGTCGTTCTGTTCAAATACTTGAACCTCAAAAGATTTTTGAAGAGTATTATAGAGAAGAAGAATCTAAAGATGGTTTTGGACTTGGACTAAATCTTGTAAAAAGAATTTGTAGTGAAGAAAATGTTGGGATCAGACTTGAATCTGGTGAAAACTGGGCTTCATTTACTTATACATTTAAAGGAATTGAAAAATGAAAATATTACTTTTAGAAGATGATATTATGTTAAATGAAATGATTACAGAGTATTTAACATCTACAGGACATTCAATTACTAGCACAACTAAAGGTGATGAGTGTCTAAATGTTTTAGAAGAACAAAAGTTTGATTTATTAATACTTGATATTAATGTACCAAATATTGATGGATTAAGTATCTTAGAGCAATTACATGAAAATAAAAAGATGATACCAACTATATTTATATCTGCACTTATTGATATTGAAGATATTGATAGAGCCTTTAATATTGGTTGTCATGACTATCTTAAAAAGCCTTTTCATTTAAGAGAATTAACACTTAGAATAAATAAAATTCTAAAAACAAATATTGCTCCTCAAAAACATAAAAGGTTATCAAAGCATTATAGCTTTGATGCAGAGACAATGACACTTTACTTTAATAATGAACCTCACATTTTACCTAAAAGACAACTTCAAATTATTGAGCTTTTAGCTCACAATAGAAGTTTAGTTGTTCAATATGATATGTTTAGAACTTATGTATGGAATGATGATTTTATAGATAATGCAACAATTAGAGCAGAAGTAAATAGAGTTAAAAAAGTTTTAAAAGAAGATTTTATTAAAAATATTAGAGGAAGTGGTTATATGGTTGAAAGACCAAATTAACCTACTTCTAAAATTTAATTGATACAAAAAAGCTTAAATCAAACTCATTATCATCACTTAAAAAGTTGTTTTTTCTATACTCTACATAAGAAGGTTTTGTTGTTGTTTCAAACTCACTTCTAGGCAACCACTCATGATAAACCCAATGAATAAACTTTAAAACATCCCCATGTACACCTTGCAAATCAAATCTAGCATAAACACCATCAGCAATCATAAAATCAGGAAGTCTATCACTTTTAACCTCTTCATTATCATTTGTTTCGATACAAGCGATATATTGACAATCACTTAAAGGTGTAATTGATGGATTATCATGAAAAAGAGCAATCTCTTTATAATTTTGTATATCATTTGAGAGTCTCCAAACTTGCATCTTTTGCCAAGTCTGTTTTATATTTACATTATAACCTCTATTTCTAATATAGTAGGCTTTTCTAAAAGGCATCTTTACAATAGTTGGAGTGATTTCATTAAAATTAGCTTTTGACTCCATGGCTTTTGGTGATTGTTGTAAGATATTATTTGAATACTCTTTATATCCACCTTTTTTCCACTGTTTTGGTGTCATATCAAATCTCTCTTTAAATGTTTTAATAAAAGAGGATTGAGAAGAGTATCCACATTGATTAGCAATCTCAGAAATAGTTGAATATTTATTTGTTAAAAGTAAATTTGAAGCTTTTTGCAATCTAATTGATTTAATACTCTCATAAATATTTTTTCCAAAAGCCTCTTTAAAAATACGATGCATATGAAATTTACTTACATTTAAATCAATACTAAGTTCTTCTATATCGATATTTGTTTCAATATGAGTATAGATATAAAACATTATATCATTTGCAATTTTTGTTCTTTTTTGAAGGGTCTGTTTTTTCATAACAACAATTATAGCAAAAATGAACTATTTCTTTAGCAAATAAAAATAATTTGACTAGCATATAAAATAAAGAAGTAATTTTGAAAAAAACATACAATACTTCATCTTTAAAAAATAAGGAAAGTTTATGAAGAAGATTAAGAAAGTATTAGTAGCAAATAGAAATGAGATAGCCCTTAGAATTATTAGAGCGTGTAAAGAATTAGATATAAAAAGTGTAGCTATTTTTTCTGAAGTTGATATTGATGGAGTATGGGTTAAAAAAGCTGATGAATGCTACCCTATTTTAGGCAATCCCATTGAGGCTTATTTAAATTATGACAAAATTATTGCTTTGGCAAAAAAATGTGATTGTGATGCGATTCATCCAGGATATGGTTTTCTAAGTGAAAATGCTGAATTTGCTCAAGCGTGTGAAGATAATGGAATTATTTTTATTGGTCCTAAACCTGAACATATTGCTTTATTTGGGGATAAAATGGCATCAAAAGTTGCCATGAAAGAAATAGGTGTACCTGTTTTAGAAGGAACAAGTGAACCTATTGTAAATATAAATGAAGGGAAAAGTATTGCTAAACAAATAGGTTTTCCTATTATTATAAAAGCTGCCTTTGGTGGTGGTGGAAGAGGAATGAGAATAGTAAAAGAAGAAAAAGATTTTGAAGAACTATTTAATTCAGCAACACAAGAAGCACAAAAGTTTTTTGGTAAAGGTGATGTTTTTATTGAAAAATATGTTCAAAATCCAAGACATATTGAGATTCAAATAATCTCTGATAAGTATGGGAATGTATTACATTTAGGAGAAAGAGATTGTTCAATTCAAAGAAGACATCAAAAAGTAATAGAGATAGCTCCTAGTCCAAGATTAAACGAAGAAGTTAGAAAAGAGTTATATAGAGTCTCAACAAAAGCTATGTTCAAACTTGGATATGAAAGTGTAGGAACAGTTGAATTTTTAGTAGATGATAAAGATAATATCTATTTTATAGAGATGAATACAAGAGTTCAAGTAGAACACCCTGTAACAGAACTTATCTCTGGAATTGATATTATTCAAAGAATGATTGAAATAGCAGAAGGGGATAAACTTAAATTTCTTCAAGAAGAAATAAAATTCAAAGGTTATGCAATAGAATTTAGAATAAATGCTGAAGACCCAAAGAAAAACTTTATGCCCTCAAGTGGAAAAATCACAAATTATATGGCACCAGGAGGTCCAGGAGTTAGACTTGATACAGCTCTTTACGCAGGATATAAAATCCCATCAAACTATGATTCAATGTTAGGAAAATTAATTGTATTCTCTCTTGATTGGGAAGGAGCAGTAAAAAAAGCAAAAAGAGCCCTTGATGAGTTTTTTATAGAAGGACTTCCTACAAATATTCCTTTACATAGAGAAATTGTAAGAGATAATGATTTTATTGAAGGAAAACTAGATACTTCTTATTTAGATAAAAAACTAGAACACTTTAACTTAGAAGCAATAAATCATATTTTAGAAGAAGAAAATAGAATTGAAAGCATAAGAAAATTAATAACAAATATAAAAGAAAACAAGATTAATGTTAGATAAATATCATATTTATCAATAATGAAATATAAAAAAAGCACTAATAGACAATTTTATTAGCAAGAAAAAAGAAGAATTATTTCTTATTTTTTCATACAATTAGTGCAATTCAAATATAAGTAAGTTTTTTAGGAAGAAATATGGACTTAAACAAACAACTGAATTTAGTTTTACAACAGTGTGAATCTATAAATTTGCAAAAATTAAAATTAGATACTCTACTTATTATTGTTCATCATTTATTAAGTGATTACAAAAAAATGGAATTACCTAAAAATGAAAAAGACATGAAATTTATTCATGAAAATGTGAAAAATCTAAAAATATATTTAGACAATAATATAGTAACAAGTGAAACACTTTCATATGTTTTCCAGAATCAAAATAAGTCCTCGACACTTAAAAAAATATCAACAAATTTAGAACCAATGAGGGCTTATTATAAATTCCTAACCTCAATCTTTTCTTCCCAACTAAAGAAGGGTTCGTATTGGATTCCTGAACTACTTGCTTTTAGTTTGATTTATAATTATAAAAAAGAGTTTGAAAAATCTTTTTGTTCATATACGTTCATCGATAGCTTCCCTATTGATAAGATACTAAGTATTTACAATGAAAATAATATAGCAGTTAAAAAGAATATATCTCAAAAAGATGATATTCCAACTTGGAAAGTTAAGACAAGTTTGGATGAGATGTATGATTTATCTGAATATATGATAAAAAAGTATCTATCATACAGTTTCAAAATTAATACAAAAAGAGTTTCTAAAACTCGAAAGAAAAGAAGAAGATAGATTTAACTCTATCAAGCTTCTAAAAATGAAATAGAATTTTTTCTATTTCTGTAAAAAATCTTTTGATCGCTATAAGTGATACTATCTTGGATTTTTTGCGTAACAACTGCATGATCAGGTGATTTAGAACACACAGGATCTGCAGCATTCATCTCTCCTGTTAGAGCAAAGGCTTGGCATCTGCAACCGCCAAAGTCTTTGTCTCTTTCATCACAAGTCCTACAAGGCTCTTTCATCCAACTATCACCTCTAAAATAATTAAAGGCTTTTGAGTCATACCATACTTCTTTTACAGAGTTTTCTTTAACATTTGGAAATTCTAAAGGTAAAGTATTTGCTGTATTACATGGAAGTGCAACTCCATCAGGATTTATAGTTAAAAATGTAGTACCCCAACCATTCATACATGCTTTTGGTCTATCAGCAAAATAATCAGGTACAACTAAAAATACTTTCATTGCATCATCTTTTTGTCTATACTCATTTACTTTTGCTTTTGCTTCATCTAATTGCTCTTTTGAAGGAAGCAGTGCATTTATATTTTTTAAGGCCCAACCATAATATTGAATATTTGCAATTTCTAAATAATTTGCTCCAAGAGTTTCGGCAAATTCAATAATTTCACCTACTTGATGAATATTTTGTCTAGTAATACAAGTATTTACAATTAGTTGTAATCCTGCATCTTTTACTTCTTTTGCAAAGGCAATTTTCTCTTTATAAGAGTTTTTATTGTTAGTAATTAAAGTCATAGTATTCTCATCATGAGATTGAATACCTAACTGAACCGTTTTAAGCCCTGCATCTTTTAGTTTTTTAACTATTCCTTTTGGAGCACCAACTCCTGATGTAATAAGATTTGTATAAAACTTCAAGTCATTTGCTTTTTGAACAATATCAACTATATCTTTATTTAGTAAAGGCTCACCACCTGAAATACCAAGTTGAACAGCTCCAAGTTCTCTAACCTCATCCATCACTCTAAACCAATCATCTTTACTCATAGCATCTTTTGTATTTACAAAATCAAGTTGATTATAACAGTAAGAACACTCTAAAGGACACTTATGAGTTAACTCCAAAAGAACCCAAAGAGGTGGTTTTATTTCTAATTTTTCATTATTTGCTTTATCATTAATCGACATACTGTACCCACTTTCTATCAAAAGCTTCATTGAAAAAAGCTTCTATATCTTTTGATAAACCAGTCATTTCAAACTTTTTTTCTAAAGTCTCTACTATTTGATTAAAACTTTTTGTTCCATCACATTGATTCATGATTTCACCAGCACTTTGATTTAACTGAACCATACCTTCTGGGTATAATAATACAAAACAGTCTTGTGCTTTTTCAAACTGTAATTGAAAGTGATTATTCACTACAATTAATTTTTCTTTGTGCATCTTCTACCCCTTCAATATTAAAGTATGGAGGTTGTTTTAATTCGTATGCTAAATATAAAGCATCACACATTGTCCATAAAATATCTAATTTAAATTGTAATATTTCACAAGCTTTACTTTGAAGCTCAATTGTATTAAACTCTTCTAATGTTAAAGCTAATCCATGCTGAACATCTCTTCTTGCTTCACTTAATCTTTTTTGGAAATATCTTAAACCTTTTGGTTCAATCCAAGGATAATTATCAGGCCATGTATTAAGTCTTTGTTGATGAATTTCAGGAGCAAACATCTCTGTTAAAGATGACATTGCAGCCTCTTTCCAAGGTCTTTGTTTTGCAAAATTTATATATGCTTCAACTGCAAACTTAACTGATGGTAAAACATATCTATGAGAGATTAAATCCTCTTTATTTAGACCAACTGCTTCACCTAACTCAAGCCAAGCTTCAATTCCTCCACCAACACTATCATGGTCTATAATTCTATCTATCCACTTTCTTCTATCTTCTAAAGGTGGATTATTTGACATAATTGCAGCATCTTTAATAGGAATTGCTGTTTGATAATAAAATCTATTTGCTACCCATCCCTGAATCTCTTCTTTTGTACATTCACCTTTATACATTCTTATATGAAAGGGATGATGAATATGGTACATCTTACCCATAGATCTTAATTTAGCTTCAAACTCTTCTTTTGAAAGTAATTGGTCAATTTTTTTAGTCATAATATTCTCTCCTTAATTATATTTCGATACTCATACCATCATAAGAAACTTCAATTCCATGTGAAATAAGTTCCTTATACTCATCACTACTCTCATCTAAAATAGGATTTGTATTATTTATATGAATTAGTATTTTTCTTGGTTTTTCTAAACTATCTAAAACTTTGATAAGTCCTTCTTCTCCACTTAATGGAATATGTCCCATATCAGTTCCAAGCTTATTTGAAAAATTCCCTTTAATCATTTCATCATTTGTCCATAATGTTCCTTCTATTAAAAGAACATCTGCATTTCTCATCTCTTCAAATACATGGTCTTCCATAACACCAAGTCCTGGTAAATAAAATAGTCTTTTTCCAGTATTTTTATTTACAACTGTTATTCCAATATTATCACCTTTTCTTGGTTTATCTCTGTGGGCTGAATATGGAGGTGCATTTGAAATTAAAGCATGAGCATAAAACTCATAACTAGGCATAACTGGTATTTCAAATTTTGTAGTTGAATCTGGAAGAATTTCATGCCAAACAGTTCCTCCACCATCCCAATGCTTTAGCATTTTCATAGTAGGAAAAGATGTATTTAACTCTTCATTTACTTCTTTTGTACAGTAAATTTGATGAGGACATCCCTCTCTTAACATAAGAAGACCTGTTGTATGGTCAATTTGAGCATCGTTAAAAACGATAGCTTTTATTTTTGTTTCTCTTTTTTGTGTTGGGTGTAAAAAAGGGGAATTATGAATTTGCTCTAAAATATCTGGTGAAGTATTAAATAAAACCCAATTTTCACCATCTTCGCTTATAGTAATAGAACTTTGAGTTCTTCTTTTGATAGTTTCTTTACCTTCTCTATAACCTTTACAGTTATCACAGTTACAGTTAAACTGAGGAAGTCCTCCTCCTGCTCCTGATCCTAAAACTTCTATTCTCATAATCTTCCCTTAACTCTTTTTATAATTAAGTCTAAATAAGACTTAATTATAAAAAGAGCAAACTAGCAAAAGCTAGTTTACTCGAAGTTGGCTCTACTCGTTACAAATATACATTGTTACTTCAAAACCAAATCTATTATCTACAAACATAGGTGTTTCCCATTTCATAACAATTACCTCCTTTGTAAGATTTTTGTGTTCAGACTACTTATGTAATTTGAACACGTGAACTGAACCACCTTGGTTAAGAAGTTTTACAGTTTTAGCAACCTCACCACCCCATAAAGGAACGGCTCCACCCCAACCAGATACTACAGCAATATATTGATCACCATTTTGCTCCCAAGTAATAGGAGAAGAAACGATTCCAGAACCTACATTAAATGAATATAACTCTTTACCAGTCTCATCATCTAATACTAATAGTTTTCCTTCTGGATTACCTGTAATTACTAAACCACCAGCAGTAGTTAAAACTCCACCCCATAATGGTGCTTTGTTTTTATAAATCCACTTGATTTTTCCAGTTACAGGATCAACTGCTTTTAAAGCACCAATATGATCTTCATAAACAGGCTTAATTGTAAATCCAGCACCTAAGTATGCTGCACCTTTTTTATAAGATACTGGTTGATTCCAAATATCCATTCCCCACTCATTTGCTGGAACATAGAATAATCCAGTTTTTTGAGAGTATGCCATTGGGTTCCAGTTTTTACCACCTAAGAACGAAGGTACAGAGAATACAGATTTACCTTTCTTCCCATTTACAGGAGCTCCAGGTCTGTTATCTTCATTTACAATAGGTCTACCATTTTCATCAATTCCTTTAGCCCATGTAATTTTATCAACGAAAGGAGTAGATCTGATATATTTACCAGTAACTCTATCTAATACATAGAAGAAACCATTTTTATCAGCAGTAGCACCTGCTTTTACAACATTTCCATTTTCATCTTTGTAATCAAATGGTACAAATTCTGCCATACCATCATAATCCCATCCATCATTTGGAGTAGTTTGGAAGTGCCATACAATTTTACCTGTATCAGGATTTACAGCAACTCTTGAAGCAGTGTATAAGTTATCACCTTTTCTTAAGTGAGAATTCCAAGGAGCTGGGTTTCCAGTTGGAACATAAATTAAGTCAGTTTCAGGATCGTAAGTTACACCATTCCATGGAGCTCCTCCACCATGTTTCCAAGTATCACCTTCCCAAGTAGCATTTAGAGTACCAGTAATACCATTTTCTTTACCATTTAAGTATCCCATATGTCCTTCAACCATTGGTCTAGTCCATAATAGTTTACCAGTTTTTGGGTCTCTTGCTTCTACTTTACCAACAATACCAAACTCACCACCAGATACACCAGTAATTAACATATCTTTTACGATAAGTGGAGCTGCTGTAAATGAGTATCCATCTTTATATTTAGCAATTCTTTTTTTCCATTTAACTTTACCAGTCTTTCTATCAAGAGCAACTAGTTTTGCATCAAGTGTTCCGAAAATTACTAAATCATCATATAATGCAGCACCTCTGTTGATAACATCACAACATGGTAAAATTGCATCTGGAAGTCTTGCATCGTATTGCCATAACTCTTCACCAGTTAAAATATCAATTGCAAAAAGTCTAGAGTAAGAAGCAGTTACATACATAACTCCATCTTTAACAACAGGTTGTGATTCTTGACCTCTTTGTTTTTCACCACCAAAACTAAAGTTCCATACAGGAACTAAATCTTTAATAGTATCTTTATTGATTTGAGTTAATGTTGAGTATCTTTGACCTTTTGGCCCTAAACCATAACTAACTACATCACCAGGTGTTTTTGCATCATTTACTATTTGGTCGTTTGTAACAGGTGCAAATGATGGTTCTGTAACTTTTGTTATGCTATTATTTCCTGTGTTATTAGACATAGCACATCCACTAATTAGTGCAGCTAGTGTAACGGCAACTGCACTAGTTAGCAATCTATTCTTATTCATCTTCTCTCCTTCTTATATTATGAACAAACCTGAAAAATTTGTCTTGAAAGAAGTATACATAAGAAATATAGCCTGAGTTTAGCTATGATTTACTTTTTTAGATTTAAAACCTACAAAGGCCATTATTAGGCTTATTATTAAAGAAAGCAGTACAATTAATAGTGAATTTATATCAATTTTTAGATATAAAGCGAACCTAATTGACTCAACTATATAAGTAAATGGATTAAAAGAAGAAATATTGAATAATACCAATGAAGAATCTTTTATTTTCCATAGGGGATATAAAGCACTACTTAAAAAGAACATTGGGAATATTACAAAATTCATTACTGTTGCAAAGTTTTCTAACTGCTTAATAACAGAAGAAATAAATAAAGCAAATGCATTTAAAATAATTGATGAAATCATAATAATTGGTATAGTCGCTAGAATAGCTAAAAATGATATATCAACACCATAAACTTTTGCAATAAGTAAAAATGTAACAGCTTGAATTGTTGATACAATTGCTGTAGCAAACATCTTACAAAAAAGTAAATAGTTTCTATTTATATAAGAAGATAGCAAAATCTTCATACTTCCCATCTCTCTATCAAATATCATAGTAAGTGAGCTTTGCATTCCATTAAAAAGTAAAACCATACCAACAAGTCCTGGAACTATATATGTTTCATAAGTAATATATGTTTCATATGGAGGAATAATAGCCAAACCTAAAGCTGTTTTAAAACCAACAGAAAAGATAAATAACCATAATAAAGGTCGCACTAGTGCTGAGAAAAATCTACTTTTTTGTTTTACAAATCGAATTAGCTCTTTATAGACAATCCCTTTCATACAATTTAAATAAATATTCATTTTTTACCTTACTATTTGATTGAAAGTATCAACCAAGTTATCTTTTTCATATTTTTGAACTATTTGTTTTACTTTACCAGATTCAACGATTTCACCTTTTTTGATAAAAGAGATATCATCATCTTCATTTACCTCATCAAAAAGATGAGTTATCCATAATACACTTAAGTTTTCTCTTTTTACTAAATCCCTAACATAATCCAAAATATCAAATCTACTTTTTAAATCAAGTCCAACAGTTGGTTCATCAAGAAGTAAAAGTTTTGGCTTGTTTATTAAAGCTCTTAAAATTTCAACCCTTCTTCTATGCCCACCATTTAATTTTCTTGCCGTAATATCTAAACTATCTTGAAGTTCAAGTCTTACTATTTCATTTTCAACAGATTTAATAGTTTCTTTAAAATTTAGACCTTTTAGTGAGCCATAATAGTATAAGTTTTGTCTTACAGTTAAATCCAAATCTAAAGTAGGTTCTTGAAAAACAATTCCTATATCTTTTAAAGATTTTGTGTAGTTTTTAATTGAGTGTGAATTTATATTTATAGTTCCAACTTCTAGTTTTAAAAGTCTTGTAATTAATGAAAAAACTGTAGATTTACCAGCACCATTTAGTCCTAGCAGAACAGAAAAACTGCCCTGCTTTATACTAAAAGATATATTATTTAATACCTTTTTACTACCATATGAAAAATCTACATTTTTTAATTCTAAGATATTCTTTTCCATGATTATTTACTAGGAACTACTGCTAATCCCCATGGGTATCTTCCAACCTTGATTGTTTTCTTAACTTTTAATGATTCAACATCAATTACAGAAACATCACCACTTACACCATTTGTTGTGTAAAGTTTCTTTTCATTTTCAGCAAAATCAAGCATCCAAACTCTACTTCCAACTAATAAGTATTTGATTACTTTATATGTCTTTGCATCAATTACAGCTACATGATTTGCAGGTCCTAAACCAACAAAAGCATATTTACCATCACTTGTTAATTTAATTCCAACTGGTTGAATTAAATCTTTGAAAACACCTGGAATTTTAAAGTTAATCTTTTTGATTGCTTCTTTTGTTTTTGTATCAACTACCATTACAGTTCCACCAATTTCACTTGATGCCCATACTTTATCACCACTTTTTGTAAACTCAATATGTCTTGGTCTTTGATCAACTAAAGTATTGTGAATAATCTTTTTTGTTTTAGTATCAATCCAATGTAAAAAGTTTGATGTCTCAGTTGTATTAATAGCAACACTTCCATCTGGACTTACTGCCATTCCTTCTGGTTCTACACCAACTTCAATTTGTGCTATTACTGATTTTTCTTGAGTATCTACTACAGTTACAATTCCATCATCTTCATTTGCAATATATAACTCTTTCCCATCTGGATGTAAAGCAAACTGTTCTGGGTCTTCACCTGATGGTAAGTTATGTATTATTTTCTTTGATTTTAAATCTAAAACTTGCACAGTATCATCATCACTAGCACAAATATATAGATTTGTATAATCATTGTTTAATAATATACCTCTTGGTCTTTGCCCAACTTCAATAGTATCAATAACCTTATCAGTTTTTGAATCTATAACTGTAATAGTATTATCTTTCTCATTTGAAACATAAATAGTATCTGCGAATAAACTTGTTGATAATAATGCAGATGCTAATAATAATCTCTTCATAATATCTTCTCCTTATTTTTGTGAAAGCATTGTATATCATATTTATAGCCTGAGTTTAGCAATACTATTTTGCTAAACTTAAGCTATAAATCTTATGTATACTCAAAAAAAAATTAAAAGGAAAATAGATGAAACTAATACCATTTTTTCTACTATTTGCAACTTTTTTAAATGCAAATATATTAGAAGTAAATATTTTATATCTAGAACAAAAAATAAAAAAGCCACCAGTACTTTCAAATGTAATTGAAGATCCAAAAGATTTAGGATTAAAAGGTGCCCAAGTAGCAATAAAAGACAGCAATAAAAGTGCAAGATTCTTAAATCAAAAGTATAATTTAGTAGAAGCAATTTCTTATAAAAAAGAAGAATTAATTAGTGCATATGAGAAGTTCATAAATGAAAATAACAATTATGTTGTTTTAAATGTGGAAGATGATTTATTAAAAGAGCTTTTAGCACATAAACTATCTTCAAAAACTCTATTTGTAAATGCAAAAAGTCAAAATTCACATCTTAGAAAAAACTATTGTCAAGAAAATTTACTACATACAATAGCAAGTAATGCTATGTTATATGACGGATTAGTACAATTTTTAGTAAAAAGAGACTTTAAAGATATATTTTTAATTAGTGGAAAACAAGAAAAAGATTTACTTATTAAAGAAGATATTAAAAGATCAATTAAAAAATTTGGTGCAAAAATCGTAGAAGAGAAAGTTTGGGATAATAATAGTGATATTAGAAGAAAAGCAAGTAGTGAGTTCCCTTCATTTACTCAAGCTTCAAATTATGATTTAATTTTACTTGCTGATTACCATGGTGACTTTGGTGAGTTTATGTACTTTAATACTTGGCTTCCAAGACCAGTTGCTGGAACACAAGGTTTAACACCTGTATCATGGCATAAAGTTATTGAAGCTTGGGGTGCAGCACAAATGCAAAGTAGATTTGAAAAGTTTTCAAAAAGATGGATGCAATCAGTTGATTATTCAAACTGGGTTGCTATTAGAACAATAATAAATGCAATAACTCATACAAAAACAGCTGATTTGAATACAAATATAAAGTTTATTTATTCAAAAGATTTTGAACTTGCAGCATACAAAGGAAGAAAACTAACATTTAGAGAATTTAACGGTCAAATTAGAATGCCAGTTGCACTAGTTCAACCAAGAGCATTAGTATCAACTTCTCCACAAGTTGGATTTTTACACCCTAAAACTGACTTAGATACTTTAGGTATTGCACCATTTGAAATGGAGTGTAAAAAGTAATGAGAAAGCTAATACTTCTTTTTTTTATAGCTTGCAGTTTAAGTGCAAACTATAAAATAATAGAGAATAAAAATCTTTTTAGTGTGAAAGTTGAAAATGAGAATTTCCAAGAAGTATTAGTAAATCTAAAAGATGAGATTGGCTTCCAAGGTTTTGTAATAGTTCATGAACTTAATCTTGCAAAATCTACATCAAATGTAGCTAAAGCTTTAAAGCAAAAACCTGTTTTAACAAATGGCATAAATCTACTTATGTGTAAAAGTAGCTTTACTTTAAAAATGATTCAAGAAAACCCTTCTAATATTACATATTGTCCTTTGGGAATTTCTGTTTATGAAATTAAAAATGAAGTTTTTATATCTTATAAAAAGTATCATAACTTAAAAGATGAAGATATGATTTACAAAGAAGTAAATGAGAAGTTAAAAAATCTAATATTAAAGAGTTTGGATTAATATTTCCCAAACTCTTTGTAAGTACCATTATCTAAAAGTAAAAATACTGTTTTTACTTCTTTATCATTTTCATAAGAAGGTAAAGAAAGCCCCATTGAGTCTTTTGGAATGCTTTTAAAGAACTCTTTTATAGCTTTTGCTGGAACATTTCCTTCAAATACATAATCTTTAAAAATTGTTGTATTACATGATTGAACTTCCCTTGGAACACCAACACTATACTTTAAACCTTTTACATTTACCATTTGAACTATTTCAACTTCATCGGCTATCTTTTTCATATCATCTAACCAAGACTTAGGACATGTGCTTGTCATAGGTTGGAAAACTTGCATTTTATTTTCACTTGCAAATAAAGCAAGACCAAGCATTAAGATTAAAACTATTTTTTTCATATTTCTCCTTTTAATATGTTTGGATATTTTTCAAATATCTCATTTTTTACCTCATCAACTCTTCGTTGATTGGCTTTTTTATTTTTATTGTTTTCAAACTCTAAAATTATAGTTGCAGGATTTTTAGATAAAAAGAAAACCCTATTTGAAAAGTATATTGCTTCACTTAAATCATGAGTTACTAAAACTACTTTAGGATTAAACTTCTCACATAGTTTTAAAAACTCATCTTTCAACTGCATTGCAGTTGGATAATCAAGAGAAATAAAAGGCTCATCTAAAAGTATAAGTTTGGGTTGATTTATAAAAGCTCTTATTAAAGCTACTCTTCTTTTCATTCCCCCTGATAAAGCACTTGGATAAAACTCTAAAACCTCTTCTAAATTTATTAATTTTAGAAGTTCAGTAATTTTATTTTCATCTTTGTTTTTTGATACTAAAAGAAGATTGTCTTTTATACTTAACCAAGGTATTAATCTATCATCTTGGAACATAAAAGAGATCTCTTCACTATCTTTTTTAATTTCTCCTATATAATCATCATCTAGTGATGCCAAAATATTTAGAAGTGTTGTTTTTCCACAACCAGATGGACCAATAATTGATATAAACTCTTTTGCTTTAAGACTTATATTTATATCTTTTAAAACTCTTTTATCTTTATAGTTTTTATTTTCAATACAAATTTCTAACATTTTATTTCCATTTATTGATATATAAATCTATTGGTTTTAAAAATAGTTTTTCAATTAAAAGAATTACTAAAACAAAAGCAAAAGAGTAAGCTAAAATTGAAGTAATATCAAAGAATTGAAAGAACATAGAGATTTTAAAACCTATTCCATCACTTCTTCCAAGAAGTTCAACAACTAATACAATCTTCCAAATTAGTGATAAACATAATCTTGTAGAGGCCATTATATAAGGATATATTTGTGGTAAAAAGACTTTAAAGAAAGTCTCTTTTTTTGATACTTTATATACTTTTGCTAATTGCATATATTTTCTATCAATTGCCTTAGTACCTTCTCTTACATTTACTATTACAATTGGAAGTTTATTTAAAATCACAGCTAAAAGTGCTGCAAAATCTGTAAGCCCAAACCAGATATAACAAATTACAATTGTTACAAGAGCTGGAATATTTAATCCAAGAATTAAAATAAAATCAAAAATATCATCTATTTTTTTTGATATTCCCATTAAAATACCAAAAATAATCCCTAAGAACATAACTACAAAAAAACAAACAAATACTCTATATAAAGTAATCCCTAAATTATAAAGTAAGTCTGAATTAAAAGTATGGTCATATAAACTAGCAGCTATTTGACTAATAGAAGGGAAAGTATCACTTGCTATAAAATAAGCTGATATTTCCCATATAGTTAAAAAAACTATAACTGATGTAATTCTGATATTTTTACTTAACACTTTTTATACTTCTTACTTTTGAAAATTCCAAAATGTTTTTTCATCTAAACTTTTAGCATTTGATACTAAGTTTTTGCCACCCTCTTTTAAAAGTATTTCAAATACTTTTTTTGAGTCTTCTATATTTTTAGAGTTAAACTCTTTTATAATTCCTTGTCTAAATCCTTGTTTTAATGATTCAAAAACTTTATCCTCTTTTGCTTTCATAAGAGGTCTTATTCTATCCCACTCTTTTTCATTTGATAAAAGAATATCTTTTGCTTCATGACTAGCTTTTATAAAAGAGTTATATAAATCCTTATTTTTTAAAGCTACATCTCTTCTAAAAGTCCATCCTACCAACGAAATATCCTCTTTTATTCCTAATTCTTTTAAAACTTCAGCCATTTCAATCAATGGCTTTACACCCTTAGCTTTTAGTTTTGCATTAAAGTGCCAAAAATTTATTGCACTGTTTAAAGAACCATCTAATATCTTTTTATATAAGATAACTGGACTAGCAAAAACAGGAGTTATTAACTCATTTAAATCTTTTTTATATTTGTATTTACTATATGCTCTTAAAAGTAACCAGCTTTTATCATAGGCACCACCTGCAACTCCAACTTCTTCTGCTTTTAAATCAAGAAAAGTTTTTGCATCTTTTTTTGTATAAATAGTTCCCGTAGCCTTCGAGTAAGGATAAAATGTAAAATCTTTATTATTAGCTCTTTGAGTATTTACCCAAAGCCAATCAGTAACAATCATATCAACTGATGAAGCTTGTATTGCAACAGATGAAGCATTTTTTGAAGCAAGTTTTAAAATCTCTAAATCAAAGCCATACTTTTTATCAAGTTTATTATGTTTTATTACATCAAGTTCCCAATTAACTGTTCCATAAGCTAAAACACCTACTTTTAATTTATCTTCTGCATTAACATTTATAATACTTATTATCGTTATTAAAAGTGTTACTAAAAATTTAATCATATATTTTTTCTCCAAAGGTTAAATATCAAGTATTGTATAGGAGTTTTATAGCATGAATTTAGCGAAAGACACCCTATTTTTAATCGCTATAATCAGGCTATAAAAAGTGTTTATAATTTCGAAATCTAAAAATATAAAAGGAAGAAAAAGATGAATAAAATACAAAAATTAGGATTAGCAACACTATTTTCAGCAGTAGTTGCATTTGGACATGGAAGTGTTACACCTCAAGAAGTGGATACTAAAGGTTTAGCTCCATTAGGTGAAGAGTGGTTAGATGAAAACCCATATAATACAGATAATAAAAAAGCTGTAGAAATTGGTGCTTATGCTTATAGTGAGAACTGTGCAAGATGTCATGGTTTAGATGCTATTTCTGGTGGTGTTGCACCTGATTTAAGATTCTTAGAAGCAGGTATGGACGGAGATGAGTGGTTCATGGAAAGAATCAGACATGGTGCTGTTAGAAATGGAAATGTTTATATGCCACCATTTGAAGGTGTTTTAAATCAAGAAGCAATGTGGGCTATTAGAACATATATCTTATCTTTACCAAAAGAGTAAGAAATGAAACTGCTTAAATCAACAGTATTAATAGTTTTATTAGCTTTATTTGCAAATGCCAGAAGTATTGAACATATTCAAGAAAGTGGAAATATTGTAATTGCTGTTTATGAGAATTTTCCTCCTTACTCTTATGAAGAGAACGGCAAGCTAAAAGGTATTGATATAGAACTAGGAGAGATTATTGCAAAATCTCTTAAAGTAAAACCTATTTGGTATGTTACAGGTTCTGATGAAAACTTATCTGATGATTTAAGAAATACAATTTGGAAAGGTAATTTAGTTCACAAAAACAAAGCAGATGTTATGTTTAGAATTCCTTATGATTATGACTACTTAAGAATCACAGATAAATCAACTGGTGAACTTGAAACAGAAATGGTTACAATCAAAGGGCCTTATCAAAGTGAAAAGTGGGTTGTAGCAACTCACAAAGATATAATTCCTGAATTTGAAACTCTTGCAACTTTTGCATATCATACAATTGGTGTTGAACTTGATACGCTACCTGATACATACATAACAGGTTTTGCAAGAGGTTTAATAAGTAAAAATGTTAAACACTATTTCAAATTTGATAAAGCAATTAATGATTTTAAAAATAGAAAAATAGATGCAATTGCAGGTTTAAAATCACAGTTAGAACATCTTTTAGATTATCAAAACAACAAAGATAAATACTATATAAGTGATGCCTTACCAAATGTTAAATCACATTGGGATTTAGCTACAGCAGTTTCTAGTATGTATAGACCTTTAAGTTATCATATTGATGGAGTTCTTCATCAAGCATATACTAAAGGAACTATCAAAAAAATATTTGAAAAATATGGAGTTGAATACATGCCTCCTATTTCAAAAACTCAATAAGGATATGTCATGAAAACATTACTTCTTTTTGTTTTAACTTTTTTTATAAGCACAAATCTTTTTGCTAAAAACCCTATTGATTCTCCAACTTTTGAGGATTTAATAAAACAAATAATTGGTAATCAAAAATATATTTTTGATGATGAAAATATTCAAATTAAAGTTCCAAACTTTGCAGATAATCCTGTACAAGTTCCAATTTATGTAAATGCCTCAAAAATAAAAGATGCACAAAGAATGATAATATTTGCAGATTTAAACCCGATTCCAAGAATTGTAGATATGCAAACAACAAAAATTCTGCCTATAATCTCAACAAATATAAAAGTAGCTCAAGAAACCCCATTAAGAGCTTTAATCCTTGATAGTAAAGGTATTTGGCATATAGGAAGTAAAAATATTAGAAGTAATGGTGGAGGTTGTGATGTTTCAAGTCAAGCCTCTACAAATAGTGACTTTGCAAAATTTCTAGGAAAAACTAAAGGTAAAGTTTTTGAAAAAAAGGATAAAAATAGAATTAAAGCTTCTATTTTTCATCCTATGGAAACAGGTTTAATCTTTGGAAATGTTGAGTTTTATATAAATACTATAACTATAAAAAATGATAAAGAAATTTTATCAACTATAAAAACTAGTTCAGCTATTAGTGAAAACCCTAGATTTATTTTTGAAACACAAGATAATAGTAAATCATATAAAATGAACTTTTTAGATAATGATGGAAATGACTTTGAATTGGAGCTATGATGAAACTTTTATTACTAATCATAGCTTCTATTTCATGCTATGCAAATAGTTTTAACTTTAAACTAAAACCTATAAAATTAAGTGAAAATAGTTACTATTTTTATGGAAAAGAAGAGTATTTTTCAAAACAAAATGGTGGCGATATTTCAAACAGTGCATTTATTATTACTCCAAACTCTGTAATTTTAATAGATACAGGTTCAAGTGTAGAGTATGCACAGCAACTAAAAGAACAAATCAAAAAAATCACAAATAAACCTGTTAGATTTATTTTAAATACACATCATCACCCTGATCATTTTCTAGGAAATCATGCCTTTAAAGATGTAAAAATCTATGCTACAGAATATACAAAAAATGATATTAAAAGTAATGGAGAATTGTATATAAGTAATATGGTTAATCTAATCGGTGAAGTAGCATATACTACAAAAGTAAAAGCCCCAAATATTTTACTTGAACAAAAAGAGCTTATTTTAGATGATTATAAACTAAAGCTTTTATATTTAGATGGTCATACAAAAAGTGATATTGTAATCTTTGATGAAAAAACAAAAATCCTTTATGCTTCTGATTTAGTTTTTAATAATCGTGCTGTAGCAACTCCCCATGCAAATCTTCAAGATTGGATAAAAGCTTTAGAAAAACTAAAAACTATTGATTTTAAAATTTTAGTTGCAGGACATGGAAAAGTATCTTTTGATAAAAAAGTTTTAGATGAAAATATTTTTTACCTAAGATATTTAGATACTACTTTAAAAAATGCGGTAAAAGAAGGTCTTGATACTTTTGAGATTTTAGAGCTAGACCATCCTGTAAGACTTCAAAATTACTCTATGTTTAAAGAAGAGTTTGAAAGAAGCATAGTAAATTTATATCCTAAGTATGAGAATCAATAAACTATTGATTCTTCACACTTATATCTTTTAAAAATTCAACTACTAGTCTAAGCCCTGCTCCTGTTGCACCATAAGGATTGTAACCCCATGTAGTCTTTCTATATGAAGGCCCTGCTATATCAAAATGTAACCATTTCTTTTTATATTTTTTCTCTATAAAGTTGTCTAAAAACATACTTCCTATAATAGCTGCACCATTTTTATTTGCACTAGAGTTTAATATATCAGCAACACCACTTTTTAAAATATCTTGCATATAAATATTATAAGGCATAAATCCTACTAGCTCTCCACTTCTTTTAGAAGCCTTAAAAATTCTCTTTTTTAACTTTTCACTATGACCTAAAACAGCACTTGTATATCCACCAAATGCTCCTATGCTAGAACCAGTTAAAGTTGCTAAATCTAAGATATAATCTATATCATTTATATTCTTTTGAGCATAAACTAAACAATCAGCAAGAACTAGTCTTCCTTCTGCATCTGTATTTGTAATCTCAACAGTTTTATTTCCTATTTTTATCACATCATCAGGCTTGTAAGCATTTGAATCAATCATATTTTCAACAGCACCTAAAATAGCATGAACTTCAATATCTAAGTTTGATTGGCTTAAATATCTCATAACTCCCAAAATAGATATAGCTCCTGCTTTATCAATCTTCATAGAAACCATACCATCGCCCCTTTTAAGACTTAAACCACCTGTATCATAAGTAACACCTTTTCCAACTAAAACTATCTTAGCTTTTGGATTTTTTGTCCTTGTACTTGCAGGATTACATGGTTTATATGATAAGTGAATTAATTGACTTTCATGTCTTGAAGCTCTTCCTACAGCATACATTGCATTTAAAGAGTTTTTTTGCATATAATCTTCACCATATATACTACAACTCATGTTTTTTTTCTTTGCTATTTCTAAAGCTTCATTTACCATACTTTTTGGATAAAAATCTTGCGCTGGAGTATTTACAATATCTCTTACAAAGTTTACACTTTCACATAGTTTTAAACTATTTTTTAATCTATTTTCTAAATCTATTTTTTTATGTTCTGAATCTTTGATATTTATACAAAGTGTTTTTAAAATTTTTTCTTTCTTTTTATATTTTAAAAACTCATAAGTTCCAAGAATAAAACCTTGAGTTATATCCTCAATTTTTAACTCTTTTTTTAAAGAATTAATATCTATATAAAAACAAGTATATTTTTTCAAAGCATTTACAGCTTTACTAATTGCTATTTTTATAGACTCACTATCTTTATTTTTTATATATACAAATATTTTTTTTGAACTTATTTCAAAATATGTATTAAAATTTGAACTTTTAAAACTTATATTATTTAATATTTTTTGAGTTTTCTTTGGTAGTTTTTCTGTGTTTTTAAGTAAGATGATTTCAACTTCATCATCTTTTTTTTCTCGTGTTTTTAAAACTATATTCATTCGCTTTCCTTTGGAAAATATTATATAGTTTTAAAATAAAATTAGATTTTAATTTATAGGGTAAAACCAGCTAAAAGCTGGTTTTTAGTTTTATTAGTTTTTGTCTAAAGAACAAAGATCAGAGTAAGCTACTTCTAATCTAGCAATCATAGACTCTTGCCCTGCTCTTAAGAATTTTCTTGGGTCATAGTAAGATTTATTTGGCTTATCTTCACCATCTGGGTTACCAATTTGACCTTGTAAATAATCATGGTTTTTAGCCTCATAAGCTCTTACACCATCCCAGAATGCCCATTGAGTATCTGTATCAATGTTCATTTTAATTACACCATATTCAATAGCTTCTCTAATCTCTGATAATTCAGATCCAGACCCACCATGGAATACGAAATCAACTGCTTTATCTTCAGTTGAGTGTTTCTCTTGAATAAACTTTTGAGAGTTATCTAAGATTTTTGGAGATAGTACAACATTTCCTGGTTTATAAACACCATGTACATTTCCAAATGAAGCGGCAATTGTAAAGTTAGGTCCAACTTCTCCTAACTTCTCATAAGCATAACAAACTTCTTCTGGTTGAGTATATAATAAAGCATTGTCAACATCTGAGTTATCAACACCATCTTCTTCTCCACCAGTAATTCCAAGCTCAATTTCAATCATCATATCAAGCTCGTTCATCACTTTAAAGTAATCAACACATGTAGAAATATTCTCTTCTAAAGATTCCTCTGATAAGTCTAACATATGTGAAGTGTATAAAGGTCTACCAGTATTTTCAAAATGCTTTTTACCAGCTTCTAATAAACCATCAATCCATGGTAAAAGTTTTCTTGCTGCATGGTCTGTATGTAAAATAACTGGAACACCATATGCTTCTGCCATTGTATGTACATGTTGTGCACCACTAACTCCACCTAAGATAGCAGCGTTATCTACTTTTAAACCTTTTCCTGCAAAATATTGAGCTCCACCATTTGAAAATTGGATAATAATAGGTGAATTAACTTTTGCTGCTACTTCTAATACAGCATTTACTGAATCAGTTCCTACTACATTTACTGCAGGAATAGCAAACTTATTCTCTTTTGCATATGCAAAAAGTTTTTTAGCTTCACTACCTGTTAATACCCCTGGCTTTACAATATCTAATACACCCAACTTGTTCTCCTTGTGTTTTTTTATTAAATTTACTTAATTACGATTTTTGCTTTTTGTCTTAATTCGTCAGTGATTTGTTTTACTTTGTTGTTATACTTATTTTGTAATAACATTCTTGAAATATTACCCTTAACTTCATTAAAAGATAATGACTTAGAAGCTTTTTTATCATTTAAATAGATTACATGATATCCAAATTGTGTTTTTACTGGTGTTTTAGAGTATGTATCTTTTTTTAATGCTTGAGCTGCATCAGCAAATTCTGGAACCATTTGTTGTGCATTAAATTCACCTAAATCTCCACCATTTTTACCACTTGGTCCTTGAGATTTTGTCTTTGCTAATTCAATAAATTTTTCTTCTTTTTTAGAAGCTTTATCTAACTGCTTAATTAAATCTTTTGCTTCTTTTTCAGTTTTAACTAAAATATGTCTAGCTTTTAAAGTTGCTGGTGTTTTAAATTTATCTTTATTCTCATCATAAAATTTCTTTTGCTCTGCTTCAGGAATTTTCATGTTTTTTAATTCATTTTGTTGCCAAACTTGAAATGCTAAATCTGATTTCATTCTATTTAAAGCATCTTTGTATTGTTCATCTTTTTCAATACCTTCACTCATAGCTTTTTTAGCAAGAAGTTTTTTGTTAATAATTTGATTTAAAACTTGCTCTTGAGCTTTTTTTGGTAAAGTTTCAAATTGAATTCTTGGGTCTTGTAAAACCATTGCTACATCAGTTTTTGTGATTTTTTCTCCATCAACAGTTGCATAATAATCTGCTGCACTTAAACCTGTAGATAATATTAATGATGCTACCACACTTGAAATAATTTTCTTCATAATTTTCCTTAGTAAAAAGTTTAGAGTATTGTAACTTTTCTTTGTTAATAAAAAATTAATATCCATTGCAAATACCCAAAAAACACACTTTTTTAGAAAATTTAAGAATTTACCTTAAAAAACCTTTAAATTTAAAAAAATTTATGGTACAATTCCGAGCAAATTTAAACTTAACTTAAATTTAAGGGATAACAAATATATGAGAATTTTAATAATTGAAGATGAAATAACTTTAAATAGAACATTACAGGAGGGTCTTACTGACTTTGGTTACCAAGTAGACGCTGCTGAAAATTACAAAGATGCTGAATACTTTATTGATATTAGAAATTATGATTTAGTTTTAACTGACTGGATGTTACCAGATGGTGATGGAATTGAATTATGTAAAATTGTAAAAAACAGAAGTTCAAGAACTGCTGTTGTAATTATTTCTGCAAGAGATGACAAAGAGTCAGAAATCGAAGCTTTAAAATCTGGTGCTGATGACTTTATAAAAAAACCATTTGACTTTGATATTTTATTAGCAAGAATTGAAGCTAGATTAAGATTCGGTGGAACTAACATCATCGAAATTGAAGGTCTTGCAATTAATCCTGATGAAGAAAAAATTGAATATAACGGTGAAGAAATTGAATTAAAAGGTAAGCCTTTTGAAGTATTAACTCACTTAGCTAGACATAGAGATCAAATTGTATCAAAAGAGCAATTATTAGATGCTATCTGGGAAGAGCCAGAATTAGTAACTCCAAACGTAATTGAAGTTGCTATTAACCAAATTAGACAAAAAATGGATAAACCATTAAACATCTCTACAATTGAAACTATTAGAAGAAGAGGATACAGATTCTGTTACCCTGATTCTACACAAGACGAAAACGCTTAATCAATAATATATTCCTTTAGGTTTTAAATGGAAGCGAAGAGTATTTATAAACAGTTTTATACAAAACTAATTATTGCTACTTCGCTTTTTATTATCGCACTATCTTTTATTTTTTACGAATATTCAAGAAGTACAACTTATGAAAATATTCAAAAAAACATGCTTAAAGATGCAAAAAAAATCTATATTATTTCACATGATAAAGAGTTTGACTTTGAAAAGTTTAAACTTATTCAAGATGATGAAGTATCAATTGACTTAGTAAATAACCCAAAACTTAAAAATTATAAGTTTTTTACTTACAAAAAAAATGGAAATTACTATATAAAACTATTATATCCATTTAATTTAGAGAAAAGAAAATTTATTCAACTTATAAGAAATATTAATTTTGAAAGAGAAATTCTTTACTCTATTATTTTTAAAAACCTATTTATTCTAGCAATTCCAGGTTTTTTACTGATGCTTATTTACTCACTAGTAGTATCAAAATCACTTTTAAAACCGATTATTCAAATAAATAAAAAACTATCAAATATGGATGAAAACTCATTAACTCAAATAGATAAAAAAGATTTGCCTATTGAGTTTCACTCATTATCTGATTCTATTAACTCCCTTACAAATAGAATTGAAACATATGTTAAGTTTAAAAAAGAACTATTCATAGGAGCTGCTCACGAACTTAAAACTCCCTTAGCTGTTATGAAACTAAAAAATGAAGTTACTCTTAGAAAAAAAAGAGACCCAGAAGCTTATGAAGAAACACTAAGACTAACAGTAAAACAAATAGATGATATGAATATAATGATTTCATCTATTTTAGATATAGGTAGAGCTGAGGGTGCGCAGTTTGAACAAACTCAAGATTTAGATTTAGTTGAATTTATGAAGAAAAAAACAAATGATTACAGAATGCTTAGTGCTCAAAAAAATATCATTGTTACGTTTTTCTCAAATGTAAATCATTTAAAAGTATCTATGCAAGTTACTCTATTTAATCAGATACTTCAAAACTTTGTACAAAATGCTATTAAGTTTACACCTGAGGATAAATCAATAGCTATTAGACTTAAAAAAGGTAAAGAAAAAATCATTATTACTGTAACTGATGAAGGTAAAGGTATTGATGAAAATATTGATTTATTTGCACCATTTAAAAGAGTAGGAAATCAAAGTGGAGTTGGGCTTGGACTATTCTTAGCAAAAAATGCATCTGATGCATTAAGAGCAAAAATCACATTAAAAAATAGAAAAGATGGTAAGTCTGGATGTGTTGCTAAACTTGTGCTTAACAACCCATCTAAACTAAAAAATCTATAAACTTTTAATTAAAAATTATTTGCGTGTTCTATCTTAGTACACTTATTTTGTACTACTTTCATACCTGCTTCTTTTGCTTTTTGTGCAGCTTCATTGTTTACTAAACCTAATTGAGTCCATACTGTATCAATATCTCCTCTTTTTATAGCAGCGTCAACAACAGCAGCAATAGCATCAGGCTTTCTAAAAATATCAACCATATCAATCTTAAAAGGTATTTCTTCTAGACTTCTATATACTTTTTCACCTAAAATCTCATCTTCTTTAGGATAAATAGGAACTATTTTAAATCCTGCATTTTGTAAATATTTTGCAACTCTATTTGAAGCTTTCTCTTCATTTGGTGATAGTCCTGCAATTGCTATTGTTTTTGTATTATTAAATATTTCTATAATCTCTTCATTATTAGAATTTACACTTGGAAATTCACACTCCATTTTATATCCTTTGAATTTAATTTATCATAATGGATTATTATATCATATAAAACTTATTACATAAAATAAATAAATTTTGAAATATTATTTATGAATACATAAATTTATTAAATAAACTATAAAAACTACTACCTAGCTTATATTAAGGATATTTTTTATCCTATTTAATTTTTAAGTCAAACTTTTAAAAATAATTATTGATTTTAAAAAAGTAGTTAAATAAGAAATACTTATATTATTTTTATATATCTTTAATATTAATTGCCTTATGATTTCATTTATATAAGTTTAGATTATAAAAGGAAATTTACTATATGTTATTAAAAAACTTTATAAATATGTATATTGAAGGCTTTAAGAACCTAAAAATTGGGAAAACACTTTGGAAGTTAATATTCATAAAACTTTTAATCATATTAGTTTTTCTAAAGTACTTTATTTATGATGAAAACTTTAAAAATACATACAAAACTCAAGAAACAAAAATAGATTTTATATATAAAAATATTACAAAGGATAAATAATGGAAGAGCATTTAGTAGACTGGTCTAGAGCTCAATTTGCCTTAACTGCAATATATCATTGGTTATTTGTACCACTTACACTAGGGCTTGGTTTTATTATTGCAATTATGGAGACTATTTATGTAAAAACAAATAGTGAATTTTGGAAAAAAACTACAAAGTTTTGGATGACACTTTTTGCCATAAACTTTGCTATTGGTGTTGCTACTGGAATTATAATGGAGTTTGAATTTGGTACAAACTGGGCAAATTACTCTTGGTTTGTAGGAGATATATTTGGAGCACCTTTAGCAGTTGAAGGAATTTTAGCTTTTTTTATGGAATCAACTTTTTTTGCTGTTATGTTTTTTGGTTGGGACAAGGTATCAAAAGGTTTTCATTTACTATCAACTTGGTTAGTTGCAATTGGCTCAAATCTTAGTGCTTTATGGATTTTAGTTGCAAATGGCTGGATGCAATACCCAGTAGGTATGACTTTTAATCCAGATACTGTAAGAAATGAGATGAATAACTTTTGGGAAGTTTTATTCTCTCCTATTGCCATATCAAAGTTTTTGCATACAATTTCTAGTGGTTATATAGTTGCTTCACTATTTGTAGTTGGTATTTCTGCTTGGTATTTACTAAAAAGAAGAGAAATAGAGTTTGCTAAAAAATCTATGATTATAGGAGCTACTTTTGGTTTAATCTCTTCTATTTTTATTATAGTAAATGGAGATGAGTCAGCTCACCAAGTAGCACTTAAACAACCTGTAAAATTAGCAGCGATGGAAGGTCTTTATGAAGGAAAAGAAGATGCTGGAATAGTTGCTATTGGTATTTTAAATCCTAAAAAGAGTTTAACAAATGAGGAAGAAACTTTTCTCTTTGAACTTGAAGCACCTTATGCCTTATCTCTTCTTGGATACCATGATATTCATGCTTTTGTTCCTGGACTAAAAGATCTAGTTTATGGAAATGAGAAATATAATATTATCCCTACATCCCAAAAAATAGCACAAGGTAAAATAGCAATACAAGCGCTAAAAGATTATAAAGAAGCTAAAAGAAAAAATGACCTAATTGCTATGGCAAAACATGAAAAAATACTTAGTGAAAATATGAAATACTTTGGTTACGGACATCTTAATAAACCTGAAGATATTGTTCCTCCAGTTGATATTACCTTTTATGCTTTCCATATTATGGTAGCTCTTGGTTCTTGGTTTTTAGTTTTATTTGCTTTGCTTTTATTTTTTGTTCTTAAAAAAGATATTATGCAGTACAAATGGCTACTTATAAGTACTGTTGCTTCTATACCTTTAGGATATATAGCAAGTGAGGCAGGATGGATTGTAGCTGAAGTTGGACGTCAACCTTGGGCTATTCAAGACTTAATGCCCGTTGGTATTGCAGCAACTGATATTTCATCTACAAATGTAAAAATTACATTTTATATGTTTGCATTTTTATTTACAGCCCTTTTAATAGCAGAAATAAAAATCATGCTAAAACAGATTTCAATTGGTCCAAATGGAGGTCACTAAAATGTTTGAAGAACTTACACTATTACAACTACAACAATACTGGTGGATTATAATCTCACTACTTGGTGGAATTTTTGGATTTATTATGTTTGTTCAAGGTGGACAAACTCTTCTTGGAACTATATCAAAGGGTGATGAAACTCTAAAAACTATGCTTGTAAATTCACTTGGTAGAAAATGGGAACTTGGATTTACAACACTTGTTTTATTTGGTGGGGCTTTATTTGCAGCTTTTCCTTTGTTTTACTCTACTAGTTTTGGTGGGGCTTATTGGGTTTGGATGTCTATACTATTTTGTTTTATTATTCAAGCTGTTTCTTATGAGTATAGAAAAAAGCCTCAAAACTTTTTAGGACAAAAAGTATATGAAAGCTTTTTATTTATAAATGGAAGTTTAGGTGTTATCTTACTTGGAGTTGCAATTGCCACATTTTTTTCAGGTTCAGCTTTTAGTGTAGATGAAAACAACTTTTCCCACTGGCATACAAGTCTAAGAGGCTTAGAAGCTTTAGCAAATCCTTTTAATCTAAGTCTTGGTTTTGCCCTATTCTTTTTAGTTAGAATTTCAGGGGCTTTATATTTTATCAATAATATAGACCATGACATTATTAGACAAAGAGCTATTAAAAGTATAAAAATTAATATGCCAATTTTTTTAGTTTTCTTTTCTATATTTCTTTTTTTACTATTTACAAAAGAGGGTTTTGCTTATAATTCTGAAGGCTTAGTATATCTTGTAAAATACAAATATTTAGAAAACTTTTTAGAAATGCCTATAGTTTTAAGTATGTTCATTTTAGGAATTATTATGGTTGTAATAGCTGTTGTTGCAACTATTCATTTTAATATGACTTGTTGTATAAAAACAGGAGGATTAGGAATAGTTTTAACAGTCATGGCTCTATTTTTAAATGTAGGTTTCAACAACACCGCATACTATCCCTCTATTTATGACTTGCAAAGTTCCCTTACTATACAAAATAGTTCAGGTAGCCACTATACTTTAACAACAATGTCATATGTATCTTTAATGGTTCCTTTTGTTATAGCTTATATTGCATATGTTTGGTACCAAATGGATAAAGTAAAAATCACAAAAGAGGAAATAGAAGATCCTCATGCACATAATTATTAGGAGTTAAAATGGATTATTTAAGTTCAATTATTTGGCTTTGTTCTTGGCCTATAATTATTTATATTGCTTATAAGTTGTCATTGAGAAATATCAAGGAAAAATAAATGATTACAGCTATGAAAAAAGGGTTTGTATATTTCTTCTTTATAATTCTAATAATAAATATATTTCAAAGTTTAAATAAAAAAGATTTAAATGATGATATAAAAAAAGAAAATAGTTATATAAGTAAAGACTAGATCTTATCTAGTCTTTGTTGAATAAAGTTCTTCACTTCTTCATAATGAATAGTCTCTTTAAAGTCTTCAAACTTTGCACCAGAGGCATTTACATGTCCTCCACCATTTGCAAGTTTTTGAGCCATTATTGAAACATCTACTTTTCCATCAGCTCTAAAAGAAGCATTTCCTTTTCTTCCAATATCAATAAAGAAATCATAATCAGGATTTGCTTTTAAAAATGCATTTGCAGGAATAGAGATTGAACCTAAACAGTAAGATAATAAACCTTTATGACCTTGGTATGTTACTGTCAAATTCTCTTTTACATCAGCTAATGTTTTTACTAAATATTTTGCACTTAGATTATCTAAAGTGTCATCTTTTTTATCAAGCATTAAAAACTCTTTTTTGAAAGAGTGTACTTGATTATCAAGTTTAATATTTCCATCTTTTTCATTTATAAAATCAATAGCTTTTTTTAATAAAAAGATTCTATAATCTCTATTTAAATCAGCAAAAAGAACATTATTTATCTCTCTTGCTTTTGTAACCATTGACATTAAAACTTTTCCAAATTCAAAGTTTTTGTATTCGTCTTCTAACCAAATATCAATTGCATTAATTGCATCTACTAAAGGTTTCATCCATGCACTTGTATCACATACAAAACCTTCATACTCTTCAAACATATAATCATATACTATTTTTGTAGCACATCTAGTAGTATCTAAGTAGTACCAATGAAATTTATCAGCACTTTTTTGACCTGTAGCATGGTGATCTAAAAGTTGAAGTTTTATATTAAATCCATCTTTAATTAAGTTCGATACATCTTTATCTAAATCTTTTGATTCTTGAAAAGTAAGATTTAAATCACTAATTAAAAATAGAATCTCTTCATCTTTATACTCTTGTATTTGTTCTAAAACTTTTTTTATACAAAGTTTTACTTCTAAACCATAATTTGCATTATAAAAAAAGCCTTCTTTGAAGTACTCTTTTGTAATTAAGTGACAACCATAACCATCTAGGTCATTATGAGAAATATGAAATAGTTTCATGAAGCAATATCTTTTAAAGTTAATTCTTCTAAAAAGCCATTGATTTTAGATTGTAGATTGTTTAAAAGTGGCCAAATAGTACATAGCATACCCTTTTGACTAGGGCAACTATCAATTGATGGTGCACACTCAAAAACTGATGGTATTTTTTCTTCTGCTGCTGTAGTAATCTCTAATATTGTAATTTCATCCCACGATTTATTTAGTGCAAACCCACCGTTTACACCTCTATGAGATATAACTATCTCATGTTTCGCTAGATTTTGCATAATTTTTGCTAAAAATGATTTTGAAATGTCTAGTTCTTTTGATAATACATCTACGTTCTTTGGATTCTCGCTTTTTGCTATAGAAATCAATGAAAGTAATGCATATTCACTCTTTTTTGTTAATAACATTTTTATCCCGATATTTTTTATTATTTGTATTTTACAAGAAGTATGGTTAAGATAAGTTATTATGAAGTGTTAAAAATGATAATTAGTATTTGTTTTGTTTAATAAAGGCAAAAAAAAAGGTTTACAAGAAAACTTGTAAACCTTTTTTTAATTTATCAAATAGACTAATTACTTAGCTCTAATTCCTAATTCTGCTACTAATTCAGTAAATTCAGTGTAAGATTTAGCTTTTAAGTATTTTAATAATCTTTTTCTTTTTCCAACCATTTTTAAAAGACCTAATCTTGAAGAGTGATCTTTTTTGTTAATTTTTAAGTGCTCAGTTAATACTTTAATTTGCTCTGTTAAAATTGCAATTTGTACTTGCGCTGAACCTGTATCTCCGTCTTTTTTTGCATGTTTTGCTATAATACTTGCTTTTACGTCCTGATCTAAAGCCATCATGACCTCCTAATAGGTATATTTATTTTCTCACTTACAATAAGTGGTCGCGAATTATACTTAAGTTAAATTAAAGTTGGTTTAATTTCTACTTATTTTCCCATTTCTTTTAAATATTTTTCATATTTAATATCTTCAAGTTTAACAGCTTTTGTTTCAACTTCATTTCTCATTTGTTTTTTATATGCAGAGATTTTATTTCTTACTTCTTTTGATTTTACACCAATTGTTTGAGCTGCTAATATTCCTGCATTTTTAGAATTGTTAATTGCAACAGTTGAAACTGGAACTCCACCTGGCATTTGAACAATTGATAATAATGAATCTAAACCACTTAATGAAGAAGTCTTAACAGGAACTCCAATTACTGGTAAAGCTGTTAAAGAAGCAACCATACCTGGTAAATGTGCTGCACCCCCAGCACCTGCAATAATAACTCTTAAACCTCTTTTTTCAGCTTTTTTTGAATACTCAAAAAGTTTTTCAGGTGTTCTGTGTGCTGAAACAATTGTTAACTCATACTCAATTCCAAAAAACTCTAACATTTTTGCTGCATCTTGCATTACAGGTAAATCAGAGTCACTTCCCATAATAATTCCAACTAATGGCTTCTTACTCATACTTTTTTGCTCCCTTTAATTTTTAAAATTTCTTTAGCTTTTTCTACTTTTTCTAATGCACCATCTACACAATCATCTAAAACAGTTATGTGTCCCATTTTTCTAAATGGTTTAGTCTCTTTTTTAGAGTAGAAGTGGAAAGATAATCCATCAATTTCTAATGCATCATGAATACCTTCAATTACTGGCTCACCAACATATCCTTCTTCTCCAAGTAAATTTACCATAGCAGCTGGTGAAATTAATTTTGTTGAACCTAAAGGAAGATTTGTTACAGCTCTAATAATTTGCTCAAATTGTGAAGTTGCACATGCTTCTACTGTGTAGTGTCCTGAGTTATGAGGTCTTGGAGCGATTTCATTTACTAAAAGTTCATCATTATTAGTTAAAAATAATTCAACCCCAAATATACCAACACCATCTAAAGCTTTGATAGAATCAATAGACATTTGTCTTGCTGCTTCTTCAATTTTAGAATCAATCTTTGCAGGAGCAATTACGATATCACAGATATTAACTCTATCATCAAATAGCATTTCAACTACTGGATAACAAGCTATTTCACCTTCAATATTTCTTGAAACCATAACAGCTAACTCTTTTTTGATATCAACTAACTCTTCAATAAAAGTCTCACCTGGTAATGCATTTGCTAAATCTTCTTTATCTTTTAATAAAGTGACACCTTTACCATCATATCCACCTTTTCTTGCTTTTTGAATAATTGGTAATCCAAAGCTCTCTAAATCAGCTGGTGTCTCAACATTTTTATATTTTGGAACAGGAATTCCTCTTTTATCTAAAAACTCTTTTTGTTTGAATTTATCTTGAATTAATTCAATTAAGTAAGGAGATGGATGGATATTGTTATCCTCATCATAAAGTTTTTTAAGAACTGTAGTATCAACGTGTTCTAACTCAAATGTAGTTACATCACACTCTTTTACAATTTGCTCTAATTTCTCTTTATCAAAAAAACCACCTACTATTTGCTTATCAGAAACTTGTGCAGCTGGACAATCTAATGTTGGATCAAGAATTGTTACATGAAACCCCATCTTTTTTGCTTTAACTGCCATGATTTTACCAAGTTGTCCACCACCAATAATTCCTAATTTCAAATTAGAATAGTTAAAATCTTTAGTCATTCACTTCCCTCTTTTGTATCTATAAAACCCTATGTTGGCTCATACTATATAATCGTGATTATATCTAAGTTTATCTATATTTCTTCTTTATAGGCTTATTTTAATGATGTTATTTTATCTATATAATTAAGTTATATTTTAATAATTTTAATTTTTTATGATATAATATTGATTAATTTTTATACATTATTTTTAAAGGCTTTTTATTTTATGACAAAGATTTTGATTATTGAAGATTCAAAAACATATAGTAATACATTACTTGCCCTACTAAGAAAAAAAGATTTTGAAATCCTTCAAGCCTTTACTTTAGAAGAAGCCCATAAAATAATACAAAACAATAGTGATATTGATTATATACTACTAGATTTAGTTCTACCTGATGGTGAAGGGGATGAACTAATAATTGACTTATCTTCAAAGCAACTTGATGCAAAAATCATAGTTCTTACAGGAAGCAATGATATTCAAAGAAGAAACTATCTTTTTGAACATGGAGTGATTGATTATTTTTCAAAAGAGACACCTTTAAAAACTCTTGTAAAAGACCTACATGATTTAATTATTAGCCTATCAAAAAATAAAGAAAGAGAAATTTTAATTGTTGATGATTCTTCTTTTGTAAGAAGAACAATAAAAACAATTTTACAAACAAAAAACTACAAAGTATCTACTGTAAATAATGGTCTTGAAGCTATTGATTTTTTAAAAACAAATAGTAGAATAAACCTTATTTTTCTTGATTTAGAAATGCCAAAAGTTTCAGGGACACAGTTACTTGAAATTCTAAAAAAAGATGAAAGGTTTAAAACTATACCAATTATAATTCTTTCAAGTAGTGAAGATAGACAAAAATATGCTTATGTAATAAAAAATGGAGCTATTGATTTTATTAAAAAACCTTTTTTAACTGAAGAGATACTACTTAAAACTGATTTACATATCTCACAAGCAGAGTATATTGAAACCATAGCAGAACAAGCAAAAGAGCTAAATGAGTATAAAAGAGTTTTAAATGAAAGTGATATTATAAGTAAAACTGACCCTAGAGGTGTAATCACAGAAGCAAATGCAAAGTTCTGTGAAATCAGTGGCTACTCGCAAGAGTATTTAATAGGAAAACCACATAATATTGTAAGACATCCAGATGTACCAAAAAAAGTCTATGAAGAAGTTTGGAAACAAGTAAAAGCACATAAAACTTTTAAAGGTATTATCAAAAACCTAAGAAGAGATGGTACCTCATATTATGTTGATGCAACTATATCTCCTATTATTGATATTGATGGAAATATAAAAGAGATTATTGGTATAAGACATGATATTACTGATGTTATGAATCCTAAAAAGCAGTTAATTGCTGATTTGTCATATTTAGAAAAACCTACTTTAATCTTTTTACAAATTGCTAACTATGAACTTTTTAAAGAGTTCTATTCAGAAACTTTAATGCATACTTTTGAATTTGAATTTGAACAAGTTATTTTAAACTATTTTCCAAGTGATTTTAATCTAAAAAAAGTTTATAATCTCAATAATGGACTTTTTGCTTTCTTAAAAAATGAAGAATTAACTGACTCAAAAATTCAATATACTCTAAAACAAGTAATTGAAAAGTTTAAAGAAATAGGTATTTCCTTTATGGAAACAAGCTATGATGTTGATATTTGTATTAGTTATGCAAAAGAAGGAAATCATCTTTTAGATGATGCATATTTAGCTATTCAACATGCTTTAAAATACAAAATTCCTATTTTAGATGCAAAGAACTTTCATAGAAGAGCACAAATTGAAGCACGAAATAAGTTAAAAAATATTGGCTTAATCAAAGATGCTTTAGCAAAAGAAGGAAGTTTTATTTCATACTTCCAACCAATTATAAACAATCAAACAAATGAAATAGAAAAATATGAATCACTAATTAGATTAATTGATAAAAGAGGGAATATTCTATCGCCTTTCCAATTTTTAGACGTTGCTAAAAAGACTGGTTACTATTCAGATATTACAGAACTAGTAATTCAAAACTCTTTTAATGCTTTAAATCACACAGACAAAGACATCACGATAAATCTATCTTCACTTGATATTGAAAATAGTAAGTTAAGAGAACTTTTATGGAAACTAATTAGTAAAGCTGAGAATAAAGGAAGAGTTACTTTTGAACTTTTAGAAGATGAAGAAGTGAAAGATTTTGAACTTGTAAAAGAGTTTATTCTAAAAAGTAAACTTGAAGCTGGAGTTACTATTGCTATTGATGACTTTGGTAGTGGATACTCAAATTATGAAAGGTTATTACAGTTTCATCCTGATATTTTAAAGATTGATGGCTCATTGATTAAAAATATTTTAACCGATGAATATAGTCAACATGTTGTTGAGTCAATAATTGTATTTGCTAAAAAACAAAAAATTAAAACAGTTGCAGAATTCGTAGGGAATGATGAAGTTTTACAAAAGATTAAAGAGTTAGGAATTGACTATTCCCAAGGATATTTTTTAGGAGAGCCTAAAAGACTCTTCTAAGATTTAACCACCTGTTTGATAAAAAGCTCTAGATGAAACTTCATTATCATCTTTAACAGACCATTTATTTTTTTCTGGTTTATTTGCTAATACTTTTTTTAATATTGCAGTTGCTTCATCAATTCTATTTGACCTTACTGCATCTTTTATACTCATTGCATCTTCAAAATATAAACAAGGGATAAGATAACCTTCTGCTGTTAATCTAATTCTATTACATGCAGAACAGAAATCATCTTTGTGTGGTTCGATTATTCCAAACTCATAACCATCCTCAAGCTTGTAGTATTGAGCAGGAGAGCTTGTATCTCTTGGTATTGTTTCAAAGTTTTTATATTTTTGAGATATTCTTTCTTTTATTTCATCAGAGTTTAAACCTTTTGCTCCATCTTTTGCATGATGATTTTCCATAAACTCAATAAATCTTACAGTATATCCTCTATGTTTACAAAACTCTAAAACTTCTAAAATATCATTATCATTTATTCCTTTAATAGGAACACAATTTATTTTTATTTTTAATCCTGCATCATCAGCTGCTTGAATACCTTCAAGTACAGTTTCTAATACATTTTTTTGAGCTACTTTAGCTGCTACGTCAGGTTTTAATGAATCTAATGAAACATTAATTCTTTTAAGACCTGCATCTTTTAATTTTTGTGCTGCTTTTGGAAGTAAAAAGCCATTTGTTGTTAAAGCTAAATCAATATCATTTTTATAATCATAAACCATTTTTATAAATTGATCTAAGCCTTCTCTTAAAAGAGGTTCTCCTCCTGTAATTCTAACTTTCTTTACTCCCTCGTCAATTGCAACTTTTATAAATTTGAATAAGTCTTCATATGAAAGTAGATTCTCTTTTGGTACCCATGAAAATGGTTTTTCAGGCATACAGTATTGACATCTAAAATTACATCTTTCAGTAACTGATACTCTTAAATAATCTACTTTTCTTCCATGTCCGTCAATTAACATCTCTAATCCTAAAATTTCTATTCATTAAGGATAATATAATTTTCCTTAAAAGGTAAAATTAATTTAACCTTTTCCAAGCTTCATCTAATGAATTGACTCTATTTGTAAACACTAAATATAATGCAATATTAAATTTAGCTAGTTTAATAATCTCTTCACTTGGATTGTTTACAATCTCTAAAGCTTCGTCTAAACTAATATTTTCAAACTCTTTATCATAAGTAATACCATAATCTTTTAAAGAAAATGAAGTTTCTACAATATTTTCGTCAACTTTTCTCCAATATTTACCATCTTTAAATACTTCAGGGCTTCCCTCACTAGCTTTAACGACAATAACTTCTTCAAAATCTTCTTCAAAAATCTCTAAATACTTTTGAACATATGGTTTATGAAAAGCAGTTGTAACACCAAACTGACTTAAACCTGGATTTAGAAGTTTTTCAACTGTGTTAAATGCTGTTCTTAAACCAAGTTCATGTCTTAATGGTGTTAAATCACTTAACTTTGTTAAATACTCTTTTCTATCAAAAAAATGTAAATATTCACATTTTCCCATCCTATCAAAAACATCTTTTGTAGTTAATCCATTTTTAGCAGGTTGCACTAAATCTCCTGAAATAACTAAATTCAGTCTTCTAATATCACTATTTTTTTCAAAAAACTCTTTTAGAATATTTTCATATAATGGAAATAAAAAAGGATTTTTTACTCTTCCATCAAAAGAATAACCAAGTTCTAAAGAATCATCTATTTTTTTTGTATGCATAAAAGATTTTAAAGCTTTTACCGTTCCTTTAAGTTCTGTAATTGTTTCAAACTTTGTTCTCCATGCAATCAAGAATGCACCAATTTGAGCATCTGTTACTTCTTTATTTAAAATCAATTTAATTGCATCAATAATCTCTTCTTCTAAAAGCTCTCTATTTCCTTTTGGACCTGTTCCAACTGCTTTTATATATTTCTTAAAACTCATTTTTTACCTTATAAATATTTCATTTAATTTATTTCTTTTGTAGGATAATATACAATTGCTTAAAAATGACAAATCAAAAGGTTTATTTTGCCAATTCATAAAACAATCTCTAAAATAAGTTTTTTTAATAGTTTATCCAAAGAACAATTACTTAAAATTGCTTCTATTTCAAATATAATAAACTACCATAAAAACTCTATCTTATACTATGAAAGCGATACCTCAAACAATCTGCTTTTTTTAGTATCAGGATTAATCAAAATTTATAAAATTGATAAATTTGGCAATGAAGTTTTTCTATATCACATTTATGAAAATTCCATAATTTCTGAACTCACATCATTAAAAAATGAGGAAATCTATTGTTTTTCAAATGCTGAGTTTGTTGAAGAATCAATAATACTATCAATTGATTTTAAAAAGTTTCAAGAACAGTTTTTATCAAAAAATATTTTAACTATGGAACTAATGGAAATTCTTCTAAAAAAAACTCATCAACTTCAATGTATAGTAAATAGAGAATTAGTATTTGATGCAACTGCAAAAGTTGCATTTATGTTAAATCAAAATATTGAGATATTTAATAAATTAAAAAGACAAGAAGTATCTTTTATGCTACATATTCAACCTGAAACATTATCAAGAGTTCTAAAAAGATTAGCTAGAAATAAAACTATTGAAATAGAAGCAGGTAAAGTGAAAATTATAAATGAAAAAGAGCTAATATCAACATTTAAGGGTGTTGGAATTTAAATAAAAGTCATTATATTTTAAATGAATTTAATCCCTAGTATTTTAATATACTATAATTTTATAAGGTATATTTTAGTATACTTAACAAAAATAAATCAAGGTAATAAATGGCAAACGTATATTTAACTGGAGCTGGTCCAGGTGATATAGAGCTTATGACTGTAAAAGCATTAAAAGTTGTTCAAAATGCTGATGTAATTATATATGATAGATTAGCTAATAGCGAAATACTAAAAGAAGCAAAAAAAAATGTAGAACTTATTTTTGTGGGAAAAGAAAAAGGAAATCATAGAGTCCCTCAAGATGAAATAAATGAAATTATTTATCAATGTGCTTTAAAATATGAAAATGTAGTAAGATTAAAAGGTGGAGATCCATTTGTATTTGGTAGGGGTGGAGAAGAAGCTTTATACCTAAAAAAAAGAAATATTAATTTTGAAATTATACCAGGAGTTACTTCTGCCATATCTGTTCCTGCTTATGCTGGAATACCTATTACACATAGAGGTATAACACCATCTTTTAGAGTTGTAACAGGACATAGAAAAAGCAGTGACAATATTGCAGAGATTAATTGGAAAAGTTTTATTGAAGATGAAACTATAGTATTTTTAATGGGATTACATAATATAGAACTTATTGTAAATAAATTATTAGAAGTTGGTAAAAACAAAGACTATCCATGTGCGATAATTAGTAATGGTACTACAAAAAATCAAAAAACTATCACAGGAACATTAGACAATATAATTGAAAAGTCAAAAAATGCAGTAAGTCCAGCTATTATTATAGTAGGAGAAGTTGTTAACCTAAGAGAAGAACTTAAGTGGTTTGATTAAAACTTTTGTACTTCAATAACTACTTTACATTCTATTCACAATAATATTATAAAATACTATTATGAATAGAATACTACTTTTAACATTACTAATTAATTTAAATTTTATAGAAGCAGCAGAAATAAAAGCTTATGCCATTGGTATTTTTGATAAAAAAGGAAATGGTGAAAATATACAGCACACAAGAAAAAGTAAAAATGATTATAATGGCATTTGCTACTCAAAAGTGATACTCTTTTCAAAATATCAAAAAGTTAATGTTGAAGTTGAAATCGGAAACTCTAAAGGACACTTTGAAAAATCAATTAGTATATTTAATAAAAATAAAATAAAGATTGCAGAAGAACTTACATTTAAACACTATTCTTTAAAAAATGGATATTTTAAAGTCAAAGTAAATGGAGTATTAAAAGATAGTAAAGTATATATCAAATAAAAATGTTATTAAAAAATAACTTTTATTTCCTCTCAAAAAATTCCAAAAAGATATTATTTATTTTTTTAAAGTTACAAATTAATTACAAATAATAAAAAGTTAATAATATTTTACTTTTTCTTTTAATAAGCATTTATACTGATAAACATATTATCAAAAACTATCGTTAAAATAGTCAAACTGCCTTTAAATAGGCTTTATATAATGAATAAGTATTTATAAAAGCAATATTTACTTTATATTAGATATAAGATAAATTTATATTTAATATAAATATTATTCATTTTCTTGACCTAGGTCAATACAATTAAGGAAAATAAGTTTTATAATGTCAAAGTGACTTAAAGGATTTATGATGGAAAAGAACAAAAAAATTGTTGTTTATGGAGCAATTTTGAGCCTTCTTATAGCATCTTCTCTTTTTATGTACACGGTTTATGCATCAAACATGCTGTCATATTTATCAAGTGATCCTAAAGCCTGTATCAATTGTCATACAATGAATTCTGCGTATGCAACATGGGAAAAAAGTTCACATAAAAATGTGGCAAAGTGTATTGATTGTCACCTGCCTGTAGGGGATGCTGTAGCTAAATATCAAGCTAAAGCAATAGATGGGTGGAATCATTCAGTTGCATTCACATTAAACACTTATAAGAATAATATTCAAATAGGTGAAGATGGGGCAAGTCGTGTTCAAGCAAACTGTGTTAGATGTCATGCAAGTGAAAATGCAACACTTAAAATGAATGCTGACAAATATCACAATGCAGAAGATGGAAGTCTTGAAAATGGTAGGAAATGTTGGGAGTGTCACAAGTATGTGCCACATGGAAAAGTTAGAAGTTTAATTTCAACACCTTATAATCTTGGAATTAAACAGCATATGAAATAGAGGTTCATTATGAAAAAATACAAAATACTACTTGTTATAAGTATAATAGCAATTGGTTTAATGTCTGCGTTAATAGCTTCAATTAATGAAAAAAAAGTAGAACAAGCACAAATAGAGCAAGTACCTAAAATAGACAGATGGGAAACAAAAAATGAAGAGTTTAGAAAACATTATCCAAGACAATTTGATTCTTGGAAAGAAACAAAACACTCTGATGAAATAGAAGATATGCTAAAAAAATATCCTGAACTAGTTGTTTTATGGGCAGGATATGGTTTTGCAAAAGATTACAATGCACCAAGAGGTCACTTCTATGCAGTTGAAGATAATAGAAATACTCTAAGAACAGGGGCTCCTGAAGATGATAAAACAGGACCTATGCCAACAGCATGTTGGACATGTAAATCACCTGATGTACCAAGAATTATGGATAAAGAAGGTGATATGGAGTATTATACAGGAAAATGGGCTAAATATGGTTCTGATATTATAAATCCTATTGGATGTGTTGACTGTCACAATCCAAAAACAATGGAACTTCAAGTAAATAGAGAATACTTAAATGAAGGACTTAAAGCTGCTGGAGAGAAATCTCTAGAAGATGCTACACAACAAGATATGAGATCAATGGTTTGTGCACAATGTCATGTTGAATACTATTTCAAAAAAACACCACTAGCTGATGGTAAAAAAGCAGCAGTAGTTACTTTACCATGGGGAGAAGGAACAACTGTTGAAGCAATGGAAAAATACTATGATAATTTAGAATTCAAAGACTGGACTCATAAAATATCAAAAACTCCAATGTTAAAAGCTCAACACCCAGGTTGGGAAATGTGGAAAACAGGTGCACATGGAAGAAACAATGTATCTTGTGCAGATTGTCATATGCCATATACGCAAGAAGGTGGTATTAAATATACTGACCACAAAATTGGTAATCCTCTTGAAAATATGGACAAATCTTGTATGAATTGTCATAGAACAAGTGAGAAATCTCTTTTAGATAATATAAATAAAAAAAGAGAGAGAAAAGATGATTTACATAAAAAAGCTATGACTGCTATTGCAAATGCTCACTTAGAAGCTGGAAAAGCTTGGGAAGTAGGAGCAACAAAAGAAGAAATGGCGCCAGTTTTAAAAGATATTAGACATGCTCAATGGAGATGGGACTATGCAGTTGCTTCACACCCTGCTTTCTTCCATGCACCAGAAGAGACATTAAAAATATTAGGTACAGCTTTAGAGAAAGCAGGAAATGCAAGAATAAAATTAGCTAAAATACTTGCTAAATATGGTGCAAGTGATTATGTAGCACCAGTTATAAAAACAAAAAAACAAGCTCATGAGATTATTGGATTGCCATTTGATAAACTAGTAGAAGATAAGAAAAAATTCCAAAATGGTTTAATGCAAGAATGGAAAAAAGAGGCTCAAGAAAAAGGCTTATATAACCCTGAATCTACAAAAGGTATAGAAGATAAAACTTCATACAACTAGAAAGTAAAAAAGGAGTCATAACTCCTTTTTTCTTCTATAAAAATCTAAAACTATCTCATAAAATACAGAACGGAACTTCTATGAAAAAAATATTCAAATCATTATTTAGTATGCAATCAATGATAATTCTACTATTTTTTATGGCTGTATCATGTGCAATGGCGACCTTTGTAGAAAATGATTTTGGACCATTAGGTGCTAAATCTTTTGTATATGGACAAAGATGGTTTGAAACCATAATGTTCTTATTAACTATAGGAGTTGTTTTTAATATTATTTGGTTCAAAATGTATAAAAAAGATAAATTCTTTGTTTTTTTTATACATATTTCTTTTATATTCATTTTATTAGGTGCAGGTCTTACTAGATATTTAGGATATGAAGCTTATATGACTATTCCTGAGGGAAGTTTACAAAATAAGATGCTATCAAATGATGAATATATACAAATAAAAAACAATGAAAAGATCATTTTTGAAAAAAAAGTTTTAATGACTCCTTTATCACAAAGTTCAGTTAATTTTAACACTAAAATAAATAATGAAGAACTAACTGTAGAATTTAATAGATTTGTAGAAAATGCTGTAGAAAAAATTGTACCATCAGAAGATGGAAAAAGTTTAATTAATATACTTCTTACAACACCAAAGGGTACAAGAAGTATTGATTTAGAAGACCAAAATAGTATAGAAACTGATTTTTTAACCTTTTCATTAAATAAAGAGATTAAATCATCAAAGCCTACTATTTACTTTGAAACAAAAAACAACCAGCTTTACATAAAATCAAATATTAAAAGCAATGTTTATACAAAAGATTTAAAGAAATTTAAAACTATTGAAGCTGATACTTCTACCACTTTATTATTAGAAAAAATTTATAGAATTGGCCAAACACAATTTATGATAAATGAGGCTACAAGCAAAGGTGTATTAAAAACAGTTAGCACAAGTAATAATCTACCAAAAGAAAAACGACTAAATGCTGTTGTTTTAAATCTGACATATAAAAATCATACAAGAGAGGTTTCATTATTTGGAAAAGGTGGAGCAACAAAAGGTTATCAGAGAATTATCACATTAGATGATAAAAACCTTTCTTTATCATGGGGTGCAAAAGAGTTAGAATTGCCTTTCTCAATTCTCTTAAATGATTTTAGACTTACTAGATATCCTGGTTCAAACTCTCCTTCAACATATGAAAGTGATTTAAAAATCTATGATAAAGTTGATAAAAATAGTTTTGAATATACAATTTTTATGAATAATGTTTTAGACTATAAAGGATATAGATTTTTTCAGTCATCATACAAACAAGATGAATCAGCTACTATATTATCAGTAAATAAAGACCCGGGAAAAACACCTACATATATAGGATATTTTTTATTATTTACAGGGTTAATATTGAGTCTATTTATGAAAAAAAGTCGATTTAGTAAACTTGCAAGAAAAAAATATACATTAGAAGATATTAAGAAAACTTACTATTCTAAGAAAGTAATTTATTCATTTTTTATTGTATTAATAGCTATTAATACACCAAATCAAAGTTTTGCAAATGAGCAACTACTAAAAAATAATCCTGAGGTTTTGAATATAAACAAGGAACATGCAAAAAACTTTGGAAGTCTATTAGTTCAAGATTATCAAGGAAGAATAAAACCAATTAACTCATTAGCTATTGAAATTATAAATAAAATCAGTAGAAAAAATGAACTTTATTCACTAGATGCAAACCAGTTTTTTTTAAGTATGATGCTTTATCCTGAGATTTGGCAAAAAATCAAATTTATAAAAATAAAAGACAAAAAATTAAAAAAACTAATTGGAATAGATGAAAATAGAAACACTATTAGTTTTTCAGATATTTATAACCAACAAGGAAACTATAAACTTCAAATTGCATTAGAAGAAGCAAATACAAAGAAACCTATCTTAAGAACTAATTTTGATAAAGATTTAATTAAAATAGATGAAAGATTAAATATAGCCTATACACTATTTACAGGAGATTTTCTTAGAGTATTTCCTAAAAAAGATGATTACAATAACAAATGGTTAAATATTAATGAAGCTATTAAACTTTTAATTGCAAAAGACTCCAATAAAATTAAAGAACTTATGGAGATCTACTATTTTTCATTAAATGATGCTACACAAAATAAACTTGATTGGGAAAAAGTAGATGAGGCTTTAGAAAATATCAAAAAATATCAAAAGAGTTATGCCTCAAGTATCATGCCAAATAGTTTTAAAATTAAAGCCGAGTTACTTTTTAATAAATACAATATTTTTGAAAGACTTACTCCATTTTATTTAATAGTTGGGGTTTTTATGCTTATTTTAGTTTTTATCAATATTTTTAAATCTAATGTAAATCTAAAAAAAATCACTAAAATTGTATTAGTATTATTAATTATTGCTTTTATAGTTCATACTATAGGACTTGCTCTTAGATGGTATATTAGTGGTCATGCCCCTTGGTCAAATGGCTATGAATCAATGATTTATATTGCATGGGCAATTATTTTATCAGGAATATTCTTTTCAAAACATTCTTATTTAGCCCTAGCCTCAACTACAATACTAAGTGGAGTAACACTATTTGTTGCTCACTTATCATGGATGGAACCACAAATAACAACATTAACTCCTGTTTTAAAATCTTATTGGTTAACAATTCATGTAAGTGTAATTACTGCAAGTTATGGATTTTTGGGACTTAGTGCTCTTCTTGGTTTTATATGTTTATGTTTATTTATTTTGGCAAATCCTAAAAAAGAAGATGATAATTTTTTTAATATATTACTTAGTATCAAAGAATCAAATAGAATAAGTGAAATGTCAATACTAATTGGTTTAGTTTTATTAGTAATAGGTAACTTTCTAGGTGGTATTTGGGCGAATGAATCATGGGGAAGATATTGGGGTTGGGATCCAAAAGAGACTTGGACACTAATATCTATTATAATCTATGCAATAATTATTCATTTAAAATATATTAAAAATATAATGACTGAATTCAATTTTGCAGTTTTATCTACACTTAGTTACTCATCTATAATTATGACATATTTTGGTGTAAATTATTACTTAGCAGGAAAACACTCTTATGCAGCAGGAGACCCAATACCTATTCCTACTTTTATTCCAGTTACACTTTTTATTATTTTTGTAGTGATTTTATTTGCATACAGAAATAGAAAAACAATATAAAAATACTAATATTAATTATTTTATGATAAAAATATCATATTTTTATCATAAAAGTTACAAATTAATTTCAAGTTTTAAAATTTTTTTAATATTCGTAGCATTAAAGTAGCATTTTTATTTTTTTTATGATATAATACTCCACATAAAACAAGAGGTTTTATCTTAATTATCTCTCCTTAGTTAAAAATTACGTAGCTGTAACAATTTTTTTCGAAGATGGAACTTCTTTTTTATAAACACATCGAAACAATCAGTTTAATCAAATTTCCCAAGCTTTACTTTTATATATTTCAACAACTTTTTATAAAGCTTGGTATCTTACACTATTCTTTATTTTTACATTTAACATATTTTTATTATAATCATAATATAATCTTTTAATAATAATTAAAAAGAGTTGAAATGTTTAAAAATTCTGAGATAAATGCACTCATTGAAAATGCAAAAAATATTAAAGTATTATACGCTGAAGATGAGCATTTAACAAGAAATACTGTCGAAAATCTACTAAATATCATTTTTGAAAATGTCCTTGTTGCTAAAGATGGAGAAGATGCTCTTGAAATATTTGAAAAAAATAATGATATTGATTTACTTATTACTGATATAAATATGCCAAAAATAAATGGTATTGAATTAGTAAAACAACTTAAAAACAAAAAACCAGACCTTGCAACGATTATAGTATCTGCTCATTCAGAGAGTAAATTTATGTTAGATGCAATAAAATTAAATGTTGATAACTTTATTTTAAAACCTTTTGAAGCACAACAACTTTTTGATGTAGTAAAAAAAGCTATCGAAAAGACTTCACTTAAAAAACAACATGAACGAAATCTAATGATATTAAAACAATATCAAGAGATAACAAACAAAAGCTCTATTATCTCAAAAACAGACCCTTCTGGTGTAATCACATTTGTAAATGATAACTTTTGTGAAATATCAGGTTACTCAAAAGAAGAACTTCTTGGTAAAAGCCATAATGTAGTAAGACACCCTGATAATTCTAAAGAGTTATTTAAAGAACTTTGGCACACAATAAAAATCAAAAAAGAGCCTTGGAGTGGTATTATTAAAAATCTTACAAAAGATGGGAAAAGCTATTTTGTAAAATCTACAATAAAACCACTTTTAGACCAAAACAACGAAGTTATAGAATATATGGCACTAAGAAATGATGTTACAGAAATCATGAGTGAGAAGAAGCAATTAATCGCCTCTTTAGAATCATATGAAAACTCTTTTTTAGCATTAATTCAAATTGAAAACTTTGATATATTAGATAAGTTTTATGATGCAACAACAGTATATAAGATAGAAGAAATCTTTGAAGACTTAATCGTAAGTTTATTCCCTGAAGATTGTAGTTTATATGAAAAGATTTTTAAATTAGGTGATGGACTATTTGCAATAAGTAATAGTATGAAAAATATTGAAAAAAATAAAATCAATATTGAATTAGAACTTTTAACACTAATTAAAAATACAAAAAACTCAACAATTAAATTTGATAACATTGAGTATGATGTATCTATTGCCGTTAGCTACTGTAATGGAGAAAAGAATGTTTATGAAAATGCAAAATATGGTATTGAAAAAGCTATTGAAGATAATAAAAGTTTGATTTTTGCGAATAATTTAGTTGAAGAAGCACATGAAAGAGCACAAAAAAATATCCAAACTATTCACATGGTAAAAAAAGCTTTAGATAACTGTAATATAGTTTCATATTTCCAACCAATAATTGAAAATAAAACAAAAAAAGTAGTTAAATATGAATCACTTGTAAGATTAATTGATGAAGAAGGAAGAACTATTTCTCCTTATTTCTTTTTAGATGTTTCAAAAAAAGGAACATATTATACAAAGATTACAAACAGAGTAATTGAGAGTTCTTTTAAAGTATTAGACCATATTACGAATAGTGTTAGTATTAACCTATCTGTTTTAGATATGGAAAATGATGATATAAAAAACAAACTTGTTGAACTTACATCAAAACCACAATACAAAGGTAGAGTAATCTTTGAACTTTTAGAAAATGAAAATATCAAAGATTTTGAGAGTGTAAAAGATTTTATTGCAAAAGTTAAAAAACTTGGTGATGTTAAAATTGCTATTGATGACTTTGGAAGTGGCTACTCAAACTTTGAAAGACTTTTAGAGTATACACCTGATATTTTAAAAATTGATGGAAGTTTAATAAAAAACATTGAAACAGATCCTTATAGTAGAAATGTTGTAGAAACAATAGTAACATTTGCAAAAAAACAGAATATTGAAACAATAGCAGAGTTTGTAGAAAATGAAAATATTTATAATATTTTAAATGAAATGGGAATTACTTACTCGCAAGGTTATTACTTTGGGAAGCCAGAGAAATTAATCTAAATAAAGAAAAAGACCTAAGTCTTTTTCTTACATATACTTTTTAAGAACTTCAGGAATTTCTACTGTTCCATCTTCTCTTTGATAGTTTTCCATAATAGCTAATAGTGTTCTTCCTACTGCTAAACTTGAACCATTTAATGTATGAGCCAATACATTTTTCTTTCCATCTTTATATCTGATTTTTGCTCTTCTTGCTTGGAATTCTCTTGTATTTGAGATAGATGAAATTTCTCTAAATTTTCCTTGACCTGGTAACCAAACTTCTAAATCTATAGTTTTAGCTGCACTAAATCCAAGGTCACCAGTACATAACATTACTTTTTGATGAGCAAGTCCTAGTGAACTTAATAAATCACTCGCACAAGCTACCATTTTTTCGAATACTTCTTCTGATTCTTCTGCTTTAGTAATAGCTACCATTTCAACCTTATCAAACTGGTGTTGTCTAATAAGACCTCTTGTATCTCTACCTGCACTACCTGCTTCTTTTCTAAAACAAGGTGTGTATGATGTAAGCATAAGTGGTAACTCTTCTGCTGGAAGAATTTCATCATTATAAAGATTTGTAAGTGATACTTCTGCTGTAGGAATTAAGTATAAGTCTTCACCTTCAATTTTAAATAAATCATCTTCAAATTTTGGTAATTGACCTGTTCCTTGAAGTGTATTTGTATTTGCCATAAATGGAACATACCACTCTTCAAAACCTCTTTGTCTGTTGAAATCTAACATGTAGTTGATTAAAGCTCTCTCTAATCTTGCACCCTCACCTCTAATTGCAGAGAATCTTGATTTTGCAAGTTTTACACCTCTTTCAAAGTCTAACCAACCATTATCTAAATCCCAGTGCTCTTTTGGTTCGAAATCAAAAGATGGTTTTTCACCGATAACTTCTAAAACAACATTTTCATCTTCATTTGCTCCATCAGGAACATTTTCATCTGGTAAATTTGGTACACCTAAAACAATTGAAGTTAACTTTTCTTCTAAATCCCTAACTTCATCTTCCATAGTTTGTTTTTTTGCTTTTAATTCATTGATATTTGCTTGAAGAGGAGCAATATCAAGTCCTTCTTTTTTATATCTTCCAAACTCTTTTGAAAGTTTATTTTGCTCAGCAGTAACATTTTCCATCTCTTGTCTTTTAAGCTTTGCTTCTTCTGAAATAGCTTTTAAGTTATCAAGTATTTGGGCATCTACACCTTTTCTAGTAAGTGCTGCAGCAACATTATCAAAATCTTTTTGTAGTAATCTTATATCAATCATCTTATTCTTTCATCTATAAAATTTTTGAGATTATATCTAAACTTTTCTATATGAAGGCTTTTAGAAAAAAAAGCTTTTCTTGTCATGTAAAGTATTGGCTAAGGTCATTATAAATTCAATTTGATTATGATTCTCAAAATTTAATACAAATGATATTGAAAATCATTTTTGTGATTTTATTGTGATTTGAAAAAGGCATAATCACAAAATAATGATTGTACACAAAAGGATAACAATGAAAAGAATATATAAAGCTATTCTACTTTTATCAAGTTTAAATATGCTGTTATATGCAAATACAATTGATAAATCTATTGGTATTTTAGAAGATACAAATAGCAAACTAAAGTCTTATCAAAAAAGTATTGACAAGAATGAAACTATAAAAGAAGAGTTATTAAATGAGTACAAATACACGACAAGTGCAATAAAAAGTACTACTATTTATAATAATCAACTATCTAAGATTATAGACTCACAAAAAGAAGAACTAAAAAGTTTAAATCAACAAATTATTGATATTGAACAAACACAAAAGAATATTTTTCCTTTAATGATTGATATGATTAAATCACTTAAAATGCTTGTTCAAAAAGATACACCATTTTTACTAGAAGAGCGAACAAACAGAGTTAAAAGACTTGAGAGTATTTTAGATAAAGCAGATATTCAAACACATGAGAAATATAGACTTATATTAGAAGCTTTTAAAGTTGAGTATGACTATGCAAAAACAATTGAGAGCTATCAAGAAAAACTAAATGACAAAACATACAATTTTTTAAGACTTGGTAGAGTTGCTTTATACTATCAAAGCTTAGACTTAAAAGAGTATGGATACTACAATAAAAGCACTAAAACATGGGATATTATAGAGGATTCAAACTCTAAATCAAATATTAGAAAAGCAATAAAAATAGCTAAAAAACAACAAAATGTTGATTTTCTTAATTTACCTTTTTTAGTGACAAAGGATAAATAATGATGAAATATATATTAACTTTAACTTTACTTTTCAACTGCGCTTTTTCACTTGATTTAAATAATATTTTACAAAATATCAAAGATGATTCATCACAAGAAATAAAAGAAGAACAAAAAAGATTACAAGAGTTTATTGAAGATAAGAATAGACAAGCTATTCTAGTAAAAGAAAAAAGAACTCTATTAAATACAATAGAGAAAAAAAGCCAAGAATTAAAAACAAAGATTGATGAAAATGAACTTCTTTTAGAAGAAAAAGAGACTGAACTTAAAAACAAATCTGCAAACTTAGGTGAGATGTTTGGAAGTGTAAGACAAATATCAGCAGACTTTTTAACAAACTATCAAAACTCATTTACAGCATCTCAAAACCCTTTAAAAGAAGAAGAGTTTATAAAACTTTCAAACTCTAAAAAACTTCCTAACTTAGAAGAATTACAATCTTTTTGGCATGCAATGCTAGATGAGATTATTCAATCAGGGAATATCTCAAAGTATGAAGCCTCAGTTATTTTAAATAGTGGAGAAAAGACTATAAAAGATGTTACTAGAGTTGGTCTTTTTGCAGCAGTTTCACAAGGAAAATATTTGACTTATTCAAGTGATATGAAATCTTTGATAGAACTAGCCATTCAACCAGATAGTTCTATTTTAAAACAAGCTAAAGAGTTTGAAAAGAGTAGTACAATCTCAAATATTACAATTGACCCAACAAGAGGAACACTTTTTGAGATGCTTGAAAATAACCCTACTATTTTAGATAGAGTAAATCAAGGTGGAGTTGTAGGATATATAATTCTTGCTCTTGGAGGTCTTGGTTTATTATTTGCTTTATATAAAATGATTGTTTTAAATATTGCTTCAATCAAAATAAAATCACAAATAAAAAACTTAGACAAGCCAAAAGATAATAACTCTTTAGGAAAAATAGCAGATATTTTCTATAAAAATCTAAATGATTCAATAAATGATTTAGAAATTAAAATCGGTGAAGCAATTTTAAAAGAAACAAATAAAATCAAAAAAGGTCAAAGCTTTGTAAAACTTCTAGCAGCGGTAACTCCTCTTTTAGGACTACTTGGAACTGTTACAGGGATGATTGCAACTTTCCAAGCTATTACTTTATTTGGAACAGGTGACCCAAAACTAATGGCAGGAGGAATATCAACTGCTTTAATTACTACTGTTTTAGGTTTAATCACTGCAATACCACTTCTTTTTGCATATACATATATCTCTTCAAAAGCTGAAGAATTAGTATCTATTTTAGAAGAACAAAGTATTGGACTACTTGCAAAAACGTTGAAATAAGATGATTGAATTATATTTAGATGATTTACTAGCCTTCTTTAATAAAGGAGGCTTTGTCCTATATATTGTGTTTGCTATTGCTTTATTTTTATGGACACTTTTAATTGAAAGATACATCTATATAAGTTTTGAATATAAAAAATATAGAAAAAAACTATTTGAAGATTCAAAAAATATAAATAAAGAAAATAGGTTTAAAGATGAAATAAAAAGAGCAATAGTTGAAGAAGCCAACTTCAAACTAAAAACTGGTCTTGATTTTATTAAAACATTGATTATTGTATGTCCATTGGTTGGTTTATTGGGAACTGTAACTGGAATGATTGAAGTATTTGATGTTATGGCAATAATGGGAACAAGTAATGTTAAATCAATGGCAAATGGTGTTTCAATGGCTACTATTCCAACAATGGCAGGAATGGTTGTAGCCTTAAGTGGAATACTATTTGAAAAAAGATTAGAGCTATCAATTAAATATCAAACACAAAAATTAGAACTTGAACTTTCAAAGGTTATATAAATGAGAAGATTTTCACAAAAACATCATAAAGAAGAGACGGAAATAAACTTAACTCCTATGCTAGATGTTGTTTTTATTATGCTTATATTTTTTATTGTTACAACATCTTTTGTAAAAGAAGCAGGTATCGAAGTAAATAGACCAAGTGCTGCATCAACTCAACAAAAAAGTGCTGCTAATATTCTAATTGCAATTAGAAATAACAATGAAATCTGGATTGATAAAAGAATGGTTGATATTAGATCAGTTAGAGCAAATATAGAAAAATTAAAAGCTACAAATACACAAAACTCTATTGTTATTCAATCAGATAGTGAGTCTAAAACTGGAATTTTAGTACAAGTTATGGATCAAATTAGACTTGCTGGTATTTTTAACATCTCAATATCAACACTAAAAGAGAACTAAAATGAGACTATTTATAGCTCTTATTTTATCAATAGTTATAAGTGTTAGTATATTTTTTGCTATGCACTTAATGACTACTAGTAAAAACTCTAAACTTCAAGAGAAATCAGAAACTAGACACTTAGTTTATCTAAGAGATAAAGATGAGACTAAAATTGAGAGAAAAGAGAGAGTAAAACCAAAAAAACCACCAGAAAAGAAGCCACCAAAAAAAATAAAAATTGAAACAAAAATAAATACACAAATTGATAAAAATATAAAAATAAAACCTTTTAAAGTTCAATCAAAACAAGTAGATATTTCAGCAATCTCTTCTTTAAGTGGTGCAAAAATTGAAATGAGTGCAGGATTAGTAGATGCAAATAGTTTAACTGCTATTTCAAAAGTCAATCCAAGATTTCCTAGACAAGCAAAAATAAGAAAACAAAGTGGATATGTAAAGCTAGGATTTATTATAAATAAAGCAGGAAATGTAAGTGATGTAGAAATACTTGAATCAAGTCCAAAAGGTGTATTTGAAAGAAACTCAATTTATGCCATAAAAAAATGGAAGTTTAAAAGAAACGAGTTTGATAGAAATGCAACAATAACATTTAATTTTAGGTTGGAAAAATGAAAAAGATAATCTTAATATTTTTAATGACAGTATCAATTTTAAATGCAAAAGATACTATAAAAGCAAATGATTTTAAAAATTTAGAAAATATAAATAAATTAATAGAACAAAACAAATTAAAAGAAGCAAAATTATCTATTAAAAGTTTATTAAAAAAAGACGTAAATAATCTTACAAAATCATATACTCTTCAAGCCTTAGCAAACTTGAATTTAAAAAAAAGCAATTATAAAGAAGTTGCAAAAGCTTATGAAAAAATAGTTACTTACAATAGTTTAGAAAAAAATGATATTTTAAAAATAAAATATTCCCTATCAAAAATATATTTTAGCTTAGAAAACTACCCTTCAAGTCTTAAATACTCATTTGAAATACTAAATTCAGAAATAGTTAAAAACAAAGAGATTTACGAAAATATAGCTTTAGCTTACTACTATAATAAACAATATTCAAAAAGTACTTCTTATACTAAAAAAGTTCTTGCTTTAACAAAAGGAAATAAAAATAAAGAGTCTTGGTATAGAATGCTTTATTCTTCATATGTGGAGAGTAAAAACTATAATTTAGCTATTGATACTTTAAAAGATATGACTAAAAGATACGAAAAAAATGAAACTTATTGGATGCAACTTATTTCTTTATATGAAAAAACTAAACAAAAAAGAAAGTCACTAGCAACTTTAGAGTTTACATATAAAAATAATATCATAAGCAAAGAACAAAATCTTTTATATTTAGTTAGTATTTTAAGTGATTATGGAATTTATAATAAAGCTGCAAAATATTTAGAAGAAGCCTTAAACAACAATATAGTTAAAAGTAATCAAAAAAACTTTAATATTTTAATATCACTATATTTAAATGCAAAAAACTATGAAAAATCTATTGATTTGCTTGAAAAATCACCTTATGCAAAAACTGATAAATATCAACTAATTCTTGGAAACATTTATTACAATCAAAATATTTTCAAAAAAGCTGTAAATGTTTTAGAAAGACATACTTTCAAAGAAAAATCTAAAGCTGATGGAAAAAGATATACTCTTTTAGCCTTAAGTTATTATGAGTTAGATGATAAATCAAGATTAACAAAATATCTAAAAAAAGCTTCAAAAAATAGATATGAAAAAAGAAGAGCTACAAATCTAGCAAAGGATTTAGGTTATAAAATCTAAGTCCTAATATAAAATTTTTACTAAGTATATGATCTTTATATTTCATATACGTACTAAAAATTTTTCATTTGTTCTAGTAGATTTAAATTTTCCAATTTAAATCTACTACTTTTATCAAACCTTCTTGTCATGTCAAAGATTCATTAAGACAACACTCACTATTTATTAATTACAATTATCAAAATCATAAAAGGACAATCATGTTTTTTCAAAATATATATAAACATTTATCAACTCCTGAAAACAATGGAAAAAAAATAGGTTTATTTAGAAGCTTATGTTCAATTTTTGGAGGTCTTATATCAGCTTATTTAGGAATGACGCTTTTAATATTTCTAATACCAGGAAAACCTGGTGAGTCTATAATCGTTCCTTTAATGTTTAATACCTTTGTATGGGCATGTTTTGCTTTGTGGATTGTATTAGCACCTACAAAACTATCAGCACTACTTCGTTTTTTAATTCCATCACTAATATTTTCAATACTTTTATTCATTTTATTTTAGGAAATTATAATGTCATCAGAAAAATCAAAACTATTTAAACAAAGACTTTTTAGAGTTCACTCAGCAGTAGGTATAAGTGTTTCACTACTTTTATATCTATCAGTTTTTTTTGGAATTTTTGCAATAATGCTTCCATATATTCAAGTTTGGGAGAAACCTTCAAGACATTTTGCAGCAGCCGATATTACAAAAATTGATTATTCAGCAATGATTGATCCTATCATATCTAATCCTGATTTCCCAAAAAACAACATTATTATAAAACTTCCAGGAGATATGAATGACCCCGCTTTAAAAATCTCTCATAAATTCACAGAAGAAACTGTTTTTAATCCAACTACACAAGAAAAGATTAATCATGAGGGAGATAAATCCCAACTTGCAAGATTTTTAAATGGTATGCATTATGGACATCCGTTAAAAAATGTGGGGTATACAATCTTTGGTTTTATGGCTGTTGCTGTAATGTTTCTAATAATTGGTGGTTTACTATTAGTAAATGTATTCAAATATAAAAGCAATGGAAAAAATCAGCAAAGTAAGTTCTCTTTATATCATAGAAAGATTTTCACTTGGGCTTTCCCTCCTTTTATAATCATTACTTTAACAGGAGCATTAATGTGTATAGGATATAGCGGTTCAGGAGCTATGACATATATAGCTTCAAAGGGTGAGACTTATAATATTGAAAGAATAACAGCACCTGTTCTACTTCAAAAAGAAAAACCAATAGAGAAAAAAAATGATAATGTACCAATGCTTCCAATAAGTGAATTAATCAAAAAAGCACAAGAAATAAATCCGAATGTAAACTTAGAAGAAATAAAACTTATAAATTGGAAAGACTCAAGTGCAAGAATCAAACTTGAGGGTTACAACTCAAATTATCCATTTTTAAATGGAGTATTTAACAAACCTACTTTAACACTAAGTGCTGTTGATGGAAGTGTAATATCAAATGTAAAAGTTATGGATAGACATTGGAGCGTTTTAGTAGCAGATGCAACTTATTTTTTACATCTTCTTTTTGGTGTTGATTTTACTATTAGAATTCTTATTGCATTTATAATGCTAGCTTCTGCACTTGCTCTTGGATTTGGTGTTATGCTTTGGTGTGAGAAAAAAGCAAAAAAGTTTGAAGATAAAATTCCTTTTTATCATGGAATGGGAAAACTAAGTCTTGCAATAATGATTGGTGTAATTCCAGCAACTGCTCTTATTTTCAATCTACAATGGCTTTTACCTATAAACTTAGAAGATAGAATTATTTGGCAACAAGGCTTATTTTTTAATATGTGGTTACTTGCTTTACTTTATAGTTTTTATGAAATAAACTCTTATAAAGCAGCTAAAAATATGCTTTTAGTAAGTGGAGTACTATTTATTTGTGCTCCACTTATACATACTACAAACTCTGGTTATTCACCTATTGAGCTATACACTCAAAAAATGAATATTATATTAAATGTAGATATTGCACTATTTTTATTAGGAAGTACTCTTATTTTCATATCAAAAAAACTTCCAAATAAAAGAGAAGATGCAAAACTATTTTGGAACAAAAACACAAAAAAGGCTTAACAATGAACAAAAAAAACTTTTTATATTTTATACTTTTATTATTACCTACATTAATTTATGCACATGAATTAATACTTAATGTTAAAGACAATCAAGATAATACGATTACGGTTGAAGGACTTTTTGATACAGGAGAGTTAACACCTGAAGCACAAGTAAGATTAGAGGCTTTAGCAACAGGTGAGGTTTTATACAAAGAAAGATTACCTCAAACAAGCAAACTTATAATAAAAATACCAAATGAACCTTATCAAATTGTACTTGATGGAGGTCCACACTTTCAAGAAGTAAAAAAAGGAATTGCTCCTAAAAATGGCTTTACAAAAAATACAAACAAAAGTGAAAATAGTAAATTATCAAAATCAAGAGATGATGACGATGAGTATAGTACTGCTTTAATAGTAACAATTAGTTTAGCTTTTTTACTTTTATTTGCAACAATTATTGTAAGTATGAGAAATACAAATAAACTAATGACTCAATTAAAAAACAAGCAATAAACTAAGGATTAAACATATATCCAATCTTTGATAAGTTCTTTACCATATAATTTGAAGGAAGTTTTTTTCTTAAACTTTTAACAAGTGTTCGTAAAGAGCTATCTGTCATGATATTATCTTTCCAAACTACATCTTGGATTTGTTCATATCTTACTACATTTGGTCTATTTTCATATAAAAGCTTTAAAAAGTCTGCTTCATATTTTGTCAATTTTATTTGATTATTATCATATTTTACAAAAGAGTTTTTCAAGTCAAATTTACAAGTTGAACTAAGAGAAATTAAATCTGAGTTTTCTTCATATATCTCTTTTGCACATTGAAGTAATATAGGATAAAAGGTCTCATGATCTACTGGTTTTATTAGATATTTTACTAAACCTAAGTCTATGGCATCTAATAAATACTCTTTTGTAGAATAAGCACTTAATACTATAAACTTCGTCTTTTTATCTTTTTTTCTAATATCTCTAATTAGTTCTAAACCATTCATATCAGATAGTTCTATATCACTTATAACTATATCAGGTTTTTCTTTTTCTATTAAACTTAATGCTTCTTTTGCATTAGTAGCTTCCAATACAGTTGCAAACAATCTTTTAAGATAAAAAACTTGATTTTCTCTTATTAAATCTTCATCTTCAATACAAAGGATTTTTATATTTTTGTACTTTTTTTCAATCATTTTGATATTATACAACTTTTTTAAAATAAATACAATTATGATAATCATTTTTATATTGCTCATTTTTTTCTCACTTTTTTTTTATATACTTTCTTCATGTTAAATATAGAGAAAACAAATATTCAAATAAAAAATGCAAAAATAAAAAGTCATAATATTGCTATGATTTGTTACTATTTTAGTAAAGATTATACAGCAATTCAAACTGCTTCATTAATTGGTTGTAGCAGACAAACGGTCAATCATTACTACAAAATATTTAGAACAAAGATTTTAGAACAAAATAATTTAGAGAATTTTAGAAAGAATAAGTTTTTAGAAAATCAAAATCTTTTAGAGATAAAACATATAAATATATATAAACATAATATTTTTTATATTCAAACTATATATGGTGTTTTTGTACTAAACAATCAAAATAATATAGATTTAAAATTAAAAGATTTTATCAAAGATAATTTAGAAGTTTCCCTTCCAAAACACAAAAAAGCCAATTGTGCAAGAGTTTTACATAGTAAACAAAATGACACATATCTTATTTCTGCATATTTAAAATCAGATAACATCCTAGAAGAGTTTCTTCTTAGTAGATTAAAAAAATTTAGAGGTATAAATAAAAACAATTTTTATTCACACCTAAATGAATCAATATTTAGATACAACAATAAAAACAAGAATCTTTATACAAAAATTTTAGAAACTCTGAATTAGAGTCTCTAAAATTTAGATTATGATTTTAAAACAAGCACCATTTTTTGTATTTGATACTTTTATATCTCCTTTAAAATGCTCTTTTATAATAAGTCTAGACATATAAAGACCTATTCCACTTCCCCTTTGTTTTGTAGTAAAGTAAGCATCAAATACCTCATCAAGATTTTCAAGTTCTATTCCTCCTGCGTTATCACAAACTTCTGTAATCAGTTTATTTTTTTGCTTCTGAATAGTTATGTGAATTTTGCAAATCTCTTGTTTATTTTGAATAAATTTATCTATACTATTTGTTAAAAAATTCAATATAACTTGTGCAAATTCATTTTCATAACCTAAAATATTTATCTCTTCTTTTAAATCTAAGTCAATGATGATATTTCTTTTTTGCAAAGTAGGAGTTAAAATATTTATAGCCAGACTACAAGCATTTTTTACACTAAACTCTTGCATTTGTTTTTCAACTTGATAAAAATCTCTAAAATCATCTATTGTCTTACTCATAAACTTTATTTGAGAATTTGACTCTTTTATTTTTTTTACAAAGAAATCCTTATCAAATTCAGAATTCTCACTTGACATTTGTAAATTCATATTTATATAGCTTAAGTGCATCAAAGGTTGTCTCCATTGATGAGCAATGTTATTTATCATCTCTCCTATTGAAGCTAATTTACTTTTATGTATTAACATTTTTTCTTGTTCATTCTGTTTTTTCACTAAATTTTTAAGCATAAAAGCTAATGCAAAACTAAATATTAAAGACTCCAAAGGTGCTGCAATATGAATAGTATAAATTCCACTTAAGGGGATTAAATCATATTCATATGAAAAAACAAAAACAAAAAGAGTAAACCATCCTATTGTATAAAACAAAGCTTCTTTCTTACCTTTTGACAAAGCGATAATACCTGCTAAACATGGAACTAAAAAAGATATATAAAAATCAATATATTCATATAAAATTGAGTATTTAAAAATCAATATAAGTAAGATATCTAAAGCATTTATTAATACAAAGAAACTCAATATATGATTTACAATTGGCATTATTCTTTTTGCGTCTAATATCTCTTTGGCAAATAAAAAAGTAAACATAAAAGCTGCTGTTTCAAAAATATCAACAAAAGCTTGTGGTGTTTGTTTAGGATATGGTTGGAAACTAAAATATACGAAACCAATTAATGATAATAAAACAAAAAGTTGCATACAGGAATAATATAAAAAACAAACTCTACTTGTTGAAAAATATATTACTAAATAATATAAAAAAGCAGAAAATATAATCCCATAAGCCAAGCCATATAAAATACCTTCAAAAGGAAGTATATACTTATACTCAAAAGAAGAAATCACATTAAATCTAAACTCTGGTTTTTTAGCCTCAAAATAAGAGTATTTAAAATAGAGATTTTTAGGAGTTGAAGAGTCTAATCTTATGACTTTCATTTGATTTTCATTTTTATAAGAAATATTTGTACTTACTAAAGATTCTTTATCATCAAAAATAGTTAAATAGTAGACTTTATTTAGTAAAGTATTTTTATTAACACCTAATTTAATTGTAAAATCTTTTAACTTCTTATTTTTATACTCTTTATAAGTTATATTCTTAAATCCTTCATCATCATAGAGAATTTTAAAACTATTGATATTTTCATATTTATTAATATCAGAAGCAAAGAGATTTGAGAGAAACAGTATAAAAAAAACAAGTAATTTCATTAAGTAGGTTATCCTTATAAGAGTTATTTATAAAATGTAAAGTGAAATCCACTTTACATTTTGATGAGTTTAAAATTTATATTTTAGACTTGCAGTTACTTTTCTTGGTTCTGCTTTTAACATTGTATTTGAACCAATTCCATCATAATATTCTTTATTAAATAGATTATCAATATTTAATTGTAACTTTAAGTCTTTATTCACATTATAACTTGACATAAACTCAGCAGTTGTATATCCACCTTGAGTTATTCTTCCATCATTTGTATCTTTATAGAATTTACTTCTATAGTTTAATCCTGCACCAATATTAAACTTATTGATTTTATATAAAGCAAATAAATTAGCATTTGTTCTTGAAGCTTTTGTAACTACATTTTTATTATCAGCATCTTTTGCTTCAAAATTAGTAATTCCAGCACTAAGACTAAGGTTTTCACTTACATCTCCTACTAAAGACAATTCAATTCCTTTACTTACAACTCCATCTGCTGTTCTATAAGCTTGTTCATTAGAAGTACCTACTTTTACACCATCTATTTCTTCTGCAACATTCTCTTGCTCTATTCTAAATACAGAAACAGAAGCATTTAAAGCTCCATTAAAATATTCTCCTTTAACACCAGTTTCATAACTATTCCCTTCAACAGCATCAATATAATTACCATTTGGATCTCTTTTATCTTGACTATTAAAAATAGAAGTATAACTTGCATAAATAGAGTGAGTATCATTTAAATCATAAACAACTCCAGCAAAAGGAGTAAGCTCATTTTTATACTCATAAGACTGAGAGCTACCATCAGCTTTTGTTCCATTATACTCCCAGTTAGATAATCTAGCTCCTAAAATTAACTTTAAATCATTAGATAAAGATATTTTTGAACTTGCATATAATCCATCTTGAGTTGTTTTACCTTTTTTATATTCATTGTATGTACCTGTAGGTCTAGGCACATTTATATTATTTAAACTACCAAGTGTTCCATTTGTTTGAAAATAAGGATAATCTGTAACATCAAAAGTACTATGAGAATACCCTAATACTAATTCATGTTCTAAATTTGCAAAAGCAAAAGGAATAGAAGCATTTAAATCAAAAGTATCTTCTTCATACTGTTCTTTAGCTGTCCAAGTATAATAACCTAAACCTGAGCCATCAGTCTTATTTACTTTCCCGGCTAAATATAATAAAGATGTATCATCAATTGCTTCTAATCTTGAATAAGAAAAATTAACTTTCATATCATTTTTTAATCTTTGTTCTAAGTTAAAATAATAAGACTTTGTAGTTAAATCTCTATATGTCCAATCATCTGTAGGATTTTTTGATGAACTAAAATCTGTTCTTGTCCCATCATCATAAAATGCTGGTAAACCACCCCATCTAATACCTGTTCTATCTAGTTTTTGATATGAAAAACCTATTGAAGCAGTTGTTGTATCTGTTAAGTCAGCATCAATAACTCCATAAAACAAATCGTTTTTTCGTTCATAATCATCTAGAAAATAGTCTCCATCTTCATGTTTTACAATAAATCTTGACCTTATTTTTCCATCTTTTGTAAGAGGAGTTGAGATATCTGCTGTTGCAGAATAGTTGTCCCATGAACCTGCACTTAAATCTATTGTTCCATTTGTTACTTTGCTATCAGCTCTTTTTCTTACAAAGTTCATACTAATAGCTGGATTTCCAGCTCCTGTCATCAATCCATTTGCACCCTTAACAATCTCTACTCTGTCATAAAGAGCTAAGTCAGGGTCTCTATTTGTTATACTCGAATAAGTTGGTATTCCATCAAATTGATAATAGTCAACTTCAAAACCTCTAGCAAGAGCATTTACTCTTTCATCCCATCTTTCAATTGAAACACCATTTACTTTTTTTAATAAACTTTGATATGAAAAGATATTTCTATCTTCTAACTCATCAACAGTTAAAACCGTAATCGATTGAGGTGTTTGTTTAATAGATAAATCTAAACCTGTTGATGTACTCATAGATTCTATAGCATAGCTACCTTTATCTTCATCTACATTAGTTGAAACAATATCAACACTACCCAATGACTTCTCATCTTTTTTCTCATCTGCATAAATACTACTTTGAAGAAGAGCCGCAGTAAGAAAAGATATTCCAATAAGTTTTTTATTTCTAAAATTCATAAATATTTCCTTTTATGATAATAATTATTATAATTGATTGTGAATTATTTCTAAGATTATCTTAATAGCAAATACAAAAAGACAGTACATGACAAGAAGATTTATTTCATAATTTATTAGGGAAGAAAACTCTTCTTATTCTTATTTTTATAATACTAGTTTTAATAATTAATATTATTTATTAAAGATAAAAAAAGAAGGAGAAAATCTCTCCTTCGATTAATAATTATCCATTCATCTGCATTTTAATGATTACTTCACCACTCTCTTCATCATAAACAGCTGTAAATCTGTGTTTATGACAAAAGTCTTCATTCATCTCAATACACATCATATTTGCTTTTTCTAAAGCTTCATCAATTGTTTCAAACTGCATTTCTTGTTCATAATCTGAATTTCTAAAACATCCACATGCTCTTTCAACTCTTACTGTTGCCATTTTTTCTCCTAATAAATTTTTTCGAATTTTAACATAATCATCATATAAAGTTGTTTTAGTAAAATATAATAAAAGATTTTATTCAAAATAAAAGAGTCCTATATGAAAAACAAATTTATTCTGGTATCTATTCCAGTAATAGCACTTGTAATTGGTGTATTTTACTTTACTGCTCAGTTTATAAAACCAAGTCCTAAAAAAGAGATTACAATAGCAACTGGTTCAAAATCAGGGCAGTATTATCAAACAGCATTGAAATATCAAAAACTTTTAGAAAAAGAGAGAGTTAAGGTAAATATCGTAACATCAACTGGCTCTATTGAAAATATAAAACTACTAGAAGAGAAAAAAGTAGATATTGCTTTTGTTCAAAATGGCACAGTAGAACATAGTGAAAATTTAGAATCCCTTGCCTCAATTTATTATGAGCCACTTTGGATATTTTATAATACAAATATTAAAGATTTATCATATATCCAAGATTTGAAAAACAAAAAAATAGCTATTGGAGAAAACGGCAGTGGCACTAAAGACTTAGCTTTAAATATATTAAATATAAATGGTATTTATGAAAAGAATAGTACTTTTTATAACTATAATTCAGAAGAAGCAAGTAAAAAACTAATAAATAAAAAAATCGACGCACTATTTTTAGTCACTTCACCTGACTCTAAAATAATCAAAGAACTTTTGAATAATAAAGATATCTCATTATTCTCTTTTAAAAGAGCAAACGCTTATAGCAGAAAGTTTCATTATTTAAGTACTCTTGATTTACATGAAGGTACAATTGATTTATTAGAAAATATTCCTAAAGAGAATAAAAAACTTTTAGCAAGTACGGCAACTTTAGTTGTACATAAAGATTTTTCTGATGAACTAATTAGAATTCTATTAAAAAAAGTAACTTCAGTTCATGATGACAAAACCCTATTCTCACAAGAAAATGAGTTTCCAAACAGTCTTAATCTGCCCCTTCCTCAAAATGAAGAAGCAAGTATTTATTTAACTCATGGTGATACATGGCTTGAAAAGATTTTTCCTTACTGGATTGCATCAACTCTTGATAGATTAAAAATACTTTTGATTCCTTTGATTACCCTATCTATTCCTTTATTTAAAGGTGCTTTTCCTCTTTATAGATGGAGTATAAGATCAAAAATATATAGATGGTATGATGTTTTACAAGACCTAGATTTAAGTTTAGATAAATCAAGTAAAGAAGAGTTAATTGAAAAATTAAGCCAATTAGAAGAGCTTAAAAGAGAGATAAAAGATGAAACCAAAGTTCCACTTGCATATATGGGTGAATATTATGACTTGATTATGCATTTAGAACTAATTATTTCAAAGGCTAACATGAAATTAAATAACCAGTAATTATGCTTCTTTTAGATATAATTCTCAAAAAATTATAAGGATTAGATTTGAGAATTTTATCAGGAATTCAACCATCTGGAACTATTCATATAGGTAACTATTTTGGAATGATTAAAAAGATGATTGAATCTCAAGACGATGGAGAATTATTTGCGTTTATTGCATCTTATCATGCATTAACATCAGTGAAGGACAAAGAGCTTTTAGAGCAAAATACTTTTGAAGCTGCAGTTAACTTTTTGGCATTAGGAATGGACCCTGAGAAATCTACATTTTGGGTACAACACCATGTAAAAGAAGTACTTGAACTTTACTGGCTACTTTCAAATCATACATCTATGGGACTACTTGAGAGAGCCCATTCTTATAAAGACAAAACAGCTAAAGGTATTCAAGCAAATCATGGTTTATTTTCATATCCAGTTTTAATGGCTGCTGATATTTTACTTTATGATTCAAATATTGTACCTGTTGGAAAAGACCAAATTCAACACGTAGAAATGACAAGAGATATTGCAAACTCTTTTAATCACGCTTATAAACAAGAACTATTTGTAATGCCTGAATCAAAAGTAGATGAAATTGTAGCTACAGTTCCAGGAACTGATGGTGCTAAGATGTCAAAATCTTATGGTAACACTATTGATATGTTTAATACAAAGAAAAAAATCAAAAAACAAGTAATGGGAATAGTAACTGATTCAAAAGAGCTTGATGAAGTGAAGAGTCACGAAAACTGTAATATCTATAAACTTTGTGAACTATTTATGAATGAAGATGAATTAAAAGAACTTCAAGTTAGATATGCAACTCCAGGTGAAGGTTATGGTCACTTTAAACTTACTTTACTTGATAAAATAAATGAACACTTTGAACCATATGCTCAAAAAAGAGAAGAATTACTTGCAAATCCAAAACAAGTTCACGAAATCTTAGCTTTTGGTGCTTCAAAAGCTTCTAAAATTGCTAGTGAAAAGATGAGAGTTCTAAGAGACGCAGTTGGATTAATATAAGGATTTAAAGTATGATGCCTACAGTTGAAGAAATTGCTATAAAAAAAGTTGTCTTAATTGACAGAAACTCTACTTTAGAAGAAGCCATCAAAAAAATGGCTGATGCTAATATTAGAAATATAGTAGTTTCTGATACTGTAGAAGAAAAGCACAAATACTTTATGCTTACAATTGATCATCTAATTGACTACAAACTAGGTTCAATTGACCAAAATATTTCACTTAAAGAGCTTGATTTACCAAAAGCTAAAGTAGTACAAAAAGATTTAAGTATCTTAAATGTTCTAAATGAAGTAGATACAAGTGATAGATATATGATTATATTAGATAATCATAATATCATAGGAATCTTATCATACAGTGATATTATAAATAATATTGACCCTAAAATACTAATAAAAAAACAAACAATTGCAAAGCTTATACTTCAATATAAAGCTGTTACAACTTACGAAAATACTACAACTTTACATACAATTGAGCTTATGAGAGACAATCATAGTGATTCAGTAATTGTAATTGATGATGAACACTATCCTATTGGTATTTTTACAACAAAAGATTTTATAAACTTAGTACATAAAAACTCTGATTTGAAACTTCCTATAAAAACACATATGAGTAATCCTGTTTACACATTAAATGAAAACTCAACTATTTCAGATGCTTTAGACTTTATACAAGACAAACACTTTAAAAGAATCGTTGTAACAAATGATGAAAAACAACTTGTAGGTATTTTGACACAAAAAGAGTTACTAAGAATTGTTTATAATAAATGGATTGATTTTATTAAAGAAGAAGGAAATAAAATCTCTAAAATCAATGAAGAACTACTATCAAAAACTTCAAAACTTGAAGAGAAAGCTTCTTATGACTTTCTAACAAAAATCTACAATAGACAAAAGTTTGATTCATACTTAGAGTATGAAATAAAGAAAACTAACAGATATGATAATCAAGTTTTATCTATTATGCTTCTTGACATTGACTACTTTAAAAATGTAAATGATACTTATGGACATTTAGTTGGAGATAAAGTTTTAAAAGAAGTTGCTAAGATTTTAACAGTTTGTTCAAGGGATTGCGATATTGTTGCTAGATGGGGAGGAGAAGAGTTTGTACTTATGCTTCCACAAACAAATATAGAACAAGCTATGTTTGTAGCACAAAAACTAAGAGCTACTGTTGAAAAACACTCTTTTGAAGAAGTGGGAAATATTACATGTTCGATTGGTATTAGTCAATATCATAAAACAGAATCTAAAGAGACTTTATTTAAAAGAGTTGATGAAGCACTTTACAAAGCAAAATCAAATGGAAGAAATAGAGTTGAGATTGAACATATTGATAATATATTTGAACAAAAGGAAGAAGAGAGTTAATAGCTGCAAAATCGGATGATAAGCTTATTTTTTAAAACTTTTTTATATACTTGTAAAAAAGATGTGACATGAGTTCAAAAAAAAACAAACAAATGTGGTTATATATTTCTATTATCACATTCTTCTCAACTTTCATATATATAAACTTCACTTTTTCAAAAAACAGTTATCTAAATAAAAAAAATCTAGACATAAACAAAACATATGAACTTTACATGGACAATGACCATGAAGTAAATAATCTATTTATAGAAAAAGTAATTACAACAGCCCAAAATAAGTCTGCATTTCTAGATAATTTAAAATCAATAAAAAACTTTGATTTTAAATATTTGGAAAGTAAAGGTTTCTCAAACTTTGGTTTTTATAACTTAGAAGGAACTCTTTTATCTGAAAACTTTTCTGAGGTACAAACAAAGCTAAATATAGATTTAAAAGAGAAAAAAGGTTCATATTGGGGAATAAATTTAAATAATAGCGAAAAAAAAGTAGACTTTATTTATCCTTTATTTTTTGATAAAGAAGTAGTCGCTTTATTCAGATTTTCAACTTCTACTTTACATTTAACTAGCAAATTAAATAAATATTTTCAAGCAAACTTTGCTTTTTATGATTCAAATTCATTAGTAAATAATAATGACTTAAATTTAGGAAACTCTTTAAAATATAAAATTGATACACAAAAAAGTTTCTTTTTTACAAAAATCAATCTATTAGAAAAAGATAGAATTTATAGTTTTCTACCGGTAAAAGATATAAATAATAAGTTTACTGGATATTTAGTTTCTATTGAAAATAACAATGAACTAAAAAAAATAGTTGCAAACCAAATAGTTATTTTTCTATTTATATCTCTTCTGTTTTTTGTTGCAATTGTAATTTACAAACATTTACAAAAAAAGCATAATGAAGATAAAAAACTTTTAGAACAATATAAATATATTATTGATAAATCTACAATTGTATCAAAAACAGATGCAAAGGGAATTATTACTTATGTAAATCCTCAATTTTGTAAAATCAGTGGTTATAAGCAAGAGGAATTAATTGGTAATTCTCATAATATCATTAGACATCCAAAATCAACTGTTCCTTTTTTTAGACAAATGTGGAAGACTATTTCATCAAAGAAAATCTGGCAAGGTGTAATAAGAAATAGAGCTAAAAATGGCAAAGACTATTATGTAAAATCAACTATTGCACCTATTTTAAATGAGAAAGATGAAATCATTGAATTTATGGCATTAAGGGAAGATATTACAGATTTAATAAATAAAAAAGATATGTTTAAACTTGAAAAAGAAAAAATGACAAGTCTATTTAATCATATTGACGAGATTTTATTAATCAAAAGAGATAACATCTTTGAACAAATTAGTAATAAATTCTTTGAAGTATTAGACTATTCAAGTTTACATGAATTTAATTCAAAACATCACAATTTAAGTGAGCTATTTATTAAAAAAGATGGCTATAACACTTATAAAAATGATGATGAACTAATAAGAGAATTAGCTAATAATAAAGAGGTAAATAAAGTTCTAATTCAAGATAAAAACAATGAATTTAAAACATTTTGGATAAGAGTACAAAAAGTTCCTTTCTCAAAAAGTTTCTATTATCTTTTTATTCTAATAGATATATCTGCTTTAGAAAACAATCAAACTAAAATAAAAGAAGAAAATCTTATTGACATAAAAGAAGAGGAAGACTTATTTCAAAAGGCAAAAAAAGAGCTAGCTCTACCAGATGAAATTTTATACAGTTTAGTTGAAAAGTTTATTGAAAGTACACTAACAGGTATTGAATCTTTTAAAACTGCTATAAACAATGAAGATTACAATGAAGCTAAAATAATCGCACATAATATAAAAGGTTCATCTTCTACACTAAGACTTGACAAAATTTCAAATTTAGCGATGGATATAGAGAATAATATTAAAACAAATCCAAAAGAACAATTAGAAAAAATGGAAGAAATTAAAATACTAATTAACAATATCAAACTAAATAAAGAAAACAAATGACAATAAATAAACTAATATCACTAATCAAAAATGATTCTTCATATGATTTAGAGTTACAAGAAGAGCATTTAACTGCAGATAAAGTAATGATTTGGATAATTCTTTTTCATGCTTTTATTGCTATTTTTATCACATCACAATATTATGAGACTTATACCTTAGGAATAATCTCAAGTGGAATTATCCTAACTATTTCAGGTCTTGCTTATATCACTTTAGCAGGGACTTTATACTTTAGACTTATTATGGGTATTATGATTATGCTTTTTTCTGCTGTTTTTATTCAACAGCATTTAGGAAGAATTGAAATGCATTTCCATGTCTTTATTGGTCTTGCAATTTTGACAATATATAAAGATTTAAGACCTATGCTTTTAGCAAGTTTAGTTATAGCTATTCATCACTTAGTATTTAACTATTTACAACTTATGAACTTCACTATAAATGAAAATCCTATTAAAGTTTTTTCTTATGGTTGTGGACTTGAATATGTTTTATTGCATGCTGTTTTTGTAGTTGCGGAAGCTATTGTGTTAAGTTATATTATCACCTTATCAAAAAATCAGCTTATTAAAATGAAAGAGTTACAAAAGCAAGCTCAAAAAGACCATAAAGAGGCAGTTTCAGCAGAACAAGTAAAAACTGAGTTCTTAGCTAATATGTCACATGAAATTAGAACACCTATGAATGGTATCATTGGGTTTACACATTTAATACAACAAACACAATTAAATTCAGAACAAAAAAGATTTGTAAATGTTATTGAGTCTTCAACAAAAACTCTTCTTCAAATTGTAAATCAAATACTTGACTTCTCAAAACTAGAGAGTGAAAAAGTAGAATTAGATTTAACTTCAAATAATCCTTTTGAAGAGTTTGAAAGTTCACTTATGATTTTTCATCCTATTGCTTCAAAAAAAGAAGTTGATTTTAGTATAGAAATTGACCCATCAATTTATGAGTGTTTAGTTATTGATTCTTTAAAATTAAAACAAATTTTAACAAACCTTGTTTCTAATGCTTTAAAATTCACATCATCAGGTGGAAAAGTTACGGTTCAAATAAAAAATGAATTCTCAGATGAAAAAGTACAAAGAATTAGTTTTAAGGTAAAAGATACAGGAATAGGTATTCCAAAAGAGAGACAAAAAACAATATTTAAAGCCTTTACTCAAGTAGATAGTTCTACAACAAGACGTTTTGGAGGAACTGGCCTTGGGTTAAATATCAGTGCTTCATATGTAAAACTTATGGGTGGAGAGCTTGAAGTTGAAAGTATTGAAGGTAGAGGAAGTACTTTTAAGTTTGAACTTGAAGTATTAAAATGTAATCCTAGAAAACCTATAGCTTCTTTATATGCAAAAAATGAAGTTATTGTTTCAAAAGAGGTTTTAGAAGCTTTCCCTAAACTATTAAATCAATTACAACAATTAAAGCTTCCATATATACTTATAAATAGAGAAGAAATTGCTACAACAATTATAGATACTAAAGAAGAAAAAGTAGTTATTGATAACTCAAAAATCTATTTAGATAGTTGGTTAAAACTTCCAAATAAACCTAAATTAATTCTTTTAGGGGTTAAAGGTTCTAAAGATGAAATGCAATCAGTTAGTTTCTTAACTGATTATGATAATACAACTTCGACTTTATACAATCAATTAAGAAAATTTAATGCTGCTGATGGAGCATTAAAAGAGAAAACAACTACTGAAAAACCATCTTTTAATCTTCATGTTTTAGTAGCAGAAGATTATTCAATAAATCAAATGTTAATAGCTGAACTACTTAAAAGCTATAAAATTACCTATGATATAGCAAATGATGGTCACGAAGCTATTGATATGGCTTTAGAGAATAAATATGACTTAGTACTTATGGATATCAATATGCCAAAAATGAATGGAATTGATGCTACTAAGAAGTTAAGAGAAGCATTTGATGATACTTTACCAATCATTGCTCTTACAGCAAATGCTGCTGATGGAGATAAGGAATACTTCATCTCAATTGGAATGGATGATTATTTAAGTAAACCAATAAACCCTTCATTTTTAGAAGATATTTTATATAGATTTTCACAAAGAAAAGAAAAAGGAGAGAATTATGAATAATAGTATTAATATTATTGTAATAGATGATGAACCAATGAACATTGCTCTAATTGAAGAACTTTTAAAAAATATGGATGAGCAAATAGAGTTTAAATCATTTTTAGACCCCATTGAAGCTTTGACATATCTTGTAAATAATCCTGTAGATGTAATGCTAACAGATTATATGATGCCTCAATTAAATGGAGAACAACTAATACAAAGAGCTAAAATCTTACATCCTGAGATGTTAAGTATTATGATTACTGCTGCTGCTGATAATGAGACTATAAAACTTCAAGTTTTAAAAGCAGGAGCAAATGACTTTTTAACTAAACCTTTAAATGTTATAGAGTTTCAATTAAGAGTTAAAAACCTACTAACACTTAAAAAATCTCAAAAAGCATTAAAAAACTTTAATGATGATTTACAAGATAAAATCAAACTAGCAACAAAAGAGCTAATTTCAAGAGAGTATGAAACACTATTTGTTCTTTCAAAAACAGCTGAGCATAAAGACCCTGAGACAGCTAGCCATATTTCAAGAGTTGCTCACTACTCTAAACTTTTAGCAAAATATTATGGCTTGGATGAAGAAGAACAAGAAAAAATATTTCATGCTTCACCTTTACATGACTTAGGTAAAATTGGAATTAGAGATGATGTTTTATTAAAGCCTGGAAAATTAGACTTTGATGAATTTGAACATATGAAAACACACCCTTTAATTGGATATGAGATTTTAAAAGGAAGTCAAAATCCATTTTTAGAAGCGGGAGCTATTATCTCTTTAACACACCATGAAAAATTTGATGGTAGTGGTTATCCAAAAGGCTTAAAAGGTGAAGAGATACATGTATATGGAAGAATTACAGCAATTGCAGATGTTTTTGATGCATTAACTTCAATAAGACCATACAAAAAAGCTTGGAGTTTTGAAGAAGCTATTGATTTTTTAAATGAACAAAAGAACAAACATTTTGATCCAGTATTTATTGATATATTTATAGATAATATTGATGAAGTTAAAGAGATTTACAAAAAATTTGAAACTATTGAAGAGTAAAGATTGAATAAAAAAATCTTAGGTTTATCTTTACTTTTTGTTAGTTTTCTAGCTATGTTTAGTTTTCCATTTATTAGTAATTTTATTGATAAGTCTACACAAATAATTGTAAAAGACTCTCCAAAGCAACCTTGGTTTTTAGATGATGAGAAAGAAGATTATGCTTTAGTTTATTTTGGATATGTTGGATGTTCTACTGTTTGTATTCTATCTTTAAATGAAATAACCGATATTTATAAAGATATAGATAAACAAAAAATTGATTTACCTTTTTATTTTGTAAATATAAACCCTTCACAATCAAAAGAGTTAGTACAGAGTTTTGTTAAAAGTTTTGATAAAAGATTTAATGGAATATACCTAAATCAAAATGAACTTGAAAATATTAGAAAAGCATTTAATTTATTGATTATTGAAAACAAAATAGATATTACTCATTCATCAAATCTTTATCTTTTCAAAAAACAGAAAAATGAGTATAAATTACATAGAATTTATATTACAAAACCCTATGATAAAGAGTTATTACTTGAAACGATAACTTCTAAATAATTACTTAGAAGTTATCAGCTTGTTCAAAAATAGCTTTATGAAGCTCTTTTCCATCTTTATTTATATAAGTCCAAAGATTCTCTTTTTTGACCTTTGCCACACTATTAGAAAAATCACCTGCTAAATCATATTTTACTTCTGTGATTAATTTACATTTAGTATCAATAAATCCCCACTTAGAGTCTTTTAAAACTCTCATTCTATCTTCACTAGATAAAAAAATCATATCATACTCTAAAGGAAGGGATAAAGACATATTTTTACTATTTATACATCCATATTGAACTTTCTTATTCTTTTCATAGTTTTTAACTATAATAGAGTTATCAATAACATCTCTAACTGAATCATAAACAGGTTTTAAAACCACATCAAAATTTTCATTTATTAAGCCAAATTTACCATTGAATTCAACTTTTGCATAGCCATTAAAAAAGTTTCCAATAGAATCAAAAACAACTTTTAGTTTTAAATTCCCTTCTTTGTCAATAATTCCATATTTACCATCAATATTTTTAACAACGGCAAACTTTTTATCATTTATATGAAGCCAATGAAAATTAACATAATTTGGATGTTCATATCTATTTGAAGTCATATTATCTAAAAAATATACTTTTTCATAAACAGGCTTTACTAAAAGTTTACCCTCATCATTTATAAGTCCATCTTTATCTTTTACTGTAACAGCTGTAGTGTACTCTTTTTGGCTACAAGCACTAAAAATTAGTGCTATTAAAGGTAATACATAAAATAGCTTATTCATACTCTAGCCTTTATTCTATTATCTTTTCTATATTAAACTCAACTCTTCTTGAAGCATTTTTATCTTCAATACCTAAATCATCAAAGATTAAATTATCAGAAGACATACCATAAGAGTTATAAACAGAATCTAACCACTCTTTATTCTGTAAAACTCTTTCATTACTAAGATTTGATGTATACTCAAGAACTTGCTTTGCTCTTTTTTGAGAAAGTATTTTATTTTTGTTATATTTCTCTTCAATTGTTTTTACACTTCTATATTCTGATGAAGTATGACCTTCAACTCTAACTTCTGCAATTTCACTTTTATATTTTTCTAAAACCTTTAAATATCTTGGGAAAAAGTCATCTAAAATTGTTTTGTATGAGTCTTTTAAATTACTACTTCCTAAAGAGAATAAAACATTTGGTTTCATAAATCTAAAGATTAAACCATTTTTATCAAGTGTAGCATTCCATGGTTCAAAATCATCTTTAAACTCTGCCATTAAATCTTCATATAATCCAGAAATAAACTGTGATGGCTCTTTTGGTTCAACAGCTTTATCTTCTAATAAGTCATTTAAGTTTGAAACTTCTATATCTTTATCAACACTATTTGTACCAATCGCAGTGATTAAGTATGCATTAGCTGTATCTAAAGTTTTATCTAAAGTTGCACAATATTTATCATTTTGGATTTTAGAATTATATGGTCCAAAAGGTTTTAAACCTTCACTATTTTCATCTGAAATTGTAAGTTTTACTTTTGTTGCTACACCTTTTACAATAGAACCACAAATCTTATTCTCTTCTTCATCATAATAATCAATCGTGATATCTAACTGTTCACACATCTTTGTAATGTCATTTGATTGAATCATCATCATAATAAAAATATCACTATTTTTTGAAGAATTATGTAAAGGTGTCATTAGGTGTCTGTCTTTTACATTTTTTGAAGCTTTATTACATAATAAAAACTTAGACATGGCATTTGTACTATTTCTTGTTGAATCAAGTAAAGGTGTATCTTTAAATACATCTGTGCTATTTACTCTAGCACCATTTTTTACTAAAAGTTTTGCAATCTCTAACTCATCTAATCTTGCAGCTAAATGTAAAGCTGTATATCCATATTTATCTTTTAAATTTACATCAATACTTTTTTTAGATAAAAGATTTTCTACTTCTTTTATATCTTTTGCTCTTACTGCATCATGAAGAGGTGTCTCACCTATAAAATCCTGACTTTTAGATATATTTTTTTCATTTTTTATAGGATTTGTATCATTTTTCAATGAACATCCTGTTAAAAATAAAAGTGCTATTAATCCAAAAATTACTGTTTTTCTCATACTTTTCCTTCTACTTCTCATGTAAAGAGTTTTCTTTAACTTTTAATATTGGTTTTAAAATAAAATCCATAATAGTTTTTTTACCAGTAACAATATCTACACTAGCAATCATACCTGGAATAATTGGCAGTTTTCTACCATCTTTTTCTAAATAGTTTTTATCAGTTTCAACTATAACTTTGTAATAACTCTTACCATCTTTAGAGTCTTTATCTACAATACTATCAGCTGAAATCTCTACGATTTTTCCATCTAAACCACCATAAATTGAAAAATCATAAGCTGTAAGTTTAATCATTACATTTTGACTTGGATTAATAAATGCAATATCTTTAGGGTCAATTTTTGCTTCAATTAAAAGATTTTCACTATCAGGAATAATATCCATTAAAGTAACTCCCGATTTTACAACTCCACCAATTGTATTCATATAAATCTCTTTAACTGTTCCATTTACATTTGATTTAATTACAGTTTTCTCAATTTTATCTGTATCAGAAACAAGTCTAGCTTCTGCCTTTTTTATCTCAACAAGAATTCGTTCTAACTCTTTTGAAGCTTCTGTTCTAAACTCTTTTATTCTTTGTTGCTTTTTCTCTTTTGCCTCAGAAATGGCATAGTTTATTTTTGGAATTGTTAAATCAAATGTTCTTAAATCACCTTTTGTTTGTTGATACTCTTTTTCAACAGTAATTAGTTCAATTCTTGATTTTGAACCAGATTCAACCATTCTTTTAATGGTTGCTCTTTGAGCAGTAATTAACTTTAAATTAGTTTTTGCCTGTGATATTTTAGACCTTAACTCTGCTAATTCTTGCTTTTTTTGATTGATTTGAGAATCAAAAACTTTTAAAGATGTCATAAGTTCATCAATTCTATTTTCGTAAAGCTTTCTTTGAGAATCTAAATAACCCTCACCTATTTTTCTAACTTTTGAAGAAAACTCTAATTTTGGAATCTCTTTACTCACATCAATATTAGCTTCAAGTTCTAATCTTTCAACCATAGTAAGCCATTGATTATAACTCTCTTTATTCTCTTCAAAAGTAGCTTGAAATCTAGTAGTATCAATTTTTACTAAAGGCTGATTTATTTTAACCTTATCTCCTGATTTTACTAAAATCTCTTCAATTAAACCTCCATCTAAAGATTGAATAGTCTGAATCTTTGAAGAAGGAATTACTTTACCCTCACCCCTTGCTAACTCATCAATTTTGGCAATATTTGCCCAGATAATCATTGAAGTTACAAATAAAATAATTGAAAAGAATAATAAATCTACATTAGTCTTAATCTTTTCATTAGCTTGACCATAAAGATTATGTACGAAACTTACATCACTTTTCATTTGAATCCTTTTTAGCAAGAATTTTTTGTTTTGGTCCATCGGCAATTATCTTACCATCATCTAAAACAATAACTCTATCAACAAGCGCTAGCATTGAAGTTTTATGAGTAACAACAATTACTGTTTGGTCATCTAAAACATTATGCAGTTTTTTAATAAACTCTTTTTCTGTTTGCTTATCCATTGAGTTTGTTGGTTCATCTAAAATCATAATATTTGGATTACTAACTAAGGCTCTTGCAAGTGTAATTGACTGAATTTCTCCACCACTTAAACCTTCACCTCTTTCACCTACCATGAAATCATAACCTGATTCATGCTTACCTAAAAACTCATGAACACCAGCAATTTTAGAAGCTTTTAAAATCTCTTCATCAGTTGCAAAAGGCTCACCAATAGTAATATTATCTTTTACACTTCCCATAAATAAAAATGGCTCTTGGGGAACAACACCAATTGCTCGTCTTAAATCAACAGGGTCAATTTGTCTAACATCAGTTTTTTCGATTAGAATCGAACCTTTTTTAGGAACATAAAGATTTTGAAGTAGTTTTATAAGAGTTGATTTACCTGAACCAATTCTTCCTAAAATGGCTATTTTTTCACCTTGTTTAATCTTTAGATTTACATTTTTTAGAACTTCATAGTTTTTATCTTTATATGAGAAAGTTACATCTTTAAACTCAATCTCACCTTTAAGTTCTGGTCTACTTAAATATACTTTGTTCTCTCTTTCAACTTCCATTTGCATAATCTTATCAATATTATCTAAGGCTAATACTGTTCTATCATATCTTAAAACCATATTTACAATTTGAGATACAGGAGAGATTGCTCTTCTATTTAAAAGCATAGCAGCAACAATACCACCCATTGTTAAATCTCCAGTACTTGCTAAATATACCCCACCAATAATGATAAAGATATTTGATAACTGAGAAATAAAAGAAGTAAAGTACGAAGTGATTTGTGATAGTTCTTGTGATTGTTCATTAAAATAAACTGTTTGACCAATAGACTTATCCCAATGGGCTTTCATCCTATTTTGCCCTCTTACACTTTTAATTATTTCTAAACCAGATACTGTTTCATTTAAAGTTGTATGCTTTAACTGCTCTTCTTTTGATGATTGTTTAACTAGTTTTTGAATTGGCTTTTGCATAATCAAAGAAAAAGCAATAGCAATTAAAAGAGTAGCAACTGTAATCCAACCTAAAATACCACCAATATAAAAGATTATTCCTATAAAAATAAATAAAAATGGAATATCAACTATTGTCGCAACTGTTGCCGTACCAAAGAAATCTCTAATTGCTTGAAAAGATTGAAGTCTATTTACAAACATACCAGTAGATGCAGGTTTTTGGTCAAGCCTAATATTTAAAAGTTGATCAAATATTTTATTTGACATTACAATATCTGCTCTTTTTGAAGCTTTTGCTAAATATTTTGACCTTATAACTTTTAAAATAAAATCAAAAGTCATAACTACAAAAATACCAATTGCAAGTGCCCATAAAGTCTCTATCGCGTTATTTGGTAAAATCCTATCATATACATTCATGATAAATAAAGGTGTTGCTATAACAAAGATATTGATAAAAATTGAAGCAATTGCAACTTTTATATATAAATCTTTATTTCTCTTCATTGCACCCCAAAACCACTTTTTAGGTTGCTCTATTTTTACACCTTGACTAACTCTATTTTCAAAATTATATGCAGGCTTAATAATAATACATTTACCTGTGTATCTTTGTTCTAACTCTTCTAAAGTAAGTTTAGTTTCACCTTCACTTATTTCAGGTAGTATTGCTGTTGCACTATTTGAATTTACATCATAATCAAGTAAAACAGCAGAACAATTATCTTTTGTATAAATTACAGCAGGAAGTGCTAGTTTATCTATATCAGTTATTTTATCCCTAGCAGCAGGCTTTGAAATAAGTCCTATTTTCTTTGCAGAAGCAATAAAATTACCTTGATTTAAAACCTCTCCATGAATCCCTAGTCCATATGACAATGCTTCTTTTGAAACTGCCCTTTGATGAAATTTAGATAAAAAAAGTAAACATTCCAACAAACAATCAACTTTTCTTTTCCCTTTTAAAAGATCACTCTCTTGAGTATTTAAATTTTCACTCATAACTACCCTACTTATTTACAGTTTTGTATTTTTTAAAATTAACTCTATGCTTTTCTAACGTATCAATATATACATTTTTATTTAACAGTTTTAATGAAAAACCTTTCATATCAACTAAAGCTTCATTAGTATTTTCATAAGCACCATATAAAACTTTTGTTCCATTATTTGTATGGTATAAAACAATTTTTTCATTCTCAAGTTTCATCTTAGTTATAAATGTTTGTATATCTTCACTATTTTTTAATGTTGTTATATTAATAGTATATTTACCCTCTGGAATTGGAGAATTTTTAATTAATTCACTATTTTTTTCTTCAATCTTTAAATCATCAAGTTCTAAACTATTTTCTTCTACTGGTTTTGTTATATAAGCTGTTGGCTCTTCATCAAATATTAGACTATTGATTTCATCATCTAAATTTGCACTATTTTTTACTGGCTTTTCTTCTTCTAGTTCATTATCAAGTAAATTTAATAAATCATCATCAAGTTTCTTTTCATCTTTGTTTTTTTCTTCTTTTGCTTTTTTAGCTTTCTTTGAAATACTTTCAAAAGCAGGACAAACTTGAGTTTTTGAGTTTATAATTGAATTTGCCAAAATATTTCTTTGCATTAATAAATCATAATAAATACTAAAAAGTTCATACTCTTCTTCTATAATATCAATTTGAGACCTGAAATATTCAGACTCTGCATTTAAAATATCAATAAAAGTTCTTGTACCATCTTCTAATTGCTTAAGATATACTTCTTTAATATTTTTATTATCTTGTACATACTTTTTTAAGTTTTCTACTTTTGCTTTTTTATCATAGTAATTTGTGTAGCTTGTTTTAACTTCTCTTGTTACTTCTCTTATTGTGTTATCTAATACTTTTTGTTGCTCTTTTAAAAATAGCTCTTCTCTTTGTTTTGCTAGTTTTGTTTTTCCACCCTCATATAAATTCCATGCAAGAATTAATCTTACTCTATTTATATCTTCTCTTCCATTTTCTTCTTCAGATAAATCATCATCCCAAGTCATCTGCCATTGAAATCTAAGACTAGGAAGGTTTGCAGCATTTGCTTGAATATAATTTTCTCTTTGTTCTTTTACTTTTGAGATTGTTTCTAGTACTTTAGAGTTTGTTCTAAGTGTTTCTTCTATTGTTTTTTCTAAACTTTTTGGAATAAGCTTTTCATTAATAACTGGTCTACAAATATTTCCAGAAATCTCTTGAGTTGTAAGTTGTTCATATGTATTTAAAGCATTAGTTCTATCAATTCTTTGTTCCATCAATCTATCAATAACAAAATGCTTTTTTGAATTAACTTGATAACTCTCTAAAACTTCACCACTTATTTCTTCTTTTTCTTGTGCAATAACTAAATACTCATCATGAATATTAACACTATGTGTTGAAATATCAATTAACTCTTGATACTTAACCAAATTTAGATAACTATCAACTGCACTTCTTACAACTTCTTCAACTCTTCTATCACTTCTATATTTATTTGCAATATAACTATGTCTAAACTCTTCAACTTCACTTGGAGTTCTTCCTCCATCATATAAAACCTGCTCAAATCTAAAAACAGCATTCCATCCATCTTTTTTAGCTGTTGTTGGATCATTTGGTTGATTATCTCTATTTAAAGTAGTTTTAGAATCCTCAACAAATGCATCTAAATCCAATGTTGGTAAATAATCACCTTTTTCTTCATCTATATATTTTTTATATGCTTCTTTATTAAACTTTTCAGACAACACATCCGCGTTACTATCAAGAACATTAAGTACCGTTTCTTTTAGTGTTGTTGCATTTATATAAGAAGTTGCAATAAATGAAAGTAAAACTGTTTTTATGTGCTTACTAGACATCCCTATCCCAATTATAAAATTATTTATATTTTACGTTATATTTTCATGTTATTATACTTAATTTACCTTGCATTTAGTTATAATAATGTAACATTAAATATTCACACAGGAAAAGGCCTATCTATTTATGTCAATTAATAATAAAATTGAATTACTGAAGTCCCTAACAATTCTTTATGTTGAAGATGAAGAGGAAATAAGAAATAATATTAATCAGGTTCTATGTATGCTTTCTAATAGCGTTATATCAGCAAAAGATGCAAAAGAAGCACTTGAATATTATAAAAATAATAAAATTGACATAATAATAAGCGATATAAATATGCCTGAAATTTCAGGAATTGAATTTATAAAAATAATAAGAGAAGAAAATAAATATATTCCAGTTATTTTATTGACTGCACACAGTGAAACTAACCTACTACTTGATGCAACAAAATTGAAATTAAGTGATTATTTATTAAAGCCTATTAACTTAGCAGATTTAAAGGGTGCCCTAAATAAGGCTCTTGATGATTATATTCAACACAATGGATTTTTGATCAAATTTCCAAATGATATTGTTTATAATATCTCTAAAAAACAGTTATTTGAAGAAGAAACTCAAAAAGATATTACAAATAAAGAGATTCAATTATTAGAGTATTTATATGAAAATAAAAATAGAACTGTAACAAAAGAAGAAATAAAAGCACATTTATGGGAAGATGAATATGAAGCTACAGAAGCTGCTTTAAAATCTGTATTAAGTAAACTTAGAAAAAAAATTGGTAAAGACTCTATAAAAAATATTTCAGGAGTTGGATATCAACTTAAATATCTTTAACTTTTTATAGGTAAAGATATTTTAAACTTTGCTCCATCATTTATATTCTCTACTGAGATTTTTCCAGACATATTATTTTCAACAATTAACTTTGTCATGAATAAACCTATTCCCGTTCCATCCTTCTTTTCAAAAGTAACAAAAGGCTTAAATATCTCATTTAAATACTGTTCTTTTATTCCACCTGCATTATCAACTACTTCTGTAATACAATAACCATTTTCTTCATATACTTTTACATCAATATGGCCATTTTTTACTTTTCTATTAATCAATTCATCTTTAGCATTTGTGATTATATTTATCAAAGCTTGTGAATACTCATTTTTAAAACCCAAAATTACAGGATTTGATTTTATTACAATATTTACTTTTATATCTTTATTACTCAAAGTTGTACTTAAAATATTTACAACTCTCTTTATTTGTTCTGATATAGTAAATTTAACTTTTTGTTTTTCTTTTGAGAAAAAACTTCTAAAGTCATCTATTGTACTAGACATATGTTTTGTTAATTTGTCAGATTTTTTTATGGCATCAAGTAGCTCACTATTTGATACTTTTCCATTAAGTTCAAGTTTTGTTTCTAAAACCATTAAGACAGAAGACAATTCCATTAAAGGTTGTCTCCATTGATGAGCAATATTCCCAATCATTTCACCCATTGCAGCCATTTTTGATTGCTGAATACAAACTTCATCTTTTATTTTATTCTTTCTTCTTTCCTCATTTAAAAGCTTTCTTAGATTCTGTATTTCTAATTGAAGTTCTTCCACTGAGTTAGTTGTTTCCACTATCTTACCATTTCATCAAATATTGATAAATAAAAATCATTTATATTTGTAGTATCTTCACCCTCAAAAGGTAATGGACCTGCCATTTGATTTACTTCAAAAAATACAATTTTATCATCATTTGTAATTGCAAACTCAATGCAACCTGTATCATAATCCATTAGTGATATCATCTCTTTTGCAATAGTTGAAGCAAATTTAAACTTTTCACTTTTTTTCTTTACTTCATGCCATTTTACTTTCATATTTACATTGATATGAATATGCTCTTTATTATAATAATCTTCTTCCTCTGTCATATTCTGTCTTTGTTTAATTGAAAATACTTTTGCATTGTTTTCATAATTAGTAAAATAACATCTATATTCATCTTTTATTTCAAAGGCAGGTGTTATAAGTAACTCTCTTTGTCTTTGTTTATGAATAGATAAAGACTTTTTTAATTCAGGGTAATCTATATTGTTTTCAATATTTTTAAAGATTACACCTTTACCTTCTTGAATACCATCATTTTTAAAAACTATTTTATTGCCTAAATTACTCTTAATAAAATTCATAAAAACTGGATAATCACTTGCTTGTAAATTATAAGGGATAATTACATCTTGAACATATTTTTCTCTATTTTTGTAAAGTTGTTTCAAAGCATGCATTTTATTCATACAACCAACATTTAACATTGTTGCTTTATTTGGTTTTGCAAGTTTTCCATTATTTTGTTCTAAAAGTATTTCTAATATTGAAAAAAACGGATGAGAAAATGATTCTCTAAGACTAAAATAATATAAACCTTCTAAATCAACTTCTACAATATCTTGTCCAACAATCCTAAATAATTTTTCATTATAAATAAACAATGCATTGTTATACCAAAATCTACAGTTTACATTTTCTTTTCGAAGATAGTTTAATAATAAATAAGATTCTATAATTGAAGACTCTTTTACCATCGTTTGAGGATTAAAGTTTCCTTTTCCACACATCGGATAATGACTCCAAACTTCTAAGTAGTTTTTGTTTTGCAAATGTGCCATTTTTGAAAATTTGTCATAAACTGTTTTTGTCATTGTGTCTAAAGAAATAATTGCAGTTGAGATTTTGTCAGATAGTTTTTTATCCATTAATTAGCCTATTTTTTGGTAATTTGTTTGAAATAAAATAACAAACAAGGAAATTGTACCTTGTTTATTATTAATATAATATAACTATTAAATGTCGTCTACATCCACATCATTTTCGATTAAAACAGTTACATTATTGTTTGTATATTCAAAGAATTCACCTTCTTCACCTTCAACTGTTTTTGAAGTTTCACTCTTAGTCCAATCAGATGAATCTTCTAAATTAATTTCATCCCCATTATCACCTTTGATTATTAACTCATTATTATCATCAGTAATATCAATAATATCTTCAATATTTAAATCAATTTGTTGATTTTCACCATCAGTAAAATCAATAACCTCAATATTCTCAAGTTTTGCTACTATTTCAGTTAAATCAACATTTTCATTATCAGATAAATCTATATCAACTTTATCAAATCCATCTTCTAAATCAATTGGATTACTATTTGTTACTTCATTACCATCACCATCAAAATACTTCTCATATCCATCAGTTGTATTTTCATCTGTTGTATCTTCGTCTGTTGTATTTTCTGGTACTTCATCTGTTGTATCTTCATCTACTGTGTTTTCATCAGCAGTATCTTCTGGTACTTCATCTGTTGTATCTTCATCTACTGTATTCTCATCAGCAGTATCTTCTGGTACTTCATCTGTTGTATCTTCATCTACTGTATTCTCATCAGTCGTATCTTCTGGTATTAAATCTATTGTATTTTCAGATGTAGTATTTTCATCTATTGTATCTTCATCTACCGTACTTTCATCTGTTGTGTCTTCTGGTATTAAATCTATTGTATTCTCATCTACTGTAGCTTCATCTGTTGTGTCTTCGGGAACTAAATCTTTTGTATCCTCGTCTACTGTATTTTCATCTGTTGTATCTTCTGGTACTAAATCTGTTGTATCTTCTGGTACTTCATCAGTAGTATTTTCATCTACTGTATTCTCATCTGTTGTGTTTTCTGGTACCTCATCTATAGTATTTTCATCTACTGTATTCTCATCTGTAGTGTCCTCTGGTACTAAATCTTTTGTATCTTCGTCTACTGTATTTTCATCTGTTGTATCTTCTGGTACTAAGTCTTTTGTATCTTCATCTACTGTATTCTCATCAGTAGTGTCTTCTGGTACTAAATCTGTTGTATCTTCTGGTACTTCATCAGTAGTATTTTCATCTACTGTATTTTCATCTGTTGTATCTTCTGGTATTTCATCAGTAGTATTTTCATCTACTGTATTCTCATCAGTAGTGTCTTCTGGAACTAAGTCTTTTGTATCTTCATCTACTGTGTTCTCATCTGTTGTATCTTCTGGCACTAAATCTTTTGTATCTTCTGGTACTTCATCAGTAGTATTTTCATCTACTGTATTTTCATCTGTTGTATCTTCTGGTACTAAATCTTTTGTATCCTCATCTACTGTATTCTCATCTGTTGTATCTTCTGGTACTAAATCTGTTGTATCCTCGTCTACTGTATTTTCATCTGTTGTATCTTCTGGTATTTCATCTACTGTATTTTCATCTACTGTATTCTCATCTGTAGTGTCTTCAGGTACTAAGTCTTTTGTATCTTCATCTACTGTATTCTCATCTGTTGTATCTTCTGGTACTAAATCTGTTGTATCTTCATCTACTGTATTTTCATCTGTTGTATCTTCTGGTACTAAATCTGTTGTATCTTCTGGAATATCCCATTTATTTTCATACCCATCTGTTGTATCTTCAAAATGAGATGCTTCAGGTACATCGTTTATTGAGATAGATTTAGAATAATCAGCTTGAGATGTTACAGATTCTCCATCTTCAATAGTATATTTAGCATAATCGTTTCCACTATTTCCATAGTCATCATCATTTTCACCTTCCCAAATACTATCAATAATATCTAAAGTTAAAGATTCATCACCTTCATTTGAATCGCTATCGCCCAATGCTGTAACTGTAACGTCAAAAGGATTTCCATTTAAATGAGTATCTTCTGTAGCTGTTAATTTAACTACTAATACTTCTGTTCCATCAGAATCAAGTGCAATACCTTCAACTTCAGCAACTAAACCTTTTCTAACAGCATCTACAGATATATCAAAATCACCATCATGATATCTTGCATCTCCACTTATTCTAAATAGAATATGTTGAGTCTCACCTTCAGCAATAGATTTATCTCCTGAATTATTCATTTTATAATCGCCATTGCCTGTTTGCATTAGTTCACTACCAAACTGTACATTAAAAGTACTTGTAGAACCATTGTTGTTATTACCTTTTGATGTTCCATCATCTTCTTCAATTCCATAGTTTTGGTCTTTATTACTATTTCCTTGATGAGCTATCCAGAAACCTCCATATCCTAAATCTTTTGTATCTTCAGGAGCTGTATCTTCTCCAGTATCTTCTGCTGTTGTATCTTCCGGTACTTCATCTGTTGTATTTTCATCTACAGTACTTTCATCTGTCGTATCTTCTGGTACTTCATCTTTCGTATCTTCATCTACTGTACTTTCATCTGTCGTATCTTCTGGTACTTCATCTGTTGTGTTTTCATCTACTGTAGACTCATCCGTTGTGTCTTCTGGTACTAAGTCTTTTGTGTCTTCATCTATTGTATTCTCATCTGTTGTATCTTCTGGTATTTCATCTGTTGTGTTTTCATCTACTGTAGACTCATCTGTCGTATCTTCTGGTATTTCATCCGTCGTATTTTCATCTACCGTACTCTCATCTGTTGTATCTTCTGGTATTAAGTCTTTTGTATCTTCTGGTACTTCATCTGTTGTATTCTCATCTACTGTAGACTCATCAGTCGTATCCTCTGGTATTTCATCCGTCGTATTTTCATCTACTGTAGATTCATCTGTTGTGTCTTCTGGTACTAAATCTTTTGTATCCTCATCTACTGTATTTTCATCTGTCGTATCTTCTGGTATTAAGTCTTTTGTATCTTCTGGCACTTCATCTGTTGTATTTTCGTCTATAGTATTTTCATCTGTTGTATCTTCTGGTATTTCATCCGTTGTATTTTCATCTACTGTAGACTCATTAGTCGTATCCTCTGGTACTTCATCTGTTGTATTTTCATCTACTGTACTTTCATCTGTTGTATCTTCTGGTACTAAGTCTTTTGTATCTTCATCTGTTGTATTTTCATCTGTTGTGTCTTCTGGTTTTAAGTCTTTTGTATCTTCTGGTACTTCATATGTTGTATTTTCATCTACTGTAGACTCATCTGTTGTATCTTCTGGTATTTCATCTATTGTGTTTTCATCTACAGTACTTTCATCTGTAGTGTCTTCTGGTACTTCATCTATTGTATTTTCATCTACTGTAGACTCATCCGTAGTGTCTTCATCTACTGTATTCTCAGGTGTTGTATCTTCTGGTATCTCATCTGTTGTATTTTCATCTACAGTACTTTCATCTGTAGTGTCTTCAGGAATAGTATCTGTTGTATTTTCATCTACTGTATTTTCAGGTGTTGTATCTTCATCAATTGCATCTGTAGTGTTTTCATCTACTGTATTTTCAGGTGTTGTATCTTCTGGTATTTCATCTGTTGTATTTTCATCTACAGTACTTTCATCTGTTGTATCTTCTGGTACTGTATCTTCTACAAGTTGAGCTTCATCATTTTCAGGTGTTGTATCTTCAGTGTCTTCTGTTTCTTCAGTATCTTCATCAGATGTATCTTCTGTTTCAATTCTTTCACCTCTTGAAGTATCAGCAGGTGTTGCTTCTTGACCTCTAGTTTCTACAATATTTAAATAAGCTTCACCTTGGTTTTCTCCAGCCGCTGCTGCTTCTAAATTTTCAACTAAAGATCCAAAATCATCAATAATAGAACCATCAATTTCTGCCATTGTACTATTTGATAAGTTATCTTTTAATAGATCCACAACTTGTGTATTTTCTAGATTAGGATTGTTTAATGCTTTTAAAATTTCTTGGTCTCCATCCGCTGTTGATGAAACCCCAAGTGCCGTAAGTAATGAGAAAGCATCTGTAGGATCATTGGCTTTAATTAGATCAGCCATATTATCTAAAACAATTTGAACTTTTTCACCATTGTCATTTAATATAAGAACTACAGACTTTTCATCTGAAGATAAAGTAAAAGTATAACTATCCGCACCAACAAAATAGAACTGTTCCCCTTCTAAGGGTTGAAAGTTCATATTATTTTGAACTTCTTGTTCTTGTATTTCTCCGTTTGTTTGTCTAACTAATAACTTAATCATGGCATTTTCCTTCTAGATATTTTCTTATACTTTAATTATAAAGTAAAAAAGTTGCCTAGAAGTTGCCTAGATAAAAATTATTAATTTTTTTTACAAATAAAAATAAGCTTGTCAGATTCCTCTTCGCTATGTAAGTTAAAATCTCTTATTTCTTGAACTTTAAAGCCAGTTGTTTCAAGAAGATTTTTTAAGAACTCTTTTGAGTGATACTCTTGTACAATAAAATCAGCCTCTTTTGAGAAAAGATTGCTTTTTTGTTTTGTAAATAGTGTTAGATTCGTTTGAAGTTTATCATCTTCAAAAATAGCATCTATTGATATGAACTTATCTTTTAAGTCCATAGTTATACAACCCTGAGCGATTACATCAAATCCAAAATAAGAGTTTACATCAAAGATAAAATATCCATCTTTATTTAATACAGAATAAACATCTTTTATAAAAGTTTGTAAATACTCTTTATCCATGTAATTTAATACATCAAAAATAGCAGTAGCACAATCAAACTTTTCTTCTACTTCATCTAAAGGTATAGCAGATGCATCTAAACCTTTTGCTTTACAAACTTTTATTTGTTCAACACTTAAATCAGTTCCAAAAGCTTTTTTACCATTTATTTTAAGATTTTCTAAAAAGTATCCTTGACCACATCCAATATCAATGATATTGTCAAGTTCATTTACCATCACAAACTCCATAAACTGTCTGTGAAGTTCATAAACCTCATCTTCAAAATCTAAATAAGGCTCTATTTTTGAGTATAAATCTAATCCCATTAAAGTACTTCTTCTATCTTCTCTTTTAAATCTAAGATTAAATCTTTTTTAGCATAGAAAGCATTTTTATTAGCTATTAAGTGAGCTGAACTTTCCATAATAGTAGGACCTACTTCAAGTCCATTTTGTTTCATAGTTTCACCCGTTTCTACAATATCAACAATACAATCAGAAAGATTAACTAACGGTGCAAGTTCAATAGAACCATAAAGTTTAATAATCTCAACAGCCATTGCTTTTTCTTCGAAAAATTTCTTTGCAATTTTTTCATGTTTTGTAGCAACAGTGATTTTACTTTTTGTTAAATCTAACTGCTCACCTTTTCTTAGTCCAAATGCAACTTTACATCTTCCAAGTTCTAAGTCAAGTAGTTTGATTAAGTCATACTCTTTTTCTTCTAATACATCAAGTCCAACAACACCTAAGTCAGCTGCTCCATGCATTACATAAGTTGGTACATCTTGATTTCTTACATTTAAAAATCTAAATCCTGATTTTTCTAGTATTAACTTTCTATCTTCAAATACAAACTCTTCACCAAAAGCTTTCTCAAACTTAGCTAGAGTCTCCTTAGCAATTCTTCCCTTAGGCAATGCAATTGTTAGCATCAATAATCCTTTTCATGTTCTCAAATATTAAATCTTTTTTATAAATACTATTTTTAAAATATTGGCTTAATAGCTTTCCATCCCCACCTGTAAATATTATGTGCTTATTTTTACTTATTTCTTTGATGGGTAAAATGATAGATTTTAACATAGCGTATTGTATAGCATCTTTTGTTTGAAGCGGTATTTTATCTAAATTTATATTTTTTTCAAAATCAAACTTTAGTTTTTTAGATATTTTTGGATAAGTTTTCATAAAAGCTCTAAAACCAGGTAATATAAAACCACCTTTGTGAATACCATCTTCCATAATATCAACTGTAATAGCACTTCCAGCATCAACTATTACAGCATTTTTTTCATATACACAAGCAAGTGCCCTATCTATTCCATGACCTACATAATCAGTTTCAAACTTTAAATATTTTTTTATATTTATTGCATTTGGATTGGCTTTTAAAAGTTTTTTAGTAGCTTTTTTATTTACAGAAACATAAACAATTTGTTCTGAAAATGAAGGTATTTCATCTTTTAAACTAAATCTTTTATGCTTTTTATTTATTAAAAAATGAAAAGTTGTATTTCCAATATCACATAAAATCAACTCTAACACTCCATGAGTTTTCTTCTAAATACTTTTTGGCTTTTGAGCATAATGGACTTGAAATAATCAACTCTTTTTTCTTAAAATTATGTTCTTTTAAAGAGGCTAGTTTTTCACATAAAACCATTAATTCATCTGCATTTTTTCTTAAGAACCTACTTTTTGCATCTACTTTAAAAATTGCATAATATTTTGAGTCCACACTTGTTGCACTATAAATATCCATTTTTTTTCTTGAGCCTAAAGCTTTTGGTTCTACTTTTTCAATTTGCTTAAATAATATATCTTTGTTTGTATAATAGTTTGTAAGTTCTTTCAAGTTAAGTTATCCTTATATTTAAATGGATTATATCTAATTGTCACTTTTATCTTTTAAAACTCTTTGTTTAAAAGCTTTTGCAGCAATTGCATAACCACCATTTGAGGAGTCTACAAAGTGAGCATGCTTACCATGTCTCTCAAAAATCAAACAAGTCATTAAAGCTGCATTTGATTTGTGTAAACCATAAACTAAAGTATTTTTTTCAAACTCTTTTTCTAAATAAGTTTGCAGTTTTAAAGTCTGTTCTTTAGTAGTTGAAACTACCATTCTTAACACATCATCAAATTTTTCTGCATCAATTGAAGAGATTGTTCTTTTTCTGTAAGAGCCCCATTTCCCAATATTTCCCTTCATCAAAAACAAACCTATTATATTTATAAGTTTTAAACCCATTACATTTATATATCTCTTTAAAGAGTTTTTTTCATAAATAGAAGCTTCAACTTTTAAATCATTGTTATTAAAACTAAGTTTTAAATTACTATCATTTAAAGGAGATCTTTTATTTTTATCTCCTACAATTTTTTCAATATTATCTAAGATATTTGAATAGTAATTATCATCAGCGGCTTTAATTATAATAGCTAAAGTGTCATCTTTAGGTGATTTTATAGCTTCCCATCTACACTCTAAACCTTCTAAATCAACATTTGTACTCTCTAATAGTTTCTCTTTTATAAAAAACTCTTCACTATTTTTTAAAAGCTCATCAGCATACTCTAATCCACCACCTTTAATGATGGCTTGAAAGCTATCTTCATTTAGTTTTAATTTAGTAATAAGAAGGGATTTTTTATTTTCATATATTTTTGAAACAGGAATAATCCCTACTCTTAAATCTAAGAAGTAAGACTCTTTAGATATTTTTTTCACAGCAAGTAAGGCTTGTTTACTTTGATTAAGTATTGTTTTTGGAATAAGAATAAATGCCCCATCTCCACCAAAAACAAAAGGTAAATCTAAAGTTTTATCAATATTCAAAATAGAGATAATACTTAAAGCACCTACCATATTTACTTCTTTATATTTTCCCTCATTTATAGCAATTGTTGAGTTTTTTACATCAGTTACTATAATATACCAATCATCTGGCATTTCTTTATAGCTACTACTATTTATAATATCTTTTATTGACTCAATACTACTTAGATTTTTGTAAAAGTCTTTTTGCATATTAATCATCTAAAAGATTTAGAAGTTCCATATTTTTTAAAACTTCTGTTGTACCATTTGATACAGCCATTAAAGGATCTTCACTTACTCTAACAGGAAGTTTTATAATATTTGATAAGTATTTATCAATCCCTCTTAATAAAGCTCCCCCACCTGTAAGAATCACTCCATTATCTATAACATCGGAAGCTAAATCAGGAGGCATTTGTTCTAATAGTTTTTTTACAGAGTTTGAAATCTCTTTTAAAGGTTCTGCTATTGCTTTTCTAAACTCTTCACTATTTAATTTAATAGTTTTTAAAAAACCAAAGTTATCTTTACCTTTCACCTCAACAATTAAAGGCTTATCAAGTTTTATAGCAGTTCCAATAGCAAACTTTATTTCTTCTGCTGTTGATTCTCCAATAGTTAGATTATAACTTTGTTTTACAAACTTTACTATTGCTTCATCAAAGCTATCTCCAGCTGTTCTAGTTGCTTTACATAAAACCAATGAACCCAAAGAAGTAAGACCTATTTCAGTTGTACCAGAACCTATATCTACAACTATATGACCATTTGGACTATTTACAGGCACACCTGCTCCAATAGCTGCTGCTAAAGGCTCTTCAATTAAGTAAACCTTTCTAGCTCCTGCTGCCATAGCTGATTCTTTTACAGCATTTCTCTCAACTGGTGTTACACCATAAGGAATACAGATAATAATCTTTGGTTTAAAGAAAAAGTTCTTTTTATATGCTTTTTGAATAAAATAGTTTATCATTATTTCAGTTGTATCAAAATCAGCAATAACCCCATCTTTCATTGGTCTAATTGCTCTTATATTCAATGGTGTTTTTCCAAGCATTCTTTTTGCTTCTAAACCAACTGCTATTACCTTATCTTGTCCTTTATTATTTTTTTGTATTGCAACAACAGACGGTTCATTTATAATAACCCCTTTATTTTTAGTTGTAACAATCATATTAGCAGTACCTAAATCAATAGCGATATTAGGTGCAATAAAATTTGATAAAGTATTAAACATTTTTTTTCCAAGCCGAATTTTTTTTAGATTATATAAGTAAAGCAGTTAAAAAGCGATGAAGTAGTTTGTTTTAATATTCAAAACTTACAGCCCATAATAAGCACAAGATAGGAAACAACAGTTAGTATAGGCTGTAAGGTTTGAATAAAAATAAGAGAAAATTCTCTTATTTTTTGTGTTCTCTAGCTCCTATATTTCCATATCTATGGAAAGAGTGAGAAACTGATTGTTCAATGAAGTAGTTTAGAAGTTCTAATCTTCCTTCCATCATTGGTTTTTGTCTTACGATAAAAGTTACTGATTTATTAGCTTCTTCAAATACAGCAGGACTAACTTTTGCAATATCTGAGTAAATTACTCTATCATATGAAGAGATATTTTTCATCATTTTCTCTTCACTTTGAACAACTAAGCCATCTCTTGAAGTAAATAATTCTTCTTTATTTTTTTCTAAAAACTCTTTTACAAGACTATTATTTTCAATCGAAACTTTAAAATGAACTCCAGCAACTCTTGCAGCTAAAACTCTTGAAACAGCTTCAAAGATTGTATCATCATCAGATACTCTAATTAAAACATTTTCTAAAGGAATATATCTAAAGTGATTATCCTCTCCTCTTACTTTACAATAATCTTTTTCTACGCTAAATTCATTTTCATAGTTTTCATAGTAAGACTGTAAAGCAATTGATAACTTCTCAAAATCCTCTTTGTTATGATGAGTTTTTGAACAACTTTCAATAAAACTTGCTAAATCAGAACTATATCTTCTACTTACACTTGGTGTTTTAGTTTCAGTATAATCAACAAATTGAGTAATATAATTATAAATACCTACTTTTCTACCTGCACCAATTGCAGATTTACCCATACCACCAAATGGTTGTCTTAAAACTATCGCACCTGTAGTTCCTCTATTGATATATAGGTTACCAGCTTTTAAGTTTGCTTTCCAGTACGCAACTTCTCTTTCATCTAAAGATTCAATTCCTGATGTTAAACCATATCCAGTAGAGTTTACAATCTCAACTGCGTGTTTTAAATCATTTGCTTTCATAACAGCAAGTACTGGTCCAAATAACTCATTTTTATGAATAAATGCACCCTCTTTTACACCCCACTTAATTGCAGGTTTTAACATATACTCATTATCATCAGCATATGAAGGTTTTAATGCCCATTCTTCACCATCTTCAAGCTCATTAATAGCTTTTTCAAGTGCACCACTAACTTTATTTGCTAATGTTCCAATTCTATTTGAAAAATCCCAAACAGAACCAACACTCATAGATGAGGCTGTATCAACTAAAGCTTTTCTAAAGGCTTTGTCATTATAAACTTCTTCTTCTAATACAAGAAGTGAAGTAGCACTACACTTTTGACCTGAGTTATTAAATGCACTTAAACATACATTTTTAACAGCTTGGTCTCTATCTGCCATATTTGTAACAATAGTTGCATCTTTTCCACCAGTTTCAGCAGTTAAGAATAAATCAGGTCTTGTTTCTAACATATTATATGCTGTATCTTCACCACCAGTTAAAATTACAAAATCAACATCTTTATTTGCTATTAAATGCTCACCAGCAAGAGCTCCCGGACAAGGAACAAACTGTAAAACATTTTTAGAAATACCAGCATCCCAGAAACATTTACACATTTCGTATGCTGTTAATGCAGCAACTGACGCAGGCTTAATGATAACAGTATTGCCAGCAGCTAAAATAGAAGCTACACCACCTAAAGGAATAGCAACAGGGAAATTCCAAGGTGGTACTACTACACCTACACCTTTTCCACTAAACTCTAAGTTTTCATATTTATCCCAGTATTGTGCACTATGTGAATAAAACTCAATAAAGTCAACTGCTTCAGATACTTCAACATCAGTTTCAGTAAATACTTTACCAACCTCAGCAGCCGCAACACCAATTAAATCATCTCTTCTCTGTCTAACTTTTATAGCTGCTTGTTTAAGCATTGCATGTCTTTGTTTATGAGATAAATTTCTCCATCCGTCAACATCAGCTTTTGCAACATCAACTGCTCTTTTTAAATCTTCAGCAGTTGCATTTGCAAACTTACCTGCTAAAACACCCTCTTTTAATTGAGACTTGTCAATAGCTTCAACGATTTTTCTATCTTGTGTTAAATCCTCACCACCAACTACAACAGGAGTTATTTCATGTTCTGTATCTTTTGAGAACTTCCATTTTTTTACAATATTTCTTGCCCACTCTTGATTTTTTGGTAATACAAAATCAGTATCAGCTTCAGCATGGTAATCGCCTGTATCATAAGAAGAACCATTAAAGTCATCCCATTTTTCTTCTAATCTATTTTGCTGTCTTTTTGCACCAACAAATGAAGTTTTCTCATTTTCGAAAGATTTTCTAAATAATTGGTCTTGCATTTTCCAATCTTTTGAACCAACTTCTAAACCAAATGAATATCTAATAAAGTTATTTGGACCTGTATTTTCATCAAGTCTTCTAACTAAATAAGCAATCGCATTTGTAAACTGCTCTTTTGAAGCTGTTGGAGCATATAAAATTGCATTTTTTGTAATCTCTTTAATAGCAAGTCTTGCTGGCTCACTCATACCTTCAAGCATCTCAATTGTATGATATTTTGAAGTTTCATTTACTCTTGCTAACTCAACGGCAAAAGCTTGTTCGAATAAGTTATGAGAACCTGTTCCAACATGCATAAATGGTGCATTTTCACTTTGAAGTGCAAATCTAATCATTCTTTTATAGTTAGAATCTGTATCACTTTTATCAGTATAAGTTACCATTTCCCAGTGCTTTTGAGAGGCTTCTGTTTCTTCCATCTCCATGTTAGCACCTTTTACAAGTCTAAACTTAATAGGACTTCCACCCTCTTCAACTCTTTTCTTAGCCCATGCACATAAATCTTGTTGAACTAAGAATGAATCTGGAATATATGCTTGAAGTACAATCCCTGCATAAAAATCTTTAAATTGTGGTTGAGCAAGTGTTCTTTTAAATACCTCAACTGTAATATCTAAATCTCTATACTCTTCCATATCTAGATTAATAAATTTATTTGATTTTGTACCATCTGGTGCAATATAAGGATATTTCTTTGCTTGTTCATAAATTCTTGTTAATTTTTTAACCAAAGTTTGAACAGTTCCCTCAAAATTTAATGGATTAATTTGAGAATATATAGTTGAAATTTTAATAGAAATATAATCAATATTTGGATTTTCTAAAGCTTTTAAATATTTTTGGATTCTTTCCTCAGCCTCTTCTTCTCCAAGAACTACTTCACCAATTAAGTTAATATTTACTCTAGTTCCCTCTTCTTTTCTTAATTTAAGGTGTTTGTTAAATGGCTCTTCTTCACCTTTGATTACTACTGTTTTTGTATCTTCTCTAATTTGATTTACAAACATAGGAACAGATAAATCAGGTAAGAATTTACCAAAGTTTTTAAATAACCATAAAAGCGTCTTATCTTTAGTAGTAAAGAAATGTGCCATTCCATGTTTCTCTAATAAAAATATAATCTGATTAGCTACTCTTTCATTTGACTCACATCTAAAACATTGGTCCATTAGTTCAATTAATAAAGCTTTATCTTCTGGATGCTCAAGCATCTTATTCATCTTTACATAAAACTCTCTATCCCAGTCACTTACAAGCTCAGTTGCTCTGTTTTGCCATTTTTGAGCTAACTTAATTGATGATTCTATTAGTTCTTGTTCATTTTTCATCTATCTTTCCTTAAAATTTATTGTTTTTTAAATGAATTTTAAGTAGCTTAGAGCGCACGCTTTTCATTTGTGCTCGTAAGAGGGGAGCAACCGCCAAGTATGCCCCTCTTGCTACTTAATATTTTTCTTCGTTTAACTAATTAATGTTTTTTCCCTAAATACGCTTCTTGAATCGTCTCAGAATTTAATAATTCTTCAGCTGTTCCAGCATGTGTAATTTTCCCTACTTCTAAAACATAAGCTCTATCTGCAAGTTTTAGTGCAGCTTTTGCATTTTGTTCAACTAAAAGAACAGTTACTCCACTTTGAGCAATCTCTTTTACAGCTTTGAAAATTGCTTTAATCAAAATAGGTGCTAAACCTAAACTTGGTTCATCTAAAATTAAAAGTTTTGGTTTAGACATAATTGCTCTACCAATTGCAAGCATTTGTTGCTCACCACCTGATAATGTACCAGCTAACTGTTTTTTTCTCTCTTTTAATCTTGGTAGAATGTCATAAATCCATTCTAAAGTCTCTTTGTCATGATCTTTTAGTGTGTACGCTCCCATCATTAAATTTTCTTCAACTGTTAATGTTCCAAACACTCTTCTACCTTCTGGAGAATGAGACATTCCAAGAGTTACTATATCATGTGCCTGTGTTGAAGTGATATCATTTTTATCAAAAATAATATGACCAGATTTTGCTTTTAAAAGTCCAGATATTGTTCTAAGAGTTGTTGTTTTACCTGCACCATTTGCACCTAAAATTGTAACAACCTCTCCTCTTCTTACTTGTAAAGAAATTCCTTTAATTGCTGCAATTGCTCCATATGATACATGAAGATCTTTTATATCTAATAATATTTCATTATTTACCATTATTCATCCTCCTCGTCATCATCTGAACCAATATATGCTTCAATTACTCTTGGGTCACTTTGAACAAATGAAGGCTCACCTTGTGAAATTTCTTTACCAAAGTTAATTACTGTAATATAGTCAGTTAAACTCATAACCATATCCATATCATGTTCAATCATCATAATTCCAAGACCCATTTCTTTAATCTTTTGAATAATTCCAGTTAACTCAATAGTCTCATTTTCATTTAGACCAGCTGCTGGTTCATCTAAGATTAATAACTCAGGATCTGCTGCAAGTGCTCTTGCCATTTCAACTTTTCTTTGAGCCCCATAAGATAAGTCACCTGTTGGAGTCATAGCAAATGCAGACAAGTTAAAAAACTCCATAAGTTCTTCAACTTTTTCCCAGTGCTTTTTTTCATCAGCTCTGTAAGCACTTGTATGAAAAATTGAGTGATACCATTTTTGTTCACTTTTAGTATGACATCCTGCCATAATATTTTCAGCAACACTCATCTCTTTAAAAAGTCTAATATTTTGGAATGTTCTTAAAACTCCTCTTTGAGCAATTTTATGAGGACTCATTCCTGTAATATTTTCACCTTTATATTTAATAGTTCCTTTTTCAGGAGTATAAATACCAGTTACACAGTTAAATAGCGTTGTTTTACCTGCACCATTTGGACCGATAATTCCGTAAATTTGACCAGGCTTAACTTTGATAGTTAAATCATCAATAGCAACTAAACCATGGAAAAGTTTTGAAACATTTTCAATCTCTAATACATATTTCATTACTTATCTCCTTTGTTAGTTGATACTTTATTTTTAATAAATTTTGGAACGATTCCAAATTTAGCTGGCCACACACCATTTGGTCTTAAAATCATTGTAAGAACCATAGCTGCACCAAAGATTAAGTATCTTGATTCTTCAAATTCTGTAAATAACTCAGGTAATACGAACATTACAAAAGTTCCTATAATTACACCTGGAAGTGAAGCAGATCCACCAACAAGTACAATAGCAAAGAACATTACTGATTGCATAAAGTTAAATGACTCTGGAGATACAGCTGAATACTGAATAGCAAATACAGCACCTGCCGCACCTGCAATAGCAGCACCTAATGCAAAGGCAAATAGTTTGTAATATGAAATATTAATTCCCATTGATTTAGCAGCAATTTCATCTTTATTGATGTAATATAATGCTCTACCATATGCAGATGTATCTAAGTTTCTAATTACTAATAAAGTTAATAATAATAAACCAAATGCAATATAGTAAATTGCTGTATCAGAGAATAGTTCATATCCAAAAATTCTTACAACATCAATTCCAAAAATACCATTTGGACCACCTGTTAAACCAAATATATCATTTGATAAAACTTGTTCAAAAATGATATTAAATCCAATTGTTGCAACTAGAAGATAATCTCCTCTTAAGTGGATAATTGGACCTGCTAATAAAACTGCAATAATTGCTGGGAAAATAATTGCAAATGGAATAGTTGCAATAATTTCTAATCCAAAGTGTACATTTAAAATAGCTGTTGTATATGCACCAATACCAAAGAAGATGGCATGCCCCATATTAAAAATACCAGCTCGTCCAAGAATAATATCTTGAGAAAAAGCCACAACAGAGAATACTAAAAATGTAATACCAATTGATAACCAAGCAGAATCAACTAAAAATGGGAAAACGGCCATAATAACTACAAAGCCAAATAAAATATTTTTATTATTCATTATACTTTCTCCGCCGTTTTTTCACCAAGAATACCAGTTGGTCTTACAATTAAAATTATAATTAACAGAATAAATGTAAATGTCTCAGCCCATTCAGTTGAGATATATCCTGCAATCATTGCATTAAATAATCCAAGTAATAAACCACCAAGCATTGCTCCAGGAATAGAACCAATTCCACCAATAATTGCTGCAATAAATGCATTTAAACCATAAAGCCATCCCATATCAAATGTTAAACCTCTATAGTAAATACCAATAAATAAACCACCAATTGCACCAAGCATAGAACCAATAATGAAAATAGTCATAATAATTCTATTTACATTGATACCCATTAACTTCGCTGCATCTTGGTCAATTGCAGTTGCTCTAATTGCAGTACCAACTTTTGTTTTATTAATAAAAATATAAAGTCCAATCATTAAAACAGCTGATAATGCTAGAATTACTAATTGAGTAAATGAAATCACTACAGTTCCAAATGTCCAAGATGTGTCAGGGAAAACATTAGACGGGAAAATTTCCATGTTTGGTCCCCAAATTAACATAATTCCATTTTGAATTACTAGTGACGCTCCAAGTGCTGAAACAACTGCACTTAACCTTGGTGCCGTTCTTAAAGGTCTATATGCAAGACGCTCAAGAAGAACACCCACAAACGCTACAACGATAGCTGTTAAACAAAACACTATTACAATGTTTACTAAATTTAATGCATTTGAACCATAAAAAGATGTGAAAATAGTAAGTCCAACATAAGCAGAGAAGGCAACAAGGTCACCGTGTGCGAAGTTGATTAACCTCATCACACCGTAAACCATTGTATAACCTAAAGCTACCAATGCATACAAACTTCCTATAGTTAAACCATTAATTAACTGTTGAAGAAAAATATCCATTTTTTACCTTAAATTTATTGTCCTACTACTTTGTAAGATCCATCTTTTTGAATGTTATAAACCATAAATTTAGCACCAATTCTTTCACCATCTTCTCTAAATGTTACAGGTCCTGTAATACCTGGGTAATCTTTTAAAGTATGTAAGTAATCTGAAATCTTTTTAGTATCAAAAGATTTTGTGTGCTCAACACCATGCATGATAGCTCTTAAACCATCTGCGTTAACAACTGCCCAAATTGAAGGTGGCTTCATTTTATATGTATCTTCATACATAGCTAAATATTTTTTAGCCTCTTTATAAGGTAAGATATCTGGCGTTGGGAAGTTAATTAAAGTTGTTCCTTCAGCTGCTTTTCCAGCAAGTTTTAAGAAGTCAGGGTTATCATTTGAATCACCACCAACGAAATCAGCATTAATTCCTAATTGTGCTTGTTGAGCTCTTAATAATCCACCATCAGTGTAGTAACCTGAGTAGTAAATTACATCTGGATTCATTGCTTTAATTTTTGTTAACATTGCTGTAAAGTTTTGAGTTCCTGATTTGATTTTACCTCTAAATACAACATTTCCACCTAACTTTTTGATAGAAGCTTCAGTAGCATCACCAAGTCCAGTTGAGTATGACGAGTAGTCAGATAAAACAACAATTCTTTCATATTTTTTTGTATTTACCATATATTCAGCAGTAAAATCACTTTGTGCTGAGTTAGGGAATGAGTTTCTAAAGAAAGTCCAATATTTTTTCTTGATTAAATCATCAGATGTTCCATCTGAAGTTTGTAATACTTTGTTTCTGTAGTAAGTAGTTTGAGCTGCTTGAGTAGCACCTGATGTATAAGATCCAATTACTGCAAATACACCTTCATTTACTAATTTTTTAGCACAAACAGCAGCTTTTTGAGCTTTTGCTTCATCATCACAAGTAACAACTTCGATTTGTTTACCTAATAATCCACCTTGTGCATTTTTCTCATTTACAATTAGTTTTACAAATTGATCAATTCCTTGACCTTCATTTGCATACTTTCCAGTAATTGGTGCTTGAACACCAATCTTAACAGTATCAGCAGCTACTAATGAGCTTGCTACAACAGCACTTAGTGCAATAGCACCAGTTAATTTTTTAAAATTCATATATCTCTCCTTTATTGAATTTAATTTTATTTATTTTCTAAACTGTAGGCTCAATTATATAGCAACCTACACACCACTCACCGATGTTTTCGATTTTATTAATATCGCCTCCTTTAAAACTTGATTTCAGGTTTTTATGTGTACCTACAATTTTGTCAAAGGCTTCAATTATCTCTTCAAGCCTTTTTTCACTCTTTTTTCTTGCTGTATTTGAAATATCTAAATAAAATGCAAAAACAGCATAATCTAATGTTGAATCTTCTTTGTTATCTCGTTCAATCATTTTACACATTGTTTCAACATCATTTTTATACTCTTCTTGAACATTTCTAACACCATTTTTAATACTCATAATTACTCTTGAAACAGAATCATTATCACTCTTATGCTCAAATCTTTCATCTAAAGTAAGACAAATAACATCAGGTGTTAAATACTTCTTTTTCATAAAATCTCTAAAAGCGTCTCTTTTAGGAAGTGAACATCTAAGAATATCTGCGATTGTTGCATCAATAAAAATCTCTGGTGGATTTTGAAGTTTTGCTATTTCTTGAGATACATGAATAGTTAAAAACTTTGGTGGAGCATAAGATAAGTATAACTCATCCGCTGTCCAGAAAGAATAGTTTTTTTTCGCAGTTTTTATTCCATTAATTACTGCATCAATTACATCGTTTTGAGAAGGGAAATTATGCATTTTCTTCTCCTATATAGTTTTCGTCAACTTCTTGAATAATTCCACTTTCATATAGAATATCTTCAATTAACCTATTTTTAGAAATATTTAAAGATTGACTTAAAACAACTAAAGCATTATCTAGTCTTTTATCAATTTTAATAGTTAATTGAGATATCTCTTTTTTATTACTATTTAAATGTGTATTAATAACTTTTTGAATTACTGTTCTTTTATTTTTTTGCTTTGCCATTTTCAACTTCTATAAATATTTTTTAGTAATACTTTTTGTACTACTAATTTTTCTTTAGTCATTATTTCATAGCAAAACTTAACTGATTCTTAAATTTTATCTATAAATTATATAGTTTTTAGACAATTGTTACAAAAAAGTTGCAAATGCTATTTTAATGCTATTTATAGAGCTATTTTAGCTATTTTTACTAGTTTTCAATTGTTGAATTACTAGACCAAAAACAATAGTGCTTAAGCCAATAACAGTTGAAATATAAATCTTTTCGCCTACGATAAAATATATAAATATTAAAGATAGAAAAGGTGATATAAAAATCAAATTTGCTATTTTTGATGTAGAAGTTGCATTTTGCATCGCTTTTAACCAAAATAGAAAAGTAATACCCATTTCAAACATACCAACATAACTTGCAGCTAATATTCCATTTAATGAAGGCAGTTGTAAAGGTTGAGTAAAAACAAAATAAACTATGATAATAGGAAGTGAAATCAAGAAGTTACTAAATAAACCAACAATTGGGTCAACTTTAGATTTTGTATTCAAAATCCAATACATAGACCATAATACTGTTGAAAGTAAAGCTAAAAAAACACCATCTAAATTGGAGAAGTTTAAAGAAAATGGTTCACCTTTTGTAGAAATAATAAGAACACCAAAATAACATATAATACCTGCAACAATATCATTTATAGTAAGTTTCTGCTTTAAAAATATCACCGATAAAAAAGCAAGCATTAAAGCCCATGTATAGTTGATAGCTTGTGCTTCTTGAGCAGGAAGCAAATCATATGCTTTAAACAAAACAACATAATATAAAAAAGGATTAATAAGCCCTAATAAAAAAACTGTTTTAAAATTCTCTTTAATATATTGTTTAACTAAAGAAAACTTCTTTTCATACATAATCACAAAGGATAAAACTAAAGTAGAAGATATTGAAGCATAAAGAACTAACTCATAAGGAGTTAAGTACTCTAAAGATACTTTAAAAGCAGTTGCTACTGTAGACCAAAAAAATATTGCTATTAATGCATATTTATATGCCGTTGATTGAGTATTAATGTTAAATCCTTTAAAAAAAGAATTGTAACATAAAAGTTATATGTTTATTTCTTAAACTTTTTGTTTTTTAGTTTTTTTATAATACCAATAAGCAAGTGCTGCTAAAGCAAATAAAATTCCAACTATTATATATCTTAGATACTCTTTCACTAAAGCTTCATTATCACCAATGAAGTATCCAAGTAAAGCTAAAACAACAACCCAAATTGCTGCACCTAAAGTTGTATATATTGAGAAAATAAAAATATTCATTCTAGCAAGTCCAGCAGGGAATGAGATATATTGTCTTACAGCAGGGATTAATCTTCCTGAGAAAGTTGATATATGCCCATGACTTTTGAAAAACTCTTCCATTTTATCAATAGTTTCTTCTTTTATAAAAAAGTATTTTCCATATCTGATTAAAAATACTCTACCAAATTTAATAGCTAAGAAATAGTTTAGAAGTGCTCCAGCAAGAGAACCTAAAATACCAAAGAAAATGGCAAGGAAAAGATTCATCTCTCCTTTATAGGCTAAATAACCTGCTGGAATCATCACAACTTCTGAGGGGAAAGGAAAAAATGAGCTTTCTAGAAACATCATAATAAATATTCCCATGTAACCTAAGCTACCTACTGTATCTACTATAAAGTTTACTATATCTGCTAACATTTGTTTCCTAAATTAGTTTTTTCCATCTTTCAATGGAGTTATTTATAAGTTCAAATATCTGTTCATTTGAAGGTCTTTGTTCATCAAAGTAATCTGATACTATTTTTAAAATATAGAAATCTTTGATTTTCTCTTTACAACTATCTTTAAAAAATGAAGCTTGTTTATCAACTAATAAAGTTTCTAAGTTCTCATCAGTTTCTAAATTCTCTTCAACAGTAGTAATATTTGCAAAGTTAAGTCCGAAAATGAATCTATTTGTACAAAAAAGTGTTCCTAAAGCAATAGAACCATCACTACAAGAAGCAATGCTTAAATCAAAAGCCTTAGAAATTTCGAAGTTTTCAAAAATATAACTTAAAGATTCTGATATTTCGTCTTTACTCACACCTGAAATTATAAGTAAAATATCATCATTAGAGTATATATTTTTTCTAGTATCGTTTAATTCTTTTAAATTAAAAAAATCTACGATTGGTTGGGCTTCTACCTTCGAGGTAGTATGAATTAATATCTTTGACATAGTATTAAACTAAGGGGTTAACCTTAGTTAATTACTTTTTAAGCTCTTTAATTCTTGCAGCTTTACCTTTTAATCCTCTTAAGTAGTGAAGTTTAGCTCTTCTTACTCTACCTCTTCTAATTACTTCAAAAGATTTTAAAGACTCAGAATATAATGGGAAGATTCTTTCAACACCAACAGAGTTAGCACCGATTTTTCTTACTGTAAATGTAGCATCAACACCGTTTCCAGCTCTTGCTATTACAATACCTTCGAAAGTTTGAACTCTTTGTTTTTCACCTTCTTTAATCTCAACACCTAATCTTACTGTATCTCCAGCTCTGAACTGAGGAATCTCTTTGTTTGCAATTTGCGCTGCTTCAAAAGCTGCAATGTATCTGTTTTTCATGTCTTTACCTTTGGTGAAAGTGCCCGCATTTGCAAGTTGCGGGGTATCACTCTTTAATTTTGATTTTTTTATTAGTAACTAAATCTGGTCTAAAATATTTTGTCTTGCAAATAGCCAGATTATATTTTAAGGTGGCAATTTTACTATGATTACCCTTTAAGAATTCTTTAACGACACTTAAATTATTGAAATTTTCTGGTTTTGAAAAAGAAGGAGCTTCAAGCAAATTATTCTCGTAACTCTCCATTACTAAAGAGTCTGCATTTCCTAAAACTCCATCCACATTTCTTGAAATTGCATCAGCCATAACCAAAGATGGTAATTCTCCACCTGTTAATACAAATTCACCTATCGAAAATACTTCATTTGCATATTTCTCAATAACTCTTTCATCAATTCCTTCATATCTTCCACTAACAAATACAATATTCTTTTTATTAGCAAGTCTTTTTGCATCATTCTGATTAAAAGGTTTTGCAGCAGCTAAAGGGAAAATAATATAAGCATCTTCATTTTGCTCTTTTATTTTATCAAGACAATCAAAAAGTGGTTGTGGAGTCATAAGCATACCTGCTCCACCTCCAACCATTTGTTTGTCAACTTTATTATGTTTATTAGTTGTAAAATCTCTTGGATTATAAAACTCATAACTAACAAAGTTTGATTCAACTGCTCTTTTTAAAATAGAGTCTTGGAAGTATGGTTCTACTAAATTTGGGAAAAGTGTTACGAATGTAAATTTCAAACTAGACCTTAAGTTTTTTGGGAATTTTAACTTATTTTAAATTAAGTTTAGTTTTCATTGGCTATACTTCCCTTCTAAATTTTTATGAAAGGATTGTTGTGAAGTCACCAAAAGGTTTTGGAAAAAGCTATTTTACATTTTCAAGTATATTAGCACATAGTGTACAAAACATTATAGAAAGCCAAACGACTATTGCGAAAAAGACTTTACGATATAGCTCATCTAAAAATGTAGACTGCCTGGAGGATGAAGATCCACCAGAACTACTAATCTCTATTGCTGAGATTACTACAAATAGTAAACCTTGTCATTGTGATTGCCACTTTAGAAAGAAAACAAAACTAGCAATCTCTTTATTCAAGTTTATTCCTAGATGTCCATATTATACTACTTATTTCGCATTTAGACGTTCAGGAGTACACCCACCACTACTATTATCTTAAATTCATATCAAAACAAAAAATATAAATATTAAGGATAATAAAGTCATGTCAAAAAATTATGTAATCGGGTTTCCAAGAATTGGAGAACAAAGAGAGTTAAAAAAAGTATTAGAGAGTTTCTGGGCAAAGAATTGTTCATTTGAAGAAGTACAAAAAGTTGCTAGTGATTTAAAGAAAAGACATTGGTCTTATCAAAAAGAAGCTGGAATTGATTTCATTTCATCAAACGATTTTTCATTATATGATAATGTGCTAGATACTTGTGTTTTATTAAATGCTATTCCTAAAAGATTTAAAAATTTAAAAAATGAAGAACAATATTTTGCTATGGCTAGAGGAAACAAAGATACAGTAGCTATGGAAATGACTAAATGGTTTAATACAAACTATCATTATATAGTTCCTGAATTAAGCTTAGAGGATGAGTATGAACTTAATGCTTCTAAAATTATAAATGAATATAAAGAAGCAAAAGAGAATGGAATTAAAACAAAAATAAATTTAATAGGACCACTTACATTCTTAGGTTTATCAAAAAGAGTTGATGGAAAAGATTGTTTTGAGTTATTAAATAGAGTTCTTCCTGTATATATTGAATTATTAAAAGAGTTAAGTAAATTAGATGATGAAGTATTAATTCAAATAGATGAACCAATTTTTGTAAAAGATAATGAAGCAAAAGTTTTAAGTCTGATTAAACCAACATATGATGCACTATGTAAAGTATCTTCTAATATTAAAATTATAGTAGCAACTTATTTTGAACACTCAAATGAAGCAACAAAAGTATTAGTTCATACACCTATATATGCTTTAGCATTAGATTTTTTATATGGAAAAGAGAATTTTGAAGTATTAGATTTAATTGCCCAAAGTAATAAAAAAATAATTGCAGGAATTGTTGATGGAAGAAATATTTGGAAAAATGATATTCAAAATTCATTGGAACTTTTATCACAAATTGCAAAAAAAGTTAATAAAGAGAATTTAATTGTGTCAAGTTCTTGTTCATTATTACATACACCTTTTACATTAAAATATGAAGAGAAATTAGATGCAACTGTTAAATCATGGTTATCATATGCTTGCGAGAAACTAAATGAAATAAATCTTATTTCAAAAATTTTCTTTAATGGTGTAAATGCTTTAAATGATAAAGAGAAAAAAGCTTTTGATGAAAATATAGAAGCCAACCATAATAGAAAGAATTCTCCTCTAATTCATAATATAGATGTTCAAAATAGAGTTAATAACTTTACAAACTTTTCAAGAGATGGAAAATTTGAAGAGAGAATAAAAATACAAAAAGAACTTTTAGGATATGAAGACCTAGCAACAACAACAATTGGTTCTTTCCCTCAAACACCAGAAGTTAGAAAGTCAAGAAGAGATTTCAAAAAAGGCGAAATCTCAAATGAAGCATACGAAAGAAAAATGAAAGAGTATATTGATGAATGTATTGCTTTCCAAGAAGAGTGTGGAATTGAAGTTTTAGTACATGGAGAACCAGAAAGAAATGACATGGTTGAGTACTTTGGAGAACAATTAGATGGATTTGCATTTTCACAAAATGGTTGGGTTCAATCATATGGTAGTAGATGTGTAAAACCTCCTTTTATTTATGGAGATATAAGTAGACCAAAAGCAATGACAGTTGATTGGATAACTTATGCACAAAGCAAAACAAGCAAAATCATGAAAGGAATGTTAACAGGTCCTGTTACTATTTTAAATTGGTCATTTGTAAGAGATGATTTACCAAGAAGCGAAGCATCAAAACAAATAGCAGTAGCTCTTAGTGATGAAATAAATGATTTACAAAATGCAGGAATCAAAATAATTCAAGTTGATGAAGCAGCATTTAAAGAAGGCTATCCTTTAAGAGCAAATAAAATAAAAGAGTACGAATCTTGGGCAGTAAGAGATTTTAAGATTTGTGTATCAAGTGCAAAAAAACAAACACAAATTCATACTCATATGTGTTATAGTGAATTTAATGACATAATTAAAACAATTGAAGATATGGATGCAGATGTTATTTCAATTGAAACTGCAAGAAGTGGAAATGAGCTATTAAAAATATTTAATGATGTTGGATATAAACAAGAAGTAGGTCCTGGAGTTTATGATATTCACAGTCCAAGAGTTCCAAGTGTTGAAGAATTAAAAACACAAATTCAATTACTTTTAGAAGTACTACCAAAAGAGCAATTATGGATAAATCCTGATTGTGGTTTAAAAACAAGAAAATATGAAGAGGTAAAACCAAGCCTTATAAATATGGTTAATGCAGTAAAACAAATAAGAAAGGAGTACGAATATTAAGAGCTTTTGCTCTTGTAAAATAGTTTTTACTTCAATAGAGTAAAAACTATTTTTAGATATTATTCGCAAAAATAAATATGAAAAGTATAAAAATGATTACATTTGATAAAATTAAAGACGCACAAAAAAATTTAGAAGGTGTAGCTCAAATTACACCAATGACAAAAGCCCCAATTTTAAGTGAAACTTTTGGAAGTGAAATTTATTTAAAAAAAGAGAATTTACAACTTACGGGTAGTTTTAAATTAAGAGGTGCATATAATAGAATTGCGAATTTATCACAAGAGAAAAGAGATAAAGGTGTAGTAGCAGCAAGTGCAGGAAATCATGCACAAGGTTTAGCATATGCAGCAAAACAATTTAACTGTCATGCAACTATTTTTATGCCAGAAGCAACTCCTTTAACAAAAGTTTCAGGAGTAATGTCTCATGGTGCAAATGTAGTTCTTACAGGTGAAAATTTTGATGAAGCTTATGAAGCTGCTATGAAATTTAAAGAAGAAAAAAACTGTGAATTTATTCATCCATTTGCAGATGATGATGTTATTGCAGGACAAGGTACAGTTGCTTTAGAGATTTTAGATAAAGTTCCAGATTTAAAACAAATAATAGTTCCAATTGGTGGAGGTGGTTTAATTGCAGGTATTGCAATTGCTGCGAAGGCTATAAATCCGGATATTAAAGTAATTGGTGTTGTTTCAAGTGGTGCTACTGCAATGAAAGAGTCATATAAATCACAAATGCCTCTTGATTCAAAATCCGTTAGAACAATTGCAGATGGAATTGCCGTAAGAGATGTAAACCCTAAACTTTTAAATATCATTATTGATTATGTTGATCATATTGTTGAAGTTAGTGACAATGAAATTGCAAATGCAATTTTATTTTTACTAGAAAAACATAAGCTTGTTGTAGAAGGTGCAGGTGCTGTTGCAACTGCTGCAATTATGCATGACAAAATTGAGATGGATGACACAAAAGTTTGTGCAATTGTTAGTGGAGGAAATATAGATGTTACTATGCTTTCACAAATTATTGAGAAAGGTTTAGTGAAATCAAATAGAAAAATGAATCTTATGGTAACACTTATGGATAAACCTGGTTCATTAACACATTTAACTGAAATTTTTAGAGATTGTTCAGCAAATATTGTACAAATAGATTACGATAGAGACTCGATAAAACTGGACTTTGGTGAAGCTCACATAACAATTGCATTAGAGACAAAAGGTGAAGAACATCAAAAAGAAATTAGAGAAAAATTAAAACAAAATGGTTACAGATTCAAACAAATTTAGTTTAAATTAATATCTAAATTAATATCTAAAGAAAGATTTTAGAAAAAAAACTATACAATGTACGACATAATTTAGTATTGAGTAACAACAAAAAGGAAAAAAATGGAAGGAAGACTGTTTACGTTCTTAGGTAGCATCGGTGGTCACGGTCAAGAATGGATCATCTTATCGCACTTTATCTTAGTTGTAGGAGTAATATTCTTACTTGCTAGAGCTGCAACTAGAAAAATGCAACTTGTTCCAACTGGTACACAAAACATCCTAGAAGCTTATGTTCAAGGTGTAGTATCAATGGGTGCAGATACAATGGGAGAGAAAAATGCTAGAAGATACTTACCTTTAATTGGTTCTTTAGGTATTGTTATTTTCTTAAGTAACATGACTGGTATTATTCCAGGATTTGAATCACCTACTGCTAACATTAACTTTACTTTATCATTAGCACTAATTGTATTTATTTACTACAATTACTTAGGTATTAAAGAAAATGGTTTTGTAAACTATTTTAAACACTTTATGGGTCCTATGCCTATACTTGCTCCGTTAATGTTCCCTATTGAAATAATTTCTCATATTTCTAGAATTATTTCTTTATCATTCAGACTTTTCGGATCAATTAGAGGGGATGATATGTTCTTAATGGTATTATTAATGTTAGTACCATGGATCGTTCCATTAGCTGGTTTCTTTATGTTATTTGCATTTGGTTTCTTACAAGCGTTTATTTTCATGATTTTAACTTATGTATATATTGCAGGTTCAATCATGATTGAGCATGAAGATCACTAGTAATAACTAGAACTAAAAGCACTCAAGGAAGAGGGAAAGGATTTTATCCTTTCCCTTTTTTTATGCCTACTTTTTTTTATTAATATTATTATTAGTATTTAAATATTATACTATTGAAAAATTTCAATTAAAAAAGTACAAAATGAAAACCGACTTGAAAAGGTATCTTATTACCGACCCTAAATACTACTCTAGTAATGTAGAGTTATTTAAAAAAAATCTTCAAAGGATACTTACTAATCATAAGATTGATATGGCTTGTTTTAGAGATAAATCAAGTGAAAACTTTGAAGAGTTAGCCGAGATTTTTGTTGAAACTTGTAAAGAGTTTAATATAGATAAAATCCTTATAAATAAAGATTTTAAACTAGCAAAAAAATTAGGTGCTACTGGTGTTCATTTAACATCTGAACAATTTAAAAAGATTAAAAAAGCAAAAGAGTTAGATCTTTATGTAATCATATCTTGTCATAGACTTTCAGATATTGAAAAAGCTCAAGAATCTTACGCAAATGCAGTAACATACTCTCCAATATTTGACACACCAAATAAGGGTGAAGCAAAAGGAATAAATGCATTAAAGCAAGCTATTAATCTTTATGATGATATGGATATTATTGCTTTAGGTGGAATAGTTTCAAAAGAGCATATAGAACAAATAGAAAAAGCAAAACCTTATGGCTTTGCTTCAATTAGGTATTTCGTTTAAACCTCATCGATTAAACAAGTATCTTCATTTAAATAAATAAGGTATGAATAAACCTTATTTGTTTTAAATATATCACTTATAGCTTTTTTATAGTGCCTAACTTGATTTTTATGTTCAATAGAGTTATCACTTTTAGTAGTTTTATAATCAAAGATAAAATACTCATCACCTTTTTGTAAAAGTAAATCTATAATCTTAACTTCACCTTGATATATTAATGATTGTTCAGCAATAAAAACTGAATCTTCCAAGAAGCCTTGGAATTGTTTATTATCAATTAAATTAGTTATTCTTAATCTAATCTTTTCAAAGTCTTCATTTGTTAAATAATTAGAGTATCTTGATACTGTGATTTTTAAACTATAATCTAAACTTTCATATGTAAACTCATTCATCATTTCTAAACAAAAATGTGTAGCAATACCAAAATACCTAGAGTATAAAATTTCACTACTACTATCTTTCTCTTTAGAGATTTGTTGTTCTTGAATTCCTAAATCCATAGGAGTGTATTCAATTTTCTCAAAAGTATCAAAGTTCTTTGAAACATTTGTACTTACTTCAAGTTGCCCTATTTTTAAAGGAGACATGCCTAAAATATCAAATACTGAAGACTTCTTCTTTTTAAAAATCAACATATTATTTTTAGCTCTAGTTAAAGCAACATACAAAATATTTATTTCATCTTGTAAACTTAAAGATTTCTCTTTTGCAATAGCTCTTGCATAATCCTTATTATAATTTTCATAACCTTTTATTTTATAAAAAATATTGTTTAAATTAACACTGTCATATTCAAATAGAAGTGAACTTTTATCAGCATTTTTTCTTTTTATTCTATCAAGTAAAATAACTGTTTTAAATTCCAGACCTTTTGATTTAAATATAGTTAATATTTGTAATCCAACAGTTTCGCTATTTTGAATAGTTGCATCAAGCTTATCTACTTCATAAACAAACTCAACAATGTTACTAAAGCTTTCACAAACTTCAATAAGCTTTATAATATTTTGATCAATAATCATTAATTTTGAAGCAACATCTCTAATTATTTGGCTTACAGATTTTCTATCAAATTCTATTTGTAAATCAACAACACTAGTAACTTTTTTTCCTATTAGAGCATTTAGATTCTCTTTATAAATCTCTTTATTAAAATATAAATATTTAATAGCATTTATTACAGCTTTTACATTCTCTTGATTTACTAACCTTGATGTCATTTCAGTTGAGATTTTAAGTTTAGGGAATTTCTTTTTTAAATAATAGTATAAACTTAATACATCATCATTTGTATAAGTTAAAATTGCAATATCATTTGAGTTAACACCATTTTTAATCAAGTTTGCAATATTTGAAGCTACATTTTCAAACTTATCATCTTCTTCAAGAGCATCATCCTCAATTACTTCTACATAACCACCTTTTTTTATTGACTGTTGATTATGGTATTCATAATTTGGAACATTTATAAATAAAGAGTTTACAAATTCAACAACATTTTGACTTGACCTATAGTTTGTATTTAGAACTTCTACTTCTAAAAGTTTATTCGTATTTGCAACATGATCAAATAGCTCTTTCTTACCACCTCTAAATCTATAAATAGATTGTTTAACATCACCTACATAGAAAAATGTTTTAAATCTTGTTTCATCACCTGATAGAATTTCATCAATCAAAGGCTTTAAAATATTGTATTGAATTATCGATGTATCTTGAAACTCATCAATTAGGATATGATTAAATTGAGAATCTAATCTAAAGTATAAAAACTCTTTATCAATTTTTGTTGTTAATAAATCATAAACTAAATTTGATATATCATTAAATTCTAAGTAGTTTTTATTTTTATTATAAGTGAGTTTAAAATTTTTGAACATTAAAAATAGTTCAAATAGTTTTGATAGACTATAGTTTGCTCTAAGTTTATAATAAGCCTCAAGCTGTTTTTTTAAATCTGTAAAATAGCTTTCTAAAATATCATTTGAACATTTTTTAAAATAGCTGTAGTCACTCAAACAATCTTTTGTAAGCCATGTTTTATCAAATAAAGAATCAAAGTTTTCAAAATCAACTGCTTTTTTTGCAGAGTTTGATGCTACATCACAATTTAATATTGCTTCTTTGATTTTAAAAGCTTGTTTTAAAACTTCATCTTTTTGTAAAGAGATTAAACTTCCATCGATATTAATAGGTTCTATTTTTTCATTTTTTTCCAAAAGTATTTTAAAAAGTTCAAATATCGAGTTAAACTTTTTCTTTTCATATAAAGAAAAATCAATCAATGTATCAAACTGATTTGCATCAAGTGAAGCTAAAAACTTTATACTTAATGCCTCGATATCATCCTCTTTTATTTCAAAATCATCAGAAACACCAATATATCCACAAAACTCTCTTAATATTTTATTTACAAACTTATCAATTGTAAAAATTGACAAAGAAGCATTTGAAAATGATTTTACTAAATACGCTTTTTTACCTAAAACTTCTTGTTTTGACATTGAAGATTGTTCACAAATTGCATTTAAATAGGCTTCATCATCACCTAAAGTTAATAGAGTTTTATAAATTCTCTCACTCATTTCATTTGCTGCTTTATTTGTAAATGTAAGAGTTAGAATCTCGTTTGCTTTTGCACCTTTTAATAATAAAGTTATATATCTTACTGTTAGTGCAAATGTCTTACCACTTCCTGCACTTGCTTTTAATGCTAAATATTTTTTCATAAACAAATCATACTAAAGTAATTGTTATAAAATACTATATCAATCATCAAAAATTAAAGGTTTTTATTATATTATTGCATTATTATAATTATCTTATTCTAGGAAGCTGCTATAAAAACAAATAGTAAGATTATTTTTCTTGTTACTACTGTTATCTTCTTTATGTTTATACTTATGATTCTAAATTTCACTTATAACTTTAGAGAGTATGGAATCAAAAATATTGACAATAAAGCCTCAATCTTAGCAAAAACTGTTGAGCATGCACTTACCTCTCAAATGCTTGCTGGAGTAATTGATAAAAGAGAGATATTTTTAAAACAACTTGAAGATTTACCACACATTGATAAAATATGGCTAAGTCGTGGACATAAAGTAATTGAAATGTATGGAGAAGGTCTTAATAATGAAGTACCTCAAGATGATATTGATAGAAAAGTATTAAAGACAGGTGAAGAGATAAAAGTAATTGATGAAAAACTTTTCTCAAATAGTACTTATAGAATCACTATTCCTTACAAAGCTACATCTCAAGGAGAAATCAACTGTCTTAATTGTCATACAAATGCAAAAGAAGGTGATACATTAGGAGCTATTACAATAACTATTCCTGTTGATGATTCAAAACAAAAAGGAATAAGTACAGTTTTAAATACTACAGCTATTGCTTTGGTTTTGATTTTTACTATTGCATTTTTAATTAACTATTTAATTTCACCTTTCTTAAAACTTTTTGTATCAATAAAAAAAGTAATGAATAATGCTCATGAAGGAGACTATTCTCAAAGAGTATTAGATATAAATAATAAAGATGCTAAAGAGGTTTCTACTTGGATTAATACTCTACTTGAAAAGCTAGAAACAACATTAAATGATATAGATAAAAATATATCTATTTTCTTATCAAGTAAAACTCAAGAGAATAGTGACCCACTAGTAAATGTACAAAAAACTGTATCAAGACTATCTTCTGTATATAAATTTAGAAAAACTATTGAACATGATGACAACTTACAAACAATATATTCAAGACTTGCAAATGTAATAAAAAACACAATTAATATTGAAGATTTTAATATTCAAGAGGCTGATACAAGAACAGGTGAAACAACAAATGTTTATGTAGGCAATAAAATATATTGTGATGTTAAACAAACTTGTAGAGCTGACAAAACAAATCAAATTGTTGATTCTAGTGTATTTGAAAATATCTGTGTTTCATGTAAAGATAAAAACATAAACTATCTTTGTATTCCCTACTCTATTTCAAATGATTTAGATTTGATAATCTCTATTTATACACAAAGACCTGAAGAGTTAGAAAAAATCAAAAAAAGTATTCCTTACATAAATGATTATGTAGATGCAGCTAAATCAGTTATTATTACAAATAAACTTATGAATATACTTGAAAAAAATGCCAGAACAGATGCCTTAACAGGTCTTTATAATAGAAAACATTTAGAAGACCAATTACCTAAAATTGTATCTCAAAGTAATAGAGCAGATACATCATATGGTGTTTTAATGATAGATATAGATTACTTTAAAAAAGTTAATGATACGTATGGGCATGATGTTGGAGATAAAGCAATTCAAATTGTAGCTCAAACACTAAATGAAAACACAAGAAACTCAGATACTATAGTTAGATATGGAGGAGAAGAGTTTATTGTATTACTTCATAAATGTGATGAAAAAAGCGTATTTGATGTTGCTGAAAAAATTAGAACAGCCTTTATGAAAAAAACTATTCCCGTAACCCCTACTACTACAATAAATAAAACACTTAGTATTGGTGCTTCTATTTTCCCTAAAAATAGTATTGACTTAAAAGAGTGTATTAAATATGCTGATATCGCTTTATATAAAGCTAAAAATAATGGTAGAAATCAAACTGTTATCTTTGAAAAAAGCATGCTAAAAGAAAACAACTAAGATAATTTTTGATATAATATTTGCCTTTAAAAAACATCCTAGGAAATATTATGCAAAAGAAACATCAAAAAGTTCAAACTCTACTTGATGCAATTCCTCATATTAAAAAATTTTATGGGAAAACAATTGTAATTAAATACGGAGGCTCAGCTCAAACAAGCCCTGAATTAAAAGAAAAGTTTGCTGAAGATATAGTACTACTTTCACTTGTAGGTATCAAACCTGTTATTGTACATGGTGGTGGTGCAAGAATTTCAGAGCTACTTGAAAAACTATCTATTAAATCAGAATTTGTTGATGGTCACAGAGTTACTTCTGAAGACACAATGAGAGTTGTTGAAATGGTACTTTCTGGTGAAATAAATAAAAACATAACATCACTTTTAAACCATCATGGAGCAAAAGCAATTGGTATTTCTGGTAAAGACTCATCAATTATCAATGCTACTCCAAAAGAAGATGGTAAATTTGGTTACACAGGTGTAGTAACAAAAGTTAATGGTGAAATGATTAATAATTTAATTAAAGAAGGTTTTATCCCTGTAATTGCTCCAATTGCAGATAGTGCAGAACCTAACCATCCTGGATTTAATATTAATGCTGATGTTGCAGCTTCAAAAATAGCTGCTGCAATTGGTGCGCAAAAAGTTCTTTTCCTAACAGATACAGTTGGTGTTTTAGATAAACAAGGTGAACTTTTAAACTCTCTTGATAAAGAAGATGTAGAAAAATATAAAGCAGATGGAACTATTGGTGGAGGGATGATACCAAAAGTTGATTCATGTATAGATGCTATATATAATGGTGTAAATAAAGCACACATAATTGATGGTAGAGTTGAGCATTCAATATTACTTGAACTATTTACAAGCGATGGAATAGGAACACAATTTTTAAGAAAAGATAATCCTAATAATGGCATAGATATGGAAAAACTATTAAGCGAAGAAGCGTAAGGAAGAAGAATGAAATTTATTGAGACTAGAGGAAATGATGGAGTTAAGGATAAAGAAGTAGAATTTTCATATGCTATTTTAAATCCAAGTGCATCTTTTGGAGGACTTTATGTACCGAAAGAGTTACCAAAACTAGAAGAAAACTTTCTATTAAATCACATCAATGATGGATACAAAGAGCTTGCATATGCAATATTAAAAGCATTTGAGATAGATATTGAAGAGAGTGAAATTCAAAAAGCTTTAGATTTATACGACAAATTTGATGATGCTGCTGATCCTTGTCCTGTAAAAAAAGTAAAAGATGATTTATTTGTACATGAACAATACCATGGACCAACAAGAGCATTTAAAGATATGGCTTTACAGCCATTTGGTTCAATTCTTTCTTCAATTGCTAAAAAAAGAGATGAAAAATACTTAATCTTAGCTGCAACATCAGGAGATACTGGACCTGCTGCACTTAGCACATTTAAAAATAAAGAGAACATTCAAGTTGCTTGTTTATATCCAGATGGTGGAACAAGTGATGTTCAAAGATTACAAATGGTATGCGAAGATGGAGACAACTTAAAAGTTTTAGGTATCAAAGGTAATTTTGATGATGCGCAAACTGCACTTAAAAATCTTCTTGCAAGCCAATCTTTCAAAGATGAGTTACAAAATGATGGAATAAAACTATCAGCTGCTAACTCTGTAAACTTCGGAAGAATTATTTTCCAAATAATTTATCACTTTCACTCTTATTTAGAGTTGTTAAAGCAAGGTGAAGTTGAATATGGTGAAGAGATTTACTTAGTTGTTCCATCTGGAAACTTTGGAAATGTACTTGGTGGATTCTATGCAAAACAAATGGGTGTTCCTATCAAAAAATTACTTGTTGCTTCAAATGAAAACAACATTTTAACTGAATGGATTAACACTGGAATTTATGATATTAGAGATAAAGAATTAAAACTTACAAAATCTCCGGCTATGGATATTTTAAAATCTTCTAATATAGAAAGAGTGATTTTTTCACTTTTTGGAGCAAAAAGAACGAAAGAGTTACTAGATGACTTAAATGAGAAAAAAATCTTTGAAATGAGTAAAGATGAAACAGCTAAGCTTCAAGAGTATTTTAGTGCTGTAAATTCTGATGATAAATATGGTTCAAAAATCATCAAATCTTTCTTAGATGATGGTTACTTAATGGACCCTCATACTGCAACTTGTATTAAAGCATATGAAGAGCTAAGAGAAGAGAAAATTCCTACTGTAATTTACTCTACAGCAGAGTGGACAAAATTCTCTCCAACAGTTTTAAATGCCCTAAAACAAGATGATGTAAAGTACAATGATAAAGAAGCATTAGAGGAAATTTCATCTAAATACAAAGCTGTATTACCTCAATCAATTAAAGACTTATTTACAGCAAAAATCAATCATGATCAAGTGATTGAAAAAGAAGATATTGAAAAAGAAATCGTAAAATTTATTAGAGAATGTTAAAATTCTCTAATAATTAAAATAACTTCCACCTATTCAAAACACCTGAGTATTTTTTTCACAAAAAATAGCATAAACATAACAATTTCTCCCTAGAGTCATATCATTTTAAGTAAGAAAACAATATAATATATGGATTTTAATCTAAAAAAAAAGGAAGCCAAATATGTCTAATGAAACGAATAGACGAGATTTTCTTGGTTACTCATTTGCTGCTGTTGCTGCAGTAGGTGGTGCTGCGTCGCTTGTTGGTATGAAGCAAGTATGGGATCCACTTCCAAGCGTATTAGCAGGTGGTTTTACAAAAGTAGAACTTGGTGAATTAAAAGCCGGAGAACCTGTTACAATTACTTGGAGAGGGAAGCCAATTTTTCTTCTTAAAAAAACTGCTGATATGAAAGATAACGAGAGAGATCTTGTAATCGGAGATAGCAGATATACTGTTGCTATTGGATTATGTACTCACTTAGGTTGTATTCCAGCATGGAAAAAAGATAAATGGAAATGTGCATGTCACGGTGGGGAGTTCAACCCTTCTGCTGAACAAATCTTCGGACCTCCTCCAAGACCACTTGACTTACCTCCATTTAGTGTACAAGGAACTTCAATTACTTTAGGTGAAGAAGGACCAGAATACAAAAAAATCGCTGCTGCGATGGCAACGGCATAAGGAGTAGTTTATGGCAAAATTTGAAAAAGCTAACTCAGTTGGTGAGTGGTTAGATCAAAGACTTAATACTACAGCTTTAAACAAAGTTTTAATGACTGAGTATTGGATTCCAAAAGATATTAACTTCTTATGGGCAATGGGTGTATTACTAGCTACTACTTTTGGTATCTTAGTAATTTCTGGTTTATTCTTAATGATGTACTACAAGCCAGATGTTGCTTTAGCATTTGACTCTGTTAACTACACAATTATGCAAGAAGTTGCATTTGGTTGGTTATTTAGACATATGCACGGTGTTGCTGCTTCTGTAGTATTCTTAATTATCTATATTCACATGTTTACAGGTATCTACTACGGTTCTTATAAGCAAGGTAGAGAAATGATCTGGATTTCTGGTATGTTATTATTCATGACATTCTCAGCTGCTGGATTCTCTGGATATATGTTACCATGGGGACAAATGTCTTACTGGGCTGCAATGGTTATTACTAACTTATTTGGTGGTGTTCCATTCATCGGTGAGCAATTAGTTGTATGGATTAGAGGTGACTTTAACGTTGCTGATGCTACATTAACAAGATTCTTTATGTTACACGTATTCTTATTACCAATCGTTATTATGGGTATTATTGGATTACACTTCTATACATTAAGAATTCCTCACGTTAATAACCAATCTTCTGAAGAGTTTGATTTTGATGAAGAAGCTGAAAAATACTTAGCTGGTAACAAAAGAGAATCTAAAGTTATTCCTTTCTGGCCTGTATTTATTTCTAAAGATTTAGCTGTATTAGGTATTTTCTTAATTTTCTACTTCTACTTAGTATTCTTCCACTATAACTTTGCAATGGACCCAGTTAACTTTGATCCAGCTGATCCAATGGTAACTCCTGCGCATATTTACCCAGAATGGTATTTCTTATGGTCATACGAAGTATTAAGAGGATTCTTCTTTGATGTTGGACCTGTTAAAGCATTTGATATTGGTTTAATTGCGTTTGCATTTGCTAACGTTATTTTCTTAGTATTACCATGGTTAGATAGAGATCCGAAAATCTTACCAGCACACAAAAGACCTAAATTCTTTATTTGGTTCTGGATATTAATGGCTGACTTAATTGTATTAACTGTTTATGGTAAATTACCTCCAACAGGTGTAAATGCATGGGTTGGATTTGTAGTAGCAATGATCTTCATTATTCTATTCCTTGTATTACCATTCATTACTAAATCTGATGCTAAAAAGAGAGGAGATGTATAATGAGAGAATTAAAAATATTAGCAGTAGTTGTAGCTTTAACGCTAGTAACTTACTGGGGAGTTGAGCCATTTGCTCACTCTCAAATGCACCCTCACGTAGAACCAGCTGATTTTAAATTCACTGATGTTCAAGAAGATGTTAAAGATGTTAAAGAGTTAAGTGGTGATGCTACAAATGGTAAAACATTAGTAACTACAAACTGTACAGCTTGTCACGCAATTTCAGCTGAAGGTTTCCCACAAGTTATGGATAACGCAAGTTCTGCTGCTGCTTATGGTGTTGTTCCACCAGATTTAAGTACTGCAGGTAAACTTTACAATGCTGATTACTTAGCTGCGTTTATTAAAAACCCAGCAAAAGCTGCAAAAGTTGAGCACAAATTCCAAGATGGAAGAGTTCACCCAATGCCAGGTTACGGTTGGATGCAACCACAAGAAATTGCTGATATGGTAGCATACTTACAGTCTATTGCTCCAGAGCAAATGACAAACAAAGAAGTATTTACTAATGCTTGTCAAAGATGTCACGGTATTAAATATGCAGATATGTTAAATGGTACAATGGCTGCATTTACACCAGATGCTGATATTAAAAAGTACATGGGTAAATTACCACCAGATTTATCTCAATACATCAGATCTAGAGGTGAAGGTTACTTAACTACATTTGTTAATGATCCACAAAAACACCTTGAAGGTACAGCAATGCCTAGAGTTGGTTTAACACAAGAAGCACAAGAGCAAGTTATTTCATATATGGAAGAAGTTGGTGATTCTAAAAAAGAGTTAAGACAAGAATTAGGACCTAAATTCTTAATTTACCTTGTAATCTTCGCAATCTTTGCATTCTTATGGAAGAAAAAAATGTGGAGAGATGTTCACTAAGAACTCTTAACAATATTAAAGGTTAGGTAACCCCTAACCTTTTTAATAAAAATAAAAAGGAAACCAAATGAAACTAGCAAAATTATTAGTAGCTTGTACATTAGCTTTTGGTGTTGCTAATGCTCAAGATGTTATGCAAAAATCTATGTCAATCATGGAAAAAGGTATGACTCAAATTCAAAAAGGTTTTTTAAACAATAACCTTGAATTAATCAAAGAAGGTGCTGCTTTAGTAAAAGAAGGTAACGCTTTATTCTCTGATAAAAAAGTAATTAAAAACTACTTACCTGAAAACAAAAAACACTTAGTTAATGTTGCTGCTGCAAGTAGTGAAAGAATTAACTTAGACTTAAATGTTTTAGAGTTAAATTTAGATGAAAAAGCATATTTAAATGCTGCAGATGCATACTCTGATATGTTAAATGCATGTTCTAGATGTCACTCAATTGTAAGAAGCTGGTAATAACTAACTTCTTATAAAATAAAAAAGCCAAGTTTTAAAACTTGGCTTTTTTTATATCAGTATTTTTGAGCTTGCACTTATAATTGCAGTTTCACTTCGAAGAATCAATGAAGAATCAAATCCAACTATTTTATCTTTATCAAAAGTAAATCTTTCATCTTGAGAAAAACCACCTTCACAACCTAAAACTAAAGTTTCAATTTCATTCTTTTTTGAATCAATATTAGTCGATGAAAAATCTAAGAAATACACATCTTTATTTTGTTCTACAAAAGTTTCTAAACTACTGCATGTATCAAACTTTATAATTGAAGATCTTCCACACTGACTTGATGAGTTATATAGAATCCTATTTAGCTTTTCAATATTAATTTTAAAATTCTTTTGAGAATACTCACAATAAATAAATGTAATCTTATCTACACCTATTTCATTTAAAGAAGCTATATATTTTTCAACTGTTTTTGGATCAACTAAACACCAACCAATATGTAGTTTTTTATGATTTTCAACAATCTTTTCTTCACCTGATAATAAAGAAAGAGAAGCATCTTTTCTTCCAATATTATCCACTTTATATAAATATATATTATTATCAATTAGATTTCTAAAATATATCTCATCTTCAAGTTTATGTCTTCTAGCTTTTATTAAATATTTATATGTATCATTATTGATTGTAAGATTTGTTTGTCCTGCATCTTCATGATAAGTAAATTGCATTATTAAAATACCTTACTAATAATATAAATAGAAACTAACACCATAATCTCAATAGTATAAATTTTTCTTGCATATTTATAAAACTCTTCTTGAAGTTCTTTATCTGCACTTTTAATTACTCTCATTTTCTTATATCTTTTAATTTCAATAACTAAAAGAAAAATAGAAGTTGGGATCATAATAAAAATTGTAAAGCTCATTGCATGAGCATAAAAAGCAACAATCGCACCTGTATACATTACAATAGCATTAGTTAAATGATATAAAGGAGTCATAAATTTTAATCGTTTTGCTAACTTAATAAAATCCTTCATAGTAATTACTGAATAAAGGTTAAATAACATAATCGCTAAAAAAAAGTAAATTGTATATACATGTGTGTCTATTGCACTTTGCATTAATTCCATATCTGTTTATCTCACTTTTAAAAAATTTCGCTATTATATCTAACTTGTCATAAGTTTTTTATTTTAAATATCAAAAGGAATAATAATGGCTATTAGTGTTGAAGATACTATAAATATTATTTCACAACTTCAAGTAAAACTAAATTTTGAAATCATACCTATCGAACACTCTTTAAATAGAATTTGTGCCCAAGATATCTATGCAACATCAAATCTACCAAAATTTGATAACTCTGCAATGGATGGTTATGCAATTTTATATGATGATAAAGAGAATGAATTAAATGTAATTGATACAATTTTTGCAGGAGATGATAATAAAACATTATTAGAAAGAAATAGTTGTGTAAAAATCATGACTGGAGCTAGAGTTCCAACTAATACAACTGCTATTATTCCAAAAGAAGATACTCTTAAACTTGATGATAACAAAATTAAAATTACTAAAAATGTAAAAAAATTCCAACATATAAGATATATTGGAGAAGATATAAAAAAAGATGAACTTTTAATAAAAAAGTCTGATCTAATAAATTTTTCAAAAATCACACTACTGTCTTCTCAGGGAATTAGTCATATTAAAGTTTATAAAAAACCTAAGATTGTAGTGTTTTCAAGTGGTGAAGAGTTAAAGCTTCATTATGAAAAAATTCAAGAACATCAAATCTATAATTCTAATACACCAACTTTAATAGCAAGAGTAAAAGAGTTAGGTTGTGATGTTACATTTATAGGACAAGCAAAAGACTCAATTGATGCAATAAAAGAGCTTATTGTTAACTCTTTAGATGCTAATATGATTATTACATCAGGTGGAGTATCTGTAGGTGATGCAGATTTTACAAAAGCTGCTTTTAATGAATTAAACTATGAAACAATTTTTGATGGGATTATTGTAAAACCTGGTAAACCAACAGTATTTGGAAAAATAAATGATACTTTAATACTAAATCTTCCAGGTAATCCATTAGCTAGTTCAATGATTTTTGAAATGTTTGGAAAACTGATTATTCAAAAACTTTTAGGTTCAAATGAAATTTATCCAAACTTTATTGAATCAAAATTATCTGATGATTTAAAAAATAAAGCAGGAAGAGTAACACTTGTTCCAGGTTTCTTTGACGGAACTACTTTTAGTGTATGTCAAAAAAGAAGTCCAGGAATGGTTTCAACTCTATCATTATGTAACAGTTTAATAGCACTAGATAAAGATGTAGAGTTTTTAGAGAAAAAATCAAAAGTTAAGGTTTTACCAATTAATTGGAAATTTTTTACAGAAATAAAAAAGGATTTTTTAACAAATGAGTAGCGTATCAAATAAAAAAGCAATTTGTATATTAAGTGGGGGAATGGACTCTACTTTAGCTTCTTATATAGCAAAAAATGATGGTTATGATATTATTGCAGTTCATTTCAATTATGGACAAAGAACTGAAAAAAGAGAATTAAAAGCTTTTAGAAATATTTGTGATGATTTACAAATAAAAGAAAAATATGAAATAGATATACCTTTCTTTACGCAAATTGGAGCAAGTGCTTTAACTGATTCATCTATTGATGTTCCAACAAATGGAATTGAAGCAGGTGTTCCTATTACTTATGTACCATTTAGAAATGGTATTTTCTTATCAATTACTGCTGCAATTGCAGAAAAAGAAGAAGCCCAAGCTATGTATATAGGTGTAGTTCAAGAAGACAGTTCAGGATACCCTGATTGTACAGATGAATTTATACAAGACATTACAAAAGCAATAAATCAAGGGACAAAAGAATCAACTAAAATTGAAATAAAAACTCCTTTAGTTCATTTAAGTAAAGCACAGATTGTTTCAAAAGCTCTTGAATTAAATGTTCCATTAGAGCATACATGGTCTTGTTATAAAGAAGAAGATGAAGCTTGTGGAGTTTGTGATTCGTGCAGATTAAGACTAAATGGATTTAAACTTGCAAACTCAAAAGATCCAATACCTTACAAGGCATAAATATGAAATGGAAAATATCAAAAGAGTTCGATTTCTGCTATGGTCATAGAGTATGGTCTCAAACTTTAAATACAGAATTCTCACTAGATGGGTGCTTAAAATGTAGACACTTACATGGACACCAAGGTAAGATTTTAGTTTATTTAGAAGCTGAAGAATTAAAAGATGGAATGGTTACAGACTTTAAACATCTAAATTGGTTTAAAGCTTTTTTAGATGATGTACTTGATCATAAATTTATCTTAGATATAAATGACCCACTATATTCTAAACTACTATCTGATGTAAAAAAAGATGAACTTATAAAATTTGATGAAGGTTACTATTTAGTAGATTTAACTAAATTCAAAGATGAAGAGACATATTTAACTGAACTTTATGAAGGTTATGTATTAGTTGATTTTGTACCTACAAGTGAAAATCTATCTGCATGGTTTTTGAAGATTGTTCAAAATAAAATGAACAAACTAGGTGTTAAAGTATCTCATGTTGAATTTTTAGAGACTCCAAAAAGCAAGAGCACATATTATGCTTGAGATAAATGAGATTTTTGGTCCTACTATTCAAGGTGAAGGTAAATTAGTAGGAACACCATCAGTATTTATTCGTTTTGGAAAATGTAATTTTAAATGTGTTGGATTTAATGTAGAGTATGAAACACCAAGTGGAATAAAAAAATGCGCTTGTGATACATACTACGCAGTTGATCCAGAGTTTAAAGAGTCTTGGACAAAATATAAATCATATGATGAAATAGTAAATGAAGTTGATAAACTAACAAACCTTTATAATTATGATTATAAAATGGATATTGTAATAACAGGTGGAGAGCCCTTACTTTACTGGAATAAAGAAGAGTTTCAAAAACTACTTAAACACTATATTGAAGAAGGTCATCAAGTTACTATAGAAACGAATGCCTCTTTAAATTTAAATTTTGAAGAAGAGTATCAAAAAAAGATTCTATTTTCTATGAGTGTAAAACTAAGTAATTCACTAGAGCCTCTTAAAAAAAGAATCAACTATGAAACACTAAATAAAGTTTTGACTAATACTAAAGACTCATATTTAAAATTTGTAATAAATAAGGACTTTATGAATGATGCTCAAGATGAGATTAAAACTATTCTTGAAAATATACCAAAATGTGAAGTTTACTTAATGCCAATGGGTGATGATGCTGATTCTATAAATGAAAATGATGAAGCGGTTATTAATATGGCTATAAAAAATGGTTTTAAATATTGTGACAGATTACATATTAGAGTATGGAACAATAAAAGAGGTGTATAAAAAGTTCAATAATCTTTTTATATAAATTAATGCGATATAATACGCTAAATTTTTTGAAATTTACAAAATGAAAAGGAAAAATATGAATTTTACAGGTTCAAATGTATTAGTTACTGGTGCTAGTAGAGGTATAGGAGCAGAGATTGCTAAAACTTTAGCTAGTTACGGTTTAAAAGTTTGGATAAACTACAGAAGTGGTGCTGAAGCTGCTGAAAAAATAAAAGAAGAGATTGAAGCTGCTGGTGGGCAAGCTGCTATCGTTAAAGCTGATGTAACTTCTGAAGAAGAGTTTACAGCTGCTATTAAAACAGTAGTTGATGCAGATGGACAATTATCTTACTTAGTTAACAATGCTGGTATTACAAGAGATAAATTAGCATTAAGAATGTCTGTAGAAGACTTCAATGATGTAATTGCTGCAAACTTAACATCAGCATTTATTGGATGTAAAGCATCATTAAAAGTAATGGGTAAGAAAAAATTTGGATCAATTGTAAATATCTCTTCAATTGTTGGAGAAATGGGAAATCCTGGTCAAACTAACTATTCAGCTTCAAAAGGTGGATTAAATGCAATGACTAAATCTTTTGCTAAAGAAGCAGCAGCAAGAGGTATTAGATACAATGCAGTAACGCCTGGGTTTATTCAAACTGATATGACTCACGAATTAAAAGAAGAAGTAAAAGCTGAATATGAAAAGAATATTCCATTATCAAGATTTGGTCAACCAAAAGAAATCGCTGATGCAGTGGCATTTTTATTAAGTGATCACTCTTCATATATTACAGGTGAAATATTAAAAGTTAATGGTGGTTTATACGTTTAGAACTTTAATCTAAACTAAAATTTTATAATTTAAAAGGCTTTTTAAAATCTTTTTAGTTATAATACGTAGATAATTTTATAAAAGGAAATAAATATGGCATTATTAGATGATGTAAAAGAAGTAGTAGTTGAGCAATTAGATTGTGATGCAGCTGAAATTAAAGAAGATTCAAAGTTTATCGAAGATTTAGGTGCAGATTCACTTGACGTAGTTGAATTAGTTATGGCTTTAGAAGAGAAATTCGACATTGAAATTCCAGATGAAGATGCTGAAGGAATTTTAACTGTTGCTGATGCTATCAAATACATCGAAAATAACGCGTAATTTATACGCTTAAGTTTCATAGAAGACTAATACAATTAGTCTTCTATTTCAATTTTTAAATTTAAATTATTGAATTTTTTAATATAAAAGATTGAATAGTTTAAATAATAAATACGGAGCATTTTTAATGAAAAGAGTTGTTGTAACTGGTTTAGGTACTATTAATTCTATTGGACATAATGTAGAAGAATCATTTAACGCCGCTGTTGCTGGTGAATGTGGAATTGATACAATCACACTATTTGACGCAAGCGAGTTTCCTGTAAAGATTGCAGGTGAAGTAAAAGATTTTGATCCTACAACGGTAATGGATAAAAAAGAAGTTAAAAAGGCTGATAGATTTATTCAATTAGGAATAAAAGCAGCTAATGAAGCTATGAAAGACTCTGGATTCGTTAACGATGAGAATAAAAGAGTAGATGATTCAATCTCTGATAGATTTGGAATTATTTCTGCTTCAGGAATTGGTGGATTAGGAACAATCCAAAAAAACTCTGTTGTATGTGATACAAGAGGACCTAAAAGAATATCTCCATTCTTTATCCCTTCATCATTAGTAAATATGCTAAGTGGTTTCATTTCAATTGAGCATGGATTAAAAGGTCCTTCTTTATCTCATGTTACTGCTTGTGCTGCTTCTACTCATGCTTTAAATGATGCAGTTAAAACAATTGCTACAAATGGTGCAGATAGAATTTTAGTTGTAGGTGCAGAATCAGCAATTTGTGGAGCTGGAATGGGTGGATTTGCTTCAATGAAAGCTTTATCTTCTAGAAATGATGAGCCTAAAAAAGCTTCAAGACCATTTGATAAAGATAGAGATGGTTTTGTAATGGGTGAAGGTGCAGGAGCTATAGTTGTTGAAACTTTAGAATCAGCACAAGCTAGAGGAGCTAAAATTTACTGTGAAATCATTGGTTTTGGTGAATCAGGAGATGCAAATCACATTACATCACCAGTAATGGATGGTCCATTAAGATCAATGAAAGCAGCTATTTCTATGGCTGAAGCAAACACTGGTGATAAAATCTCTATTGATTACATTAATTCACATGGTACTTCAACACCTGTTGGAGATGTTAATGAATCAAAAGCGATTGCTGAGTTATTTGGTGGAGCAGAAAACTGTCCTCCTGTAACATCAACAAAAGGTCAAATTGGACACTGTTTAGGTGCAGCTGGAGCAATTGAAGCAATTTTTGCAATTAAAGCATTAAATGAAGGTGTAATTCCTCCAACAATTAATCTTGATAATCAAGATGAAGAATGTAAATTAGATTACGTTCCAAATGTTGCAAGAAAAGTAGAGTTAAATACTGTAATGAGTAATAACTTTGGATTTGGTGGAACAAACGGAACAGTTATCTTCAAAAGATTTGAAGCATAACATTAAAATAAAGATTTAGTCTAATCAAAAAAGAGCTAGTTTTTCTAGCTCTTTTTTTTTAAAGGGAGTAATACTTGGCAGCTTATTTAGAATTTGAAGAAAAAATTAAAAAAATTGAAGAAGATATAATTGTTGCGAAAACTAAAGCAGATGAGCATGCAGTTGAAATCTTAGAGAAAAAACTTGAGAAAGAAGTTGAAAAAACTTTTAAAAACTTAAGTGATTACCAAAAACTTCAATTAGCAAGACATCCAGATAGACCATATGCAATGGATTATATCAATGAAATTTTAACAGATGCTTATGAAATACATGGAGATAGACACTATGTAGATGATAAAGCAATTGTATGTTACTTAGGATATATTGATAATCAAAAAGTAATGGTAATTGGAGAACAAAAAGGTAGAGGAACTAAAGATAAACTTCACAGAAACTTTGGTATGCCAAGTCCAGAAGGTTATAGAAAAGCCTTAAGAGCTGCAAAATTAGCAGAAAAATTCCAAATTCCAATTGTTATGTTAGTTGACACACCAGGTGCATATCCAGGTATTGGTGCAGAAGAAAGAAATCAGTCAGAAGCTATTGCTAAAAACTTATTTGAGTTTGCAGATTTAACAACTCCAACTATCTCAATTGTAATTGGTGAAGGTGGTTCTGGTGGAGCATTAGCAATTTCTGTTGCTGATAAACTAGCAATGATGAGATATTCAGTATATGCAGTTATTTCACCTGAGGGTTGTAGTGCTATTTTATGGAATGACCCTGCTAAAGTTGAAACAGCAGCAAATGCACTTAGAATTACAGCTGAAAATTTAAAAGAGTTAAATTTAGTTGATGATGTAATTAATGAGCCATTAATTGGTGCTCATAGACAAAAAGAACAAGCTATTTTAGCTTTAAAAGAATATGTTTTAGAGTCAATTAATGAATTAAAAACTATGACAACAGCTCAAAGACATCAAAAGAAATATGAAAAACTAATGGCTCTTGGTTCATTTCAAGAGTAGTCAAACTTAAAAACTAAGAAGTAATTACTTCTTAGCTTTTTCTAACTTGTTCCCCAACTAATCTTCCAGCATATTCACCTGCTAAAATATGGAAATGTAAATGTGCAACTTCTTGCCCACCGTGTTCCCCAATATTTGTAATCAATCTGTAACCACTCTCTTTAATATTTAATTTCGAAGCAACCTTATGAATGAACTCTGTCATTTTAGCCATTAACTTTGGTGGTATAACATCAAAAGAATCATAATGCTCTTTAGGAATTACTAAAACATGAACCTTTCTAGCTGGATTAATATCATTAAAAGCTAAAAAATCTTCATCTTCTAAAATAGTTTGATTTGGTATTTCACCTTTTACAATCTTACAAAAAATACACATTATATTTCCTTCTAATAAAATAGTTGAAATATTATAACCAAACTCTAATAAATCTTTAAGTATAATCTCCAATTTATAGAAATGATAAGTAAATAAAATATTATAATAACTTGGGAGAGGGTAAGTGAAAGAGTGGATTGAAAAAATTGAAAATGCAAACTGTCTTGAAGACTTAGAAAACCTAAGAGTAGAAACACTTGGGAAAAAAGGTGTTTTAACTTTAGAGTTTGCAAAAATGAAAACTATTCCAAACGAAGAAAAAAAAGCTTTTGCACAAAATCTTAATACGCAAAAAGCACAGGTAACTGAGGCAATTGAAGCTAGAAAAGTTATCTTAGAAAAAGAAGCTTTAAATAAAAAATTAGAAGCTGAAAAAATAGATGTTACTAAATTTAATAATGAATTATCTTGTGGAGCTACACACCCTGTGGTTGAAACAATGAACAGAATTATTACATATTTCCAAAACCTAAACTTCGCTGTTGAAGAGGGTCCATTAGTAGAAGATGATTTCCACAATTTTGAAGCATTAAATTTACCAAAGTATCACCCAGCAAGAGATATGCAAGATACTTTTTATAACAAAGACTACACTCTATTAAGAACACATACATCTCCTGTTCAAATTAGAACAATGTTAAGTCAATCAACTCCTATTAGAATGATTGCACCAGGAACTGTATTTAGAAGAGATTTCGACTTAACACATACACCAATGTTTCACCAAATTGAAGCATTAGTAGTTGATGATGAAGATAAAGTTTCATTTGCTAACTTAAAACATGTTTTAGTTGAATTCCTACATCATATGTTTGGTGATGTAGATGTTAGATTTAGACCTTCTTTCTTCCCATTTACGGAACCATCTGCAGAAGTTGACATCTCTTGTGTATTCTGTAAAGGTGATGGATGTAGAGTATGTTCAAATACTGGATGGCTAGAAGTATTAGGTTGTGGTGTAGTTGATGAAAATGTATTCAAAGCAGTTGGATATGAAAATAAATCAGGTTACGCATTTGGATTAGGTGTTGAGAGATTTGCAATGTTAATTCACAATATTGGTGATTTAAGATCACTATTTGAGAGTGATATGAAATTATTAGGACAATTTAAATGATTATTACAAGAAACTGGTTACAAGAATTTATAGATATATCAAAAATTTCTACTGATGAAATTTGTAAAACACTAAATTCAATTGGATTAGAAGTTGATAGTGTAGAAAAAGTTTTAATAGCTCCTAAAGTAGTAGTTGGAAAAGTAACTCAAAAAGAGAAACATCCTGATGCAGATAAACTAAATGTTTGTCAAGTAGATTTAGGTAGCGAAACTGTACAAATTGTATGTGGTGCTAAAAATGTTGATGCAGGTCAATTTGTTCCAGTTGCAACTGTTGGTTGTAACTTAGGTGGTGGATTTAAAATCAAAAAAGCAAAACTTAGAGGAGTAGAATCAAATGGTATGATTTGTTCTTCAACTGAGATTGGTTTACCACAATTAAATGATGGTATTTTAGTTCTTGATGATTCAATTGGTGAGTTAGTATTAGGAAAAGAATTAAACGAATACAAATTACTTAACGATGAAATAATTGAAATTGAACTTACTGCAAACAAAGGTGATTGTTTAAGTATAAATGGTGTAGCAAGAGAGTTATCAGCATTTTATAATATCCCTTTAAATGAGTTTGAAAAAAATGTAAATTACAATGAAATTGGAATTGGACAAGTTTTAGAAGTAGAATGTGATAGTAATATTGATTCTTCGTTAATCTACAAAGCTGTAGATTTTGCAGAATTTAATTTACCTGTTGTTCAAAAGTTAAGAGTTGGTGCAATTGGTAAATATAAAGATGAAAATGATATTCAAAATGTATTATCTTATGTAACTCATTGTAATGGTGTAGTTTTAAATGCTTACGCAAAAGATAAAGCAGATACAACTAACAAACTAAGTGTTTTACATGTAAAAAAAGATGAAAATGGTTTTGATAATGTTTACGGTAAAGAAAAACTTAGCCAAATAGCAATAGATCATAAAGATATTGACCCATCTGAACTTAACTTTATTGTTGAAGCATCATATGTTAATCCTGAATTGTTAGCAAAACAAGTATTCGAAACTAAGATTGAAACGGGGGATGTTTACTACAGATCATCAAGAGGTAGTGAGCCAGATATTCAATACGGTATAGACTTCTTTACAACTTTAGTTTCAAAATATGGAGCTTTAATCTACAAAGGTGCAGAAACATTTATCGAAGATAAAGAGAAAACTGTATTAGATGTAGATGTTAATAAAGTAAATGCAATTATTGGTCAAGATGTACCAAAACTTGATATTGAAAGAATTTTAAACTCTTTAGGGTTTGAAGTTAAAGATGGAGCTAATGGTATTTTATCTGTTAAAATTCCATTATTTAGACATGATATTAAAAATATTGCAGATATTACAGAAGAGATTGTAAGAATTATAGGAATTGATAATATTAAATCAAAACCTTTAGCAATCGATGAAGTAAATAGAATTAATAAAACCTCTAATGATTTATTAAAAAAGAATAAATTGAGATTTAAAGCAATTGAAAATGGTTTCTTTGAGACATTAACTTATGTATTCTCTTCAAGAGAAAACTTAGAAAAATACAACTTCCCTGTTGTAAAAGAAGAATTAGATATTTTAAATCCAATTGCAAAAGAGTTAAATACATTTAGAAGTACTATTTTATTAAATCTAGTAGAGGCTTGTTCAAATAACTTCAAAACAGGAAACAGATCAACTGCATTCTTTGAAATAGGTACAGTATTTGATGAAAATAGACAAGAGAGTAAAAAAATCTCATTTGTTCAAACAGGAGCTAAAGAGCTAGAAGATATTTCAAATAGTGGTAAACCATCTAACATCGATTTCTTTAGTTTTGCAAAGAAAATTTTAAATACAATTGGAAAATTTGATTTAGAAGAAATGACTGAAATAACAAATAGTTTTGTTCACCCATATCAAAATGCAAATGTAATTGTTGATGGTAAAGTAATTGGATTTATTTCAAAGCTTCACCCAAGTATTGCAGAAGATTATGATATTAATGATACATTTATAGCTGAAATTGATTTTGATGCCATAGCAAATGAATTAACAAAAGTTGAATCATACTCAAAATTCCAAGCTTCAAAAAAAGATTTAAGTGTAATTGCACCAAAAACACTTAAATATAAAGAAATTAAAGATGTTATTAATTCAATTAATGATAAAAATATCAAACAATTTAACCTGATAGATATTTACAATGATGAAAAATTAGGTGAAAATGAAAGTTTAACAATCAGATTTGTTTTACAAAATGATGAAAAAACTTTAGAAGAAGAAGATATAACAAAATCTATGGATGGTGTTTTAAAAGCACTTGAAGATAAATTATCAATAACGATTAGATAGAAAAAGGAAAAAAGTGAATACATTTAATATAAAAAGATTAAATAAGCCATTTAATGTAGAGATTGACTCAATAGCTAGTGATAAATCAATATCGCACAGATGTGCTATGTTTTCACTTTTTTCAAATGAAACTTCTTATATAAAAAACTATTTAACAGCTGAAGATACTTTAAACACATTAAGTATTGTAGAGCAGTTAGGTGCTAAAATAAAAAGAGATGGTTCTAGTGTAGAAATTACTCCAACTGATACATTAACAGAACCATCTAATGTTTTAGATTGTGGTAATTCAGGAACTGCAATGAGACTATTTTGTGGTTTACTTGCATCAGTTGATGGTGCATTTACGTTAACAGGTGATAAATATCTTCATGCAAGACCAATGAAAAGAGTTGCTGATCCACTAAGAAGTATTGGTGCAAATATTGATGGTAGAGAAAATGGGAATAAAGCTCCTTTATTTATTAGAGGTGTAAAAGAATTAAAACCATTTACTTATCATTCACCAGTTGACTCAGCTCAAGTTAAATCAGCAATGATATTAGCTGCACTTAGAGCAAACGGTATTTCAAAATATAAAGAAAATGAATTAACAAGAGACCATACAGAAAGAATGTTAAAAGGTATGGGTGCTACTTTGACAAATGATGAAGATGGGTTTATAAATATTCATCCTTTAAAAGGTCATTTAAAGCCATTAAATATAACTGTTCCAACAGATCCATCATCTGGATTCTTTTTTGCAGTAGCTGCTGCTATTACACCTAATAGTTCAGTTGTAATTAAAAATGTGACTTTAAACCCTACTAGAGTTGAAGCTTACAAAGTTCTTGAAAGAATGGGAGCAATTGTAAACTTTATTGAAAAAGAGAATATTTATGAACCTATAGGAGATATTGAGATTAAACACAAAGAATTAAATGGTGTTGTAGTTGAAGAAAATATCTCTTGGTTAATAGATGAACTTCCAGCACTTTCAATTGCTATGTCAGTTGCAAATGGGAAATCATTAGTAAAAAATGCAAAAGAACTAAGAGTTAAAGAATCAGATAGAATTAAATCAGTAGTAACAAACCTAGAAAAATGTGGTGTAAATTATACTGAATATGAAGATGGATACGAAATAGTTGGCGGTGAAATAAAAGCTGCAACTATTGATTCTCATGGAGACCACAGAATTGCAATGAGTTTTGCAATTGCTGGAACTTTATGTGATATGCAAATAAATGATACTGATTGTATTGAAACTTCATTCCCTAATTTTAAAGAGATACTTGACTCATTATATTAAGAACAGTAATTTCTGTTCTTAATTATAGTTCTTAATAAATATAAATTAAAGCCTTATTGGGCAATTTTTTAAGGATTAAAAATGAAAGTAAAATTAGCTTCAAGCTATGGTTTTTGTTTTGGTGTAAAAAGAGCAATTAAAATAGCAGAATCTTATGAAAACTCAGCAACAATGGGTCCACTTATTCACAATCAAGATGAAATAAATAGACTAAAAAATGATTTTAATGTAGGTCTTTATCAAAATCTTAAAGAAGTTAAAGATAATGATACTGTAATTATTAGAACACATGGTATTCCAAAAAATGACTTAAAAGACTTAAAATCTCAAAAAGCAAAAGTTATTAATGCAACATGTCCTTTTGTTACTACTCCTCAACAAATTGTAAAAAAGATGTCAAAAGAAGGTTATTCTATTCTTATTTTTGGTGATTCAACACATCCCGAAGTTAAAGGTGTTAAGTCATATGGTGAAGACCAAGATGATGTACATGTAATTTTAGAAATTGATGAAATCAAAGATTTAAAATTCAAAAATAGTAAAATTGCAACAGTAGCACAAACAACAAAAAAGAAAGAAAAATATCTTGAAATAGTTAACTATTTAATTTTAAAAAATAAAGAAGTAAGAGTATTTAATACTATTTGTGATGCAACATTTGAAAATCAAGATGCCGCAAGAGATTTATCAAAAGAAGTTGATGTAATGGTTGTTATAGGAGGTAAAAACTCTTCAAATACTAAACAACTTCACTCTATTTGTAAAGAGAATTGTACAGATTCATACTTAATAGAAAACCACAATGAAATCGAAGAATCATGGTTTAAAAATAAAAAACTTTGTGGTGTAACAGCAGGTGCGAGTACACCTGATTGGATTATTCAAGAGGTAGTAAACAAAATAGAAAATATTAACTAGAGAATTTAAGCATCAATGCTGTATAATAGTCCCATTTAATTAAAACGGTAAATATGAAGGAATAAAATGGGTATCGAAGATATTGATTTAGGTGAAGACTTTGATTTTGAGCAAATGCTTAATGAGTCTTTCGAGAATGCTGAAAACAACTCTGTAGTTGATGGTGTAATTGTTGAAATCTCTGGTGAGAGAGTTCTTGTTGATGTTGGTCAAAAAATTGAAGGTCAGTTAAATATTTCTGACATTACAATTGGTGGCGAAGTTAAGTACAAAGAGGGTGACACTATCCCTGTAATGTTAATGGGAAATAGAGGTGAAAGACCAAATATCTCTCATAAAAAAGTACTTCAAAAAGAAAAATTTGATGCATTTGTTGCTAAACACGGTGAAAATGTAGAAGATGTTACAATTGAAGGTAAAATTATCTCTGTTAAAAATAGAGGTGGATTTATTCTTGAAGATGATGAAGGATGTGAATACTTCATGCCAATGGCACAATCTTACTTAAAAGCTCACGGAGCAATCGGTAAGAAAGTTAAAGCTAAAGTATTAAAAGTTAATACTGCACAAAACTCAATTATTGTTTCTAGAAAGAAATTAATTGAAGAATCAAAAGCTCAAAAAGACAATAAAGTTGCTGAGATTTTAGAAAGTGGTGAACCAGTAAATGGTACAATCAAAAAAATCACTTCTTACGGAATGTTTGTAGATTTAGGTGGAATTGATGGTTTAGTAAACTACAATGAAATCTCTTACAAAGGTCCTGTAAATCCAGCTAACTACTACAATGAAGGTGATGAAGTTACTGTTGTTGTATTATCTTACGATAAAGCAAAACAACACTTATCATTATCTATCAAAGCTGCATTAGCAAATCCATGGGAAGAAATTAAAGATGAATTAGAAGTTGGTGATACTATTACTGTTACTGTTTCTAACTTTGAATCTTATGGTGCATTTGTTGACTTAGGAAATGATATTGAAGGTTTATTACATATTTCTGAAATCTCATGGAATAAAAATGTTAAAAACCCAAAAGAGTTATTAACATTAGGTGAAGAAATCAATGTTGAAGTTATTGAATTAGACGTTGACAAAAAAAGATTAAGAGTTTCTTTAAAGAACTTACAAGAAAAACCTTTCTCTAAATTTACAAAAGATCACAATGTTGGTGATGTAGTAAAAGGAAATATTGCTACTTTAACTGATTTTGGTGCATTTGTTACTATTGGAGAAGTAGATGGATTATTACATAATGAAGAGGCTTCATGGGAGTCAAATGCAAAATGTAAATCTTTATACAAAAAAGGTGACGAAGTAGAAGTTAAAATCATCAAAATTGATAAAGAAAAAGAAAACATTTCATTATCAATCAAAGAAATTGCTGAATCTCCTGCAAAAAAATTCCAAAATTCACACAAAATCGGTGATATTGTAAAAGGTGCAGTTAAAGATGCTAAAGATTTCGGTATCTTCATTAAGCTAGATGATAACTTAGATGGACTTATCAGAAATGAAGACTTCGGACCATTAAATGTTGAAGAAGTTAAAAATGGTGATGAAATTGAAGCAGTTGTAGTAAATATTGATACTAAAAGAAATAGAGTTAGATTATCAGTTAAAAGATTAGAGCAACAACAAGAAAGAGAAGTTCTAAAAGCTGTTAATGATGATTCATCTATGACTTTAGGTGATTTACTAAAAGACCAAATCAAAAACTAGGATTTATTTAAAATGAGTAAACACACAATCGTAGTTTGTGACCATATACATGAAGATGGTTTAAACATCTTACAAAATACTGAAGATGTAAACTATGTATATGCAGCAGACGTAGATAAAACAGAACTTTTAAATGTAATTAAAGACGCAGAAGTAGTGATCACTAGATCATCTACTGATGTTGATGAGAAGTTTTTAGACGCAGCACACAACTTAAAAGCTATTATTAGAGCTGGTGTTGGGTATGATAATGTTGATATTGAAGGATGTAGTAAAAGAGGAATTATCGCAATGAACGTTCCTACTGCAAATACAATAGCTGCTGTTGAATTAACAATGGCTCATATGTTATCTTGTATGAGAAAATTCCCATACGCTCATAACCAATTAAAACAAGATAGAATCTGGAAAAGAGAAGATTGGTATGGAAATGAACTTTATGGAAAAAAACTAGGTGTTATTGGTTTTGGTAACATTGGTCATAGAGTTGCATTAAGAGCTAAATCATTTGAAATGGACGTAGTAACATACGACCCATATATTCCTTCAACAAAAGCAACTGATTTAGGTATTTCATACACAACTAATTTTGATGATATTTTAGATTGTGACATCATTACTATTCACACACCAAAAAACAATGAAACAATTGACATGATTGGTGAAGAGCAAATTGCTAAAATGAAAGATGGTGTAGTATTAATTAACTGTGCTAGAGGTGGATTATACAATGAAGAAGCTCTAGTTAACAACCTTAAATCAGGAAAAATTGCAATGGCTGGTATTGATGTATTTATCAAAGAGCCTGCAACAGATCATCCATTATTAGATTTACCAAATGTTACTGTAACTGCACACTTAGGTGCAAATACAAAAGAATCACAAAAGAAAATTGCAACTCAAGCTGCTGAAAATGCTATTGAATCAGCTAGAGGAATTGCATACCCACACGCATTAAACTTACCAATTGATGAAAGTAAAATTCCATCATTTGTAAAACCATATATTGAATTAACTCAAAAAATGGCATTTTTAATTGCACAAAATGACAAAAGTGAAATTAGATCAATTAATGTTGCTGCTGAAGGTGAAATTTCAGAGTACTTAGAATCTTTACAAACTTTTGCTACAGTTGGTGCATTATCAGTTGCTTCTGGTGATGAAATCAACTATGTAAACGCTAATTTTATTGCTGAAGAAAAAGGAATTGAGCTTACAACTTCTGAATTCTCTGCACATAGTGGTTACCAAAATAAAGTATCAGTAAAAATCACTACATCAAATGGAGTTCAAACAATTTGTGGAACTGTATTTAATGAAGATGTACAAAGAATTATAGATATTAATAACTTCTCTTTAGACATTGAACCAAAAGGTAAAATGATTATTATGAGAAATAATGATGTTCCAGGTGTTATTGGACAAGTTGGTTCAATTTTAGCACAAAACAACATTAATATTGCAGACTTTAGATTATCAAGAGGAAAAGATGGAGCATTAGCTGTTATCTTAGTTGATGAAAAAGTATGTATTAACACACTAAAAAAACTTGAAGAACTTGAAGCAGCTATTTCTGTTTCATACGCTGAAATCTAGGAGTAGTTATGGCAATTGGAATGAGTGAATTAAAAAAGGGATTAAAAATCGAATTAGATGGTGTTCCTTATAAAATTACTGAATATCAACATGTAAAACCTGGAAAAGGTGCTGCATTTGTTAGATGTAAAATCAAATCATTTTTAAATGGAAAAGTTATTGAAAAAACTTTCCATGCTGGTGATAAATGTGAAACTCCAGATTTACAACAAAAAACTATGCAATTCTTATATGATGATGGTGAAATGTTACAATTCATGGATACTAATACATATGAGCAAATTGGTTTAACTTATGACCAAGTTGGTGATGCAGAAAAATGGATTATTGATGGTATGAATGTTGATATGATGTTCTTTAATGGTAAAGCAATTACTGTTGAACCACCAATGACTGTTGAATTAAAAATTGTAGAAACTCCACCTAACTTTAAAGGTGATTCTCAAGGTGGTAGAAAACCTGCTACTTTAGAATCTGGTGCTGTAGTTCAAATTCCTTTCCACATTGTGGAAGGTGATGTTATCAAATGTGATACAAGAACTGGTGAATACTTAGAAAAAGTTAAATAAAAAGGCAAAGCTTTATCGTAGAAATTCTGCGATATTGCTCCTTTTCTTTTACTCACTTACCACTTGTAAGCTCCCTCAATAAAAGAAACACTATCTTGTTTTCTCCGACAAATTTTTACCTTTTAAAGTGTTATTGTAAAACCTAAACAGAAAGCTTTCTTTTTAAGAACATAATCTTTTCTTCACCAATATAGTTTTCATGAACTATTTCAAAATCAATATCAATTTCATTTAAAGCATTAATACCTTTTCTAATCTTAGGATTTACAAGTAAAACAATATAATCCAACCTATCTTTCAATTTATCCAATAAATTATATGTACCTTCAACCATTACAAACTTATAGTCAAGTACCTTAAATAAATCATCACTAATAAAGACCTGTCTATTAGGTATTTTAAATAATGGTATATTTGTATCAAATGCTTTACTTTTACTATAAATGAAAATATCAGGTGCATTTCCAGCTATATATCTAGCATCTAATGTTGGCTTATCAATCCTAACAGTATTTCCGCCAATTAACATTAAATCTGTTTTATCTCTTAAAGTATGAACATATGCTTTTGCAGCATTTGTTGAAATACTACCATCAATACTTCCATTTAATGTTTGTGCCATTTTATAGAATATAAAAGTTCCATTATTCCATTTTATAAATGGATATAAAAGCGCATAAGCTTCTTTTTCCATACACCCTACACTCACATCAATATTAGCACTTTTTAATGTTTCACAGCCACCCTTTGCCTCTTTATTTAAGTCTTCATGTGCAACTATAACTTTTTTGGGTCTTATCTCTTTTAGCAGGTTTGCACAAGCAGGTGTTTTGCCAATATGATTACAAGGTTCTAATGTAACATAAATTGTACAATCAGTAAAAAAATCATTATGATTTTTAATTAGATAATCATGAATATCTTGAGAACTACTTTTAGTTTTTAATATATCATTTGGATGATATTTTAAAAATGCAGCCTTTAAAGCATTTACTTCAGCATGAGCTTCACCAGCTTCCTTATGAGCTTCAATTGCTAAAATTTCAGACTCACCTTTTACAACAACACAACCAACAGCTGGATTAGGATAAGTTAAAAATTGATATTTCCATGCTTCATCAATTGCTAATTTCATAAAAAAATTGTCATTAATTTTCATATTTTACTTCCAATAATTGTTTATATTTTAAAGAAGTATATATAAAGAAGGCTAAATAAATAGTTAGTTAAATAATGTAAGAAATGGTAATAGATTAAAATCTATTACCATTCAAAATAAGTAGAAGCAGAAAGGATTGAATCATGATCAATACTCTCTTCTCCAAATTCAGTTTTAATTACGATCTTTGTATCGTCAGCAGTTAAAAGTTCACCTTTGTAAACCTCAGTAGCTATATCTTTTACTTTAATTTTTTCACCAATAGAAGCTTTAAAGTGTTCTTTTGTTTTTAGTTTTCTTTCAATACCTGGAGAGCTAACTTCTAGATTATATAATCCACTCATAGGCTCTTCAACATCTAAGATAGGAGAAATCATTCTAGAAATTTCTGCACATTTATCTAAAGTAATACCACCTTTAGCAGTAACATATACTCTATAAATATTTTTGTCATGTTCTCTTGTCGTTACGATATCATAAAGTTGAGCATCTAAACTCTCAACTGCTAGTTTAATTGATTCTTCTAAACTCATTACTCTTCTTCTTTTCTATCTTTTTTTATTTTAGCAAATAGCGCTTCAATATTTCTTGATTGTTCTAATGAAGTATCATTTACAAATTTGAAATTGGGACATTTATACCAACCTGTACTTGCTAAAACATGTGATTTTATTCTACCATTAGCCTTTTTTAAAAGTGAAATAAGTTGATTAATTTCATTTTTCTCATAATCACTTCCATCAAAATAAACAGTAGCATCATATTTACCATTTTTACAGTTTACAGCTGTAATTGGTAATGATCTTATTCTTTCATCAGCCATACTTGATAGAGCTTCAGGAATAAGCTCCATAAGTAAAGATTCTGTTCTTTGTAGGTTAATACTTTTCATTATTTATCGTCAATAGAAACTTTTTCTTCAATTTGGATAAATGTTTCTACGAAGTCACCAACTTGAATGTCATTAAACTTCTCAAACATAACACCACACTCATAACCATTAGATACTTCTTTAACATCATCTTTAAATCTTTTAAGTGATGAAATTTTACCAGTATATGTAACAACACCATCTCTAATGATTCTTGCCATTCCACCTCTGATTACTTTACCATCAGTTACAATACATCCTGCAACAGTTCCAACTTTTGGAACAACAAATGTATCTCTAACTTCTGCTTGACCAGTATTCTCTTCTCTAATAATTCCACTCATCATACCAGATAATGTATCTTTAATATCATCTAATAAGTCATAGATAATTGAGTAAGTATTAATTGTAATACCATCTGCTTTTGCTTTATTTTTAACGCTTCCTGTAGGTCTTACATTAAATCCTAAGATAATACATCCCTCAGAAGCACTTGCAAGAACTAAATCTGATTCTGTAATACCACCAACAGCAGCATGTACAACTTTTACTTTTACTTCATCATTAGCGATTTTTTCTAAAGAACCTTTAATAGCTTCAAGTGATCCACCAACATCAGTTTTAATAATTACTGGAAGTTGTTTAATCTTACCTTCTGCAATTAATCCACTCATCTCTTCTAATGAAACTTTTGTAGATTTAGATAATTCTTTAGCTCTTTCATGTTCAGCTCTCTTAGTAGCAATATCTCTTGCTTCTTTATCTGAATCTTGTGCAACCATGATTGCACCAGCAGCTGGAACTTCATTTAATCCAAGAACAGAACCAGTTTCTGAAAGACCTAATTCTTTTACAGGTTTACCCATATCATTAGTGATTGCTTTAACTCTACCATATGTAGTATCACAAACAATATTATCACCAATTCTTAATGTACCATTTTGAACAATAATAGTTGCAACTGGTCCTCTACCCTTTTCAAGTTGTGATTCAACTACTGTAGCTTTTGCTTTTGCAGTAGGATCAGCTTGAAGTTCTAAAATTTCTGCTTGAAGTAAGATGTTTTCTAATAAATCATCAATTCCCGCACCTGTTTTTGCAGATACTCCAATAAACTCAATTTCTCCACCCCAATCAACAGGAGTCATATCTCTCTCTGCCATTTGAGATTTAACCATATCCATATTTGCTGCTTCTTTATCAATCTTATTTACAGCAACAATAATTGGACAACCAGAAGCTTTTGCATGAGAAATAACTTCTTCTGTTTGTTGTTTAACACCATCATCAGCAGCAACAACAATAATCACAATATCAGTTACACTTGCACCTCTAGCTCTCATAGCTGAGAAAGCGGCGTGACCTGGTGTATCTACAAATGTAATTTTCTCACCATTTTTTTCTACTGTATAAGATGAAATATGTTGAGTAATTCCACCTGCTTCACCTGCAGCAACTTTTGATTCTCTAATTTTATCAAGAAGAGATGTTTTACCATGATCAACGTGTCCCATGATAGTAACCACTGGTGGTCTACTTTCAAAGTTAGAATCATCAATCTCTTCATCATGGTATTCTTCAACATAATTAGCATCTTCAAGTGCGTCTTTTACAGTAACTTCAATACCAAACTCTTCACCAAGAATCTCTAATTCATCTTGTTTTAAGAAGTCATTTTTAGTAACCATCATTCCTAAACCAAATAAAACAGTGATTACCTCTGCTGCTGATTTTCCACAAGCTTCAGCAAATTCGTATACTCTGATATCTTCAGGAATTGTTACCTCTGTAATTTCTACATTTTCAACATCTTTTCTAACTTTTTTCTTTCTTTTTCTTCTTTTTAAACCTTGTGGTCTATTTCCAAATGCAGCTGGTTTAGAACCTCTTGCTTGTTTGTTTTGATTGTTATTAGCTTTTGGTTCATCAAAAAGTTTTGAAGTATCAGATAAATCCATATCAAGTAATACAACTTCTTCACCTAATAATGAATCTGTTGATGTATTAGAGAAATCATCAGTATCTCTGTTAACTTCAAGTTTTTTTCCATGATCATGAGTTTTAGCTGGTTGTTTTTTCTTTTTAGCTTTTGACTTTTTAGCTTCATCATTTGCTTTTAATTCTGCAGTAGTTTTAGTATCTTCTTTATCAGAACCAAGAATTTCACTTAGTGATTTCATTTTTGGTTTTTCAGTTACTTGAGTTGGAGTAACTATTTCTTCTTTTACTTCAGGTCTTGGTTTCTTTTTCTTAATAATCTTAAGACCTCTTCTTTTAGGAATAATTTTCTTTGGTTTATTCTCTACTACTTTTGTTTCTTCTTTTTCTTCTGTTTGAGTTTTTTCTACACTTGTTGTAGGTTTAGATATAGCTTCTTCTTTTTCTTCAGTCTTTTTAACTTCAACTGCTTTAGGTGCTTCTTCTTTTTTCTCTTCTTCTTTTGAGTCTTTTTCTACAGCTTTCTCAACTTTTTTTACTGTAGGTTTTTTTTGTACCGGTGCTGCTTTTTTTGCAAGTCTTTTACTCTTACCGGTCATTATATAGTTTGCAATTTCTTCTGCATCTTCGTAAGAAACTGCACTTTGAGGCGATTTAAGTTCAATATTTAAATCTTTTGCTTTCGTTATTACTTCTTGGCTGCTCGCCCCTGCCTCATCTGCAATTTCATAAACTCTTACTTTATCTGACATCTGCTAAAATCTCCTTAAGTTGTAGAACATACTTATCTTTATTTTTACACTCTCTACATAGTGCGTTTTCAAATCTTTTATAATCTTTTTGATTAAGATCTTGTTGTACTTTTTCTATACAAGTACTACAAAGGTAAAAGCTTCTACCTTTGTGATTGTATAACACAATCTTTTTTTCTTCACATTTTAACCTTAACAACTGTTTTTGTTCAAATTTACCTCTACAAAAAACACAAGTTCTTAAAGTTTTTTTCGAATTAGCCAATGATTATACCTAAAATATACTTATTTATCAAAAAACTTATAAATCTATCTTAACACCAACATTATCAAAGTCACTTGTAAATACTTTGAAATGAGCGAATCTATTCTTTAATGCTTTTTCAATTCTCTTTGCATCATCTGCATAACAAATAGAAAATAGTGTTGAACCTGAACCTGATAATGTACTCATTAATGCACCATTTCTTAATGCAGTTTTTTGTACATCAAATAGTTCTGGCATCTGTTTCATTCTATATTTTTGGTGAACTTTATCCATAGATGCACTTCTTAACATTTTCCAGTCTTCACTCATAAATGCTGCTGTTAACAACGATGAATGTGAAATATTAAAAATAACATCATCTTTTGAGTATTTAAATGGTAATGTTTTTCTTGATAACTGTGTAGAAATAGGTCTATTTGGAACAACAATTACTGCTTTTAATGTTTTTGGTATTGCTTTGTTAATATATTTAACTTCATTGTCTTGTACAGTTGCAACATTAAATCCACCCATTACAGCTGGTGTAATATTATCAGGATGATTTTCATAAGCTAAAGCTAAATTCAATAACTTATTTTTATCTAATTTTATCCCTTCAATTGCATAAGCACTAGCAATTGCAGAAACAATTACAGCAGAAGAACTTCCTAAACCTCTTGATAGAGGAATTTCATTAAAAAATTCAAATCTAAAATGTCTTTTCTTTTGAGACAAATTATGATAAAAATCATTAAAAATAGAGATAAACATATTGTTATCTTTTAATACGGGATTATTAGCCCCCTCACCTTTTAATGATACACTATGAAATTTTGATGGTCTAATAATTACTTGGTTTTTCATAGTAATTGCAATACCTAGTGAATCAAAACCAGGTCCTAAGTTTGCACTAGTAGCAGGAACGCTTACTTTCATCTATTTCCTTTTAAACAGCAGGCAAATTATAAATTGGTAATGTCTGTTTATTAAAATTTATTTTATCTATACTCGTAGGTAATTCAAAGTCGCGAATTATACAATCTTTTTCTAAAAAGTCTACTTTAATTTCATTTTTATCTAAAATAAAGTATTTTTTGCCTAACGCTTTTATTGGAGAGTTTTCATTAAATTCAAAACCACTACAAGCTCTAAATTCAATATTATTTGTAATGCTAATTGTTTTTAAGAATACATAAGAAACTTTAATAGCCATATATGACCCTGGAGTATTCACATAATTTAATCTATCAATTTTATACTCTTTTAAAATATTTTGAAATATTTCTGGAAGTAAGTCAGAAGTTTTTCCTTCTAACTTATACTCTTTTATCAAGTTTTGATTTTCATAAATACCTATTAAAATAGGATTTGAGATACTAATAACTAAAACCTCAGTCAATTTTTTGTCCTAAACTTCAACTTTTGAATAAGCAAGTTCAAATACTTCTGCTTCTTCATTTGCTTCTTCTAAATCTATTATTTCATAGTTTTCTTCATTGCTATATAGTTCTTTTGTTAATAGGTGATTTAAGTGATGACTACCAGCAATTGCATCGTATTCACCAACCATCGTATAACCAAGTAAAGCCATATCGCCAATTGCATCTAAGATTTTATGTCTTACAAATTCATCATTGTATCTCAAACCTTCTGGATTTAATACTTTAGATTGGTCAAGTACAATAGCATTTTCCATAGAACCACCTTTTGCAAGGCCTATACTTCTTAAATATTGTACTTCATGTAAAAAACCAAATGTTCTTGCTCTACTGATATTCTCTTTGTATTCAGCAATAGAATAATCAAAGTGAAAGTTTTGTTCACCAATTGCAGGATGGTCAAAAGAGATCTGGAAATCATAAATGATTCTATTTGAAGGTTTTAAGCAAACTCTTTTACCTTCAGGAGTTGTAACTTCAACTTCTTTTTTTACTTTTATTGCTTTTTTAGATTTGTCAAGCTCTTTTATACCAGCTTCTTCGATTAGCATACAGTAACCTGATGAACTTCCATCTAGTACTGGAACTTCATCATTATCAATTACAACTCTTAAGTTATCAATACCATAAGCATAAACAGCTGATAATAAATGCTCAATTGTAGAAACAACTACATCATCTTTTCCAATTACAGTTGCCATTTTAGTATCAACTACATTTGCTATTTCTAGTGGAATTGTAACTCCCGCATCAACTCTATAAAAAACTATTCCCATATCAGAGTCTAGGGGTTCAAGTCTCATCTTAACTGGAACTCCTTTATGTAATCCAACTCCTACTATTTCAACACTTTTAGCTATTGTTCTTTGTTTCATTTAGTATCTATCACTTTCTTCGCTTGATTTAATATTTTCTTTACATTTATATCTATCCACTTACTATCCATCCATTCTAAAGGATTTACTTCTAATCCTTGAACTAGCATACCAAAGTGAAGATGATCGCCAAATACAGCTCCTGTTGATCCTGTATTTGCTATATGTTGATTTGCATTAACATAATCTTTTAATTCAACATTTAATCTACTTGTATGTGCATATAAACTTGATAAACCAAATCCATGGTCAATTATTGCTGTATGTCCATAAATTCCTAGATAATCTTTGAATATAACTTTTCCTGGATTAGTAACGTAAATTTTCGCATTTCTAATACTAGCCCAATCCATTCCTAAGTGCCATGCTTCATCAATTTTACTTCCATTATAAAAGTAGTGTCTTCTCTCAGCATATTTAGAGAATGTTTTTGAACCTCTTAATTGTTTAAAAGAATCTAAATCAAAACTTGACACCATCGAATAATCTAAACTCTGTCTTGATACATCTTTTATTGTTTTAACATTTTGAGCTCTTAAATCTTTATTTGTTGCAACAAATGCTTCTGCTACACCATCTGGAATATCATACCCACTTTTAGAAAGTACATTTTTACTAACTTTTTCAACAAAATCTTTTGATATTTTTATATCATCAACTTTTACATTTAAGCTTTTTATATAATAAGGTACTTTAGTCGTTGTTCTGTTTCCTGCTTTATCAATAGCAACTAAATTAACTCTTTTAAACTCTTCAATTGTTACAGGCCAAGCTATAATTGCCATATAAAAATTCTTTTTGTAAAAAGGAATTAATTCAAATCTTTCTTCATCATTAAAAGATATATAAAAATCTTTTAAATTTTCATCTCTTACTTCAACAACAACTGTTGCACTTCCACCTTGTCTTATTAAATATGAGTTATTAATTACATTAGCAACAGGATTTTTTCTATCAATATCTATTATAATATCTTCTCTAGTTACATTTCCATTAAAAAAATTCCATTTACTACTATCAACAACTTCAGTTTTTAAAACTATTTGACTAGGTGCAGTTTGAAGTCTGTTAAATTTTGGAGGAATAACCTCTATAACAATCTCTTTTCCATTATTACTTAAAATTTTAGTTTCTAACTTTTTTAACTCTTTTCCATCAGAATAAGCTATTTTATAAGATTTAATATCATTATCATCAGTAAACTTTATCTGTAATGGATTTTTAAAATTCCAAAACTTATCAGCAGTAAACTGAATCTTTGGTGCATTCTTCTCAAATGTTGGAGATAAAAAAACAAAGGCTGCAATAGCCACTATTAAAAGAACAACAATATATATTAATAATTTTTTAACTTTATTACCCTTTTTTCTATTTATAAAACTCAAAAATTTCCTTTATTACTAAATTTTTTGCTTCTTGTTCATCTATTGTATCTATAGTACAACCAGCAGCATTTAAGTGTCCTCCACCATCAAAACTTGAAGCAATTCTTGCCACATCAAATTTTCCTTTTGATCGTAAAGAGACTCTTGTAGTATTATTTACTACTCTAACAAAAAAAGCGACTCTTACAATTGCCATACTCATAATCATATCTAAAGCATCTTCACAATCTCTATTGTGAGCTCCTGTTTGTTTAAACCACTCTTCTTTAGCATAAATAGACGCAACTTCACCTTCTTTGTAAAGTTCTAAACTATTTAATACCTTAGGTATGATTCTATATTTAGCTAAAGAGTCCCTTCTTAAAAGCTTATTTGCTATTGCAGATGGACTAGCACCACATTGAACTAAAAAGTTAACTTTATCAAAAGTCAACTCATCACATCTTCCAAGAGAAAATGCCAATGAATCATCATATATACCAACATAAAGTGCAGTTGCTGAATTTTTTGTAATATATAATCCATTATGTTTAAAAAAATCATATACTATTTCAGCCGTAGAACTTTTCATAGGATCAACTATATTTACTGTTCCAAAACTATTATTTGATTTATGATGATCAAAATTAATAAGTGGAATACTAGGATCTAACTCAAAGCCCAATCTCTTATAAGTTCCACAATCTACAGATATAGCTAAATCAAAAAACTTAGGTAATTGATCTGTAATTTTGTCAAACCTTTCAATAAAATTTAAATTCTCTGGTAAATCAGAACTAACATTAAATACTTTATGTTTAATTCTATTTTCATGAAAGAGATTTGAAAGTGCTAATGCTGAGCCAATTGAATCAGGGTCAGGATTTACATGAGTAATAATAAGAACATATTTACTCTTTTCAATTAAATCTAAGGCTTTTGTATAATCAGCCATATCTATTTTATTACTTACAATAAAATCCTTCTTCAACCCGTCTCCTTTTGCTTAGCTTTTTATTCTATTAAACTTGTAATAACAGAAAGTTAACAATATTAGTCAAATTTCATTGAGAAATCTAACCAAGTTGCTTGATGTATTATACTACCACTACTAATAGCATCAACACCTGTTTTTGCATAAGTTTGGATAGTTTCAAGATTTATATTACCACTTGCTTCTAATAAAATATGAGGATAGTTCTTATCTCTATATTTTACTACTTCTTTAATTTGCTCAGGAGTCATATTATCACACATAATAATGTCAGCACCTGCATCCATAGCTTCTTCTACTTGAGCAAATGTTTCACACTCTATTTCAATTTTTGTAACCCATGAAATTCTTTTTCTTGCTTTTTTTATAAACTCTTTTAAGTCTTTAATAGTTCTTAAGTGAGTATCTTTAAGCATTAAACAATCATCAAGACCAAGTCTGTGGTTGATAGCACCACCTACTCTACTTGCATACTTTTCAAAATCTCTTAATTGTGGTCTTGTTTTTCTTGTATCAAGTAAAACAACATCTTCACCTTCTAAAAGCTTTGCATATTTATTTGCCATTGTTGCAATACCTGATGCATGTTGAAGTAGGTTTAAAAAAGTTCTTTCAGATGATAAAAGAATTGAAGCTTTACCTTCAAGTTCTGCAATAACTTCACCTGCTTTAATAGGATCACCATCTCTTTTTAAAAACTTACAATCAAACTTTTCAGTTCTTGCTAGTACTTTTGCATATTGAATTCCTGCAACTATACCATCTGATTTAGAAATAGCTCTAGCTGTAAATCTACCTTTTGGAGCAACATCAAAGAATAAATCCCCTCTACCATTATCTTCAATGATAGCATTCTTAACAAATTTTTTTATGTTTATCATACTTCAAACATCCTTTCTAGTGCTATTCTTGCATATTTTACAGTCTCTTCATCTACAAAAATTTCATTCTCTTTTGAAATATTGTCATCTTTAATAGATTTTAAAGTATTGTAAACATCTTCTAAAGTAGTTTCATTCATAGTTGGACACTCTGGTTTAGTAGAGCTTAAAATATATGTATTTTTTTCTCTTAATCTATTTACCATATTAAACTCCGTTCCAACTGCAATCTTTTGATCTTCAGGTAAACCTTTAATATAAGTAATTAATTGAGAAGTTGATCCTACAAAGTCAGCTTCATCACAAATTGCAGGGTCACACTCTGGGTGAACTGCTATTAAAATATCTGGATATTTATTTCTATAGAACTCAATATCTTCTACTGTAAACTGCTGGTGTACTGAACAAAATCCGTTATAACAAATAATATCAGCCTCTTTTAAATCACTTCCATCACCAACAACTGCTGATTTTAGATTTAATGATTTTGCAAAATTTTGACCTAAACATCTATCTGGAACAAAGAATATCTTTTTTCCTGATTGTAAACCTTTTTCAATAATTTTGTAAGCATTTGATGAAGTACAAACCATCCCACCCATTTCACCAACTCTTGCTTTTACTCTTGCACTTGAGTTAATATATGTAATAGGTAAAATATCTTCATTTGGTATTCCAGCATCATTTATCTGCTTTAAATTCTGCTCATAATAACCTTCATCAATCATTCTTGCCATTGCACAACATGCAATTTTTGGCATTAAAACTCTTTTATTAGGATCAAGTACTTTAACACTCTCACCCATAAAACCTACACCACAAAATACAATAAACTTTGAGTCTGTTAATTTTGCTTTTTTTGCAAGTTCTAAAGAGTCACCTGTAATATCTGCTAATTCAAAAACTTCATCTCTTTGGTAAAAGTGAGCTACAAGTGTTACATCTAGCTCCTCTTTAAGCTTTATTATCTCTTCTTTTAAATTCAAAATAAACCTTCAATAAAACATATTTAAATGATAATATAACTAAATTTTAGTTATAATCCTTTTAACTAATTCGGTGAAAACTCACTACACACAACAAATAAAGGTAATAAATGGATTTTTTAACAAACCCTAATATGCTATTTTATTTAGCAGCATATTTAATAGGTTCTATTCCTTTTGGTCTTTTACTTGCTAAGACTTTTGCAGGTGTTGACATAAAATCTCAAGGAAGTAAATCAATTGGTGCAACAAATGTACTAAGAGTAGTAAAAGAAACAAATCCAAGCCTAGCAAAAAAACTAGGTATAGCAACAGTTATTTTAGATGCTTTAAAAGGAACTATAGTAATTTTAGTTGCAATGAGTATGGGAATGAGTGAACAAACACTTTGGGCTATAGCTGTACTTGCAGTATTAGGACACTGTTATTCAATCTATCTAGGACTAGAAGGTGGTAAAGGAGTTGCTACTGGTCTTGGAGTTTATATAGCACTTGTTCCAATGGCAACACTTATTGGTGCAATTACTTGGATTGTAGCTGCAAAAGTTCTTAAAATCTCATCTGTATCATCTCTTTTAGGATTAACAGCTGTTATCGTAAGTGCAACATTTATGAATGATGGTTTAGATATAGGTTCAAATGCACCTATGTATCTAATTGCATTTATTATATATTATAAACATATCCCTAATATCATTAGAGTTATTAAGGGTGAAGAGAAAAAAGTTATCTAACTATTTTATAAGTGCGAATATCTTCGCACTTTTTTATCTACTTTATATATACATACCTTAACCTTATTAGTTTAAAATAATCAAGGAACATCAATGAAACAAAATCTAACAATAAATATCAAAGAACTTACATTCAAATGTATAATAGGAATTCTTCCATTTGAGAGAGAAAAAAAGCAAAGAGTTATTATAAATGTCTCTTTTGAATATACTTATAAAAATGATTACTTTATAGATTATAGTGTAGTAGCTTCATATATTAAACAAGAAATGAAAAAGAAAAAATTTGAACTTTTAGAGGAAGCTATAGCCCATATAGAGGGAAAGCTATACAAAATGTATAAAATTAATAATCTAAAAATTGAAATATCTAAGCCAGATATTTTAAGTGACTGCATTGTATCTCTTAGTAATTAATAAAGAGTTAATAAGCCGTTAATTAAAAGTAACCTTAAATTAACACACAATTAACATGAAATACATAACTTTTAAGAAAACTTTAAAATTTAGTGCTGTAGAATGGCTGTAACGGTAAGCCGGAAAAGTTTTAAAACTAGTTTTTAAATGAGTTCGCGCGCTCCGGTAAACTGATTAAAGATTTCGAAATTTTAGGAGAACAAATGAAAAAAATCGCAAAATTAAGTTTAGTAGCTGCAGTAGCAGTAGCTGGTTTATCTACAACTTCATCAGCTGCATCTTTAGAAGAAGCAATCAAAGGTGTTGATATTTCTGGTCAAGTAAGATACAGAATGGAAGATGCAAGCCAAAATGGTGCTGGTTCTGAAGATCAAGATGTAAATATTGATGTAAAAATTAAAGTTCCTGTAACTGATAAAGTAACTTTTGTAGCTAATGCAAACTTTGATGATGATAACCAAGAAACTCAAACTGCACATTCTGGAACAGCAGCTGCAACAAATGGAACTGCTTCTGATTCATCTGGTACTTTAGATCAATACTACTTCCAATACTCAAATGGTGCAGTAACTGCATTATTAGGTACTCAAGATATTCCAGGAAGATTAACTGACTCTGAAGAAGCTTCTGGTCTTGTTGCTTTATACAACGCTGGTGCATTTACTGTTGGTGGTGCTGCATTCTATAATGCAGATGTATCTTCTGAAGCTATTTACTCTGTAATTGCAATGGGTAACGTAGGTCCTGTATCATTATTAGGTCAATATGTAGATGTTGATAATACAATGAAAGTATACAACGTTAAAGCTGACGCATCATTAGGTATGGTTAAAACAGGTGTTGAATATTCTGAGAAAGAATTAGACACTGGTGCTGCTACTGATGATGAAAGATCTACATTCAAAGCATACGTAGCTGGTAATGTTGGTATTGTATCTGCTTCTTTAGCATATGCTGCAACTGGAGACAATGGTTCTGGTTCTATTGATGAAGCTGCTGAGACTCCTGCAGAGTTCTTATTATGGCAAATGGGTTCAGCTGGTGTATCTGATTTATCTGCATTCGCTGTAGATGCAACAGTTACATTAACTGACAAAATTTCTGTAAGAGCTGCTTATGCTGATGGTGAGCATGGAACTGCAGACACTGATATCTCTGAAACTTTAGGTCAAATTAACTACAAAGTAGCTAAAAACTTAAATACTTACATTAGATACTCTGAGTTAGAAGAGCAAGGTGCTCAAGACAAACAAAGAGGAAGAATTGAAGTTAAATATACTTTCTAATTCTTTAATCTAAACAGTAGATTACTAAACTTATGAAGGCTAGAAGTTTTACTTCTAGCCTTTTTTTATTTCTAATAAACTTTCTTAAAAATTTAACAAGTCACTTTATGATAGACTATCCTTTTAAATTAAAAGGATAAAAATGAAACTTTTAAGTTCAATCACATTAGCTTTACTAACATCAACATTAACTTATGCTCAAACAACAATGTGTTTTAAAGAAAACCATACTTCTATGTCTACTATTGAATCAACAAAACTTGATGGTGGAGAATGTAATAGTAAATTTACTTTAAATGATATGAAAAACAAAGGTTATAAAATTGATGATATTAAAATTTCCAAAAACAATGAAGGAAATTTTAACTTCATTTATATCTTAAAAAATGAAGATTCATATTCTAATAACTTTAATACAACTTTAGATGAAAAAGAGTTAGAAAAAAGAATCATCGCAAAAATGAAAATAAAAGAAGCTGAAGAAAAGAAAGAAAAAGAGATTAAAAAAAATCTAAATTTAATAGCTGATGGAAAAAAGATTTATACAAATAAATGTCAATCATGTCATGGTGAGAAAGGTGAAAAATCTGCTTATAATGTAGCTACGCCACTTATCAATTTAACTGAAAAAGAAATTACATACGCTATAAATCAATATTCAATAGATTCTAACTATGGAAATAGTTATAATATTATAATGAAAGCTATAGCAAATGGTACAACAAAAGACGATATAAAAAAAATCAAAGCTTACCTAGACTCAATAAATAAATAATCGTATAAAATATATAGTAAAACTATATATTTTATATACAGAAAAAATATTTACTAACTATTCATAAATGCTATACTAATCCTATCATTAAACATAGGAGATTATATGAAAAAATTAAGTTTATTTACATCTATACTATTAGTTAACAGTGCAATTACTTTTGCAAGTGCTGATACTTTAAAAGAAGCTATATCTACAGGTACTACATCAGGTGATGTTTCTATTTATCATGAAAACACAAATATGGATACTGGTGCTGATTCAGGATTTACTTCTGCGGGTGTAAGCTTATCTCATACAACTAAATCATTTAATGGTTTTAGTGCAAAAATAGGATTTGTAGCAGCAAGTGATATTGATGAAAAAAACGACAATGACTCATCTGCATTAGCTGACAACTCAATTTTAAGTGAAGCTAATATCACATATTCAACTGATTCATTTAGTATTACTGCTGGTAGACAAGCTATTGACTTAGAATGGATGGGGGATTATCATGAAGGAATCGTTGCATCTACTACAATTATCCCAAATACAACTTTAGTTGTTGGATACACTGATAAGACTGCTGTGGCAGGTGTTGATGAAATTTCTTCAGAATTTTCTGATGTAAATGGAACAAAAGGGGCATATGTAATTGATGCAAAATATTCAGGATTAGATAATATTGAATTAAATCCATATTACTATACAGCAAGTGATGTAGCTGATTTTTATGGATTAAAAGCGACTTATACATCAGATTTATTTAACTTAACATCACAATATGCTGCATCAAATGAGGATGTTTCTACTAAAAAAGATGGTTCAATAATTCATGTTGACCTAGGAACTGAAATTTCTGGTATTTCATTAAATGCTGGTTATATTAAAACAGATAAAGATGGTGCTATTGGTTCAATGGATTCATTTGGTGATAACATAAATCCATTTGATGATGGAACAAATGTTTATGGAACAGATGCTAAAACATTCTATGGAAGTGCATCGTACACTATATCAGATGCTACTTTATCATTATTATATGGTACAACTGATTACTCTACAAATAAAGATACTGATGAACTAAATGTATCGCTAGACTATTCATTTACAGAGGATTTATCAGGAAATGTTTTATATGTTGATTATGATGATAGTACTACATCAAATAATTATGACAAAATCTATGCATCATTAACTTACTCTTTCTAAAATAAAATCTTTAACAAGCGCGAACAAATCAGGACAAAAGTCCTGATTTAAAACTCAAATCTAAACACTTCTTATACTACTTTTTTGTATAATCCAATCAAAGGATATAAAGACATGGATGCATACGAATATAGTGAATTACTAAAAACATTAAATACTAAACTTGAAAACATTAAAGGTATTTTAAAACCTAATGAATTAAATTCTAGACTAAAAGAAATAGAAGAACTAGAAGCACAACAAGACTTTTGGAATGATGTTGATAATGCTACAAAAATCGGTATTGAAAAAAATAGAATACTTTCAAAGCTAAATAAATATAATAAAGCCAATGATGCCTTAAGTGGTACGAATGAGCTATATGAATTAGCAAATGAAGAGAAAGATGATGATACTATTGAAATGCTTTATGAAGAAGCAAATGAATTAAAAGAGCTAATTAAATCAACAGAAATATCAGTAATGCTTAGTAATCCTGATGATGCTTCAAATGCTATTGTTTCAATTCACCCAGGTGCGGGTGGTACTGAATCACAAGATTGGGCTTCAATGCTTTATAGAATGTATTTAAGATGGGCAGAAAGATCAAACTTTAAGATTGAGCTGCTTGACTATCAACCAGGTGAAGAAGCTGGTATAAAGGATGTATCATTTATTATCAAAGGTGAAAATGCTTATGGATACTTAAAAGCTGAAAATGGAATTCATAGATTAGTTAGAATTTCTCCTTTTGATTCAAATGCTAAAAGACATACATCTTTTGCATCAGTTATGGTATCTCCTGAAATTGATGACAATATTGATATTGAAATAGAAGATAAAGATATAAGAATTGACACATATAGAGCAAGTGGGGCAGGTGGTCAGCATGTTAATAAAACTGAATCAGCTATTAGAATCACTCATATTGAAACAGGTATTGTTGTTCAGTGTCAAAATGACAGAAGTCAACACAAAAATAAAGCAAGTGCAATGAAAATGCTAAAATCAAGACTATATGAATTAGAACTTGAAAAACAGCAAGCTGATAAAGATGGTATTGAAAAAAGTGAAATTGGTTGGGGACACCAAATTAGATCATATGTTTTACAACCATACCAACAAGTAAAAGATACAAGAAGTAATATTGGATATTCAAATGTAGATGCCATTTTAGATGGTGACATTACAAAAATTATTGAAGACGTACTAATTGCAACAAGCAAATAAAATATATATAAAATCATATCCTAAATAAGGTATGATTTTATAAACTTATTCTCTATCACATATTGTTTTATAAATACAAAAACTACAAGCTGATTTTTGCTCAGTTTTTTCAAAATTAATTTCACTTTTACTTAACTCTTTAAGTTCATTTATTTTTTCACTTAATAACTCAAGTTTTTTATCTAATGCAATTTCTTCGATTAATTTTGTTGAATTCAAGTCATAATAAAATGTATCTATATTATCTGTTTTATAAAGTTCATTTACAGCCAAATAATAAAATTCTAACTGAAAGTCAATCGACTTATCATAGTTTTTTAAAGTATCAACTTTTAAAGATGCTGATGTTTTATAATCAATAACTTCGTATCGATTAGTAGTATTGTTATAATCAATTCTATCAACAATACCTTTTAGTTTTATACCATCAAAATCTATTTCAAAACTTTTTTCAAGACCTAAAATCTTTGAGTGTTGAAGCCTATTAGAATCAAATAAATAAAATTCATATAATTTCTTTTTCCATATCTCTAAATCTAATGCTAAAAGAGGATTCTCACTTCTATATTCTATAAATAAGTTTTCAATTTTTCTAAAATCAAGTTCTAAATTACTATTGTCAATAGTATAATATTTTTCAAGAATTTCATGTACTATATTACCTAACTCATAAGATTTAGGTTTTAAAGAAATATCATGATCTGATATCTTTAAAATATATTGTAAATAAAATCTTCTCTTACACTCTAAGAAAGTCTTTAAAGAACTAGCAGACCATGAAAACTTAGTTAAATCTATTTTATCAACAATATCTTTATTATAATGCTTTAAAGTATGATTATTATATAAAATATGTCTATATGAATTATCATACAGATTGTAATCAATTTTCTCACTAAACAGTTCATTTGCAAATCTTGTTATTTGATTTGAATCTGAATTTACATAAGAAATATATACTTCTTTAGATGAATCAATTAATCTCTTATAATAATATTTTTGAAGTAGTTCTCTATCACTTAGAGTAGGTAAATTCGTCATTGATTTTATTTTTGAAGATAAAAATTTATCTTTTACTGAAGCTTTTGGAATAAACTGCTCATTAAAATCACATATTATCACAGCATCAAAATTATTTGCTCTTGTTTCTAACAATCCTAAAACAGTGATTTTTCCTGAGTTTATATCATCTAGCTTTATCTCTTTAATTCTTTGTAATAATATTTTATATACATCTTTAAGCAATAAAGTATTTGATGAACTAAAAAGTAATCTAGTTAATTTATATACTACTTCATCAAACTTTTGCAATATCTCATTATTAGTTTCATATGTTTTTATATAATCACATAGAAATTCATAATTTTCTTTTGTACAAATCTTTGAGTAGATAGTTGAAATATTATCATCAATAAACTTCTTATCTATTTTAAGAAAATTTAATCTTTCTGTATTAACTAACTCTTTTTCATTTAAGTAATCATATATTGCATTTGATACTTCATAAAGTTTTCTATTCTCTATAGATTTTCCCATTGCAAAGTTGAAATATCTTTCATTATCAAAAAGCTGAACAGTATTTGCAAAACTCTCATCTGGCAAAACCAAAGCAATGTTTGAAGGATTAATACCTTTTTTTATACAGTTAACAATAGAGGATTTTATGAATGCAATTTGATTTACTCTTGAGTTAAATCCTTTTATTTCTACAAATTGATTTTGTGATTTCAAAGGGTTTTTGAAAGAAATCTTTTTGTCACTCATATTAACTATATATTCATAATTGATTTCTATCTCTTCATCTTCTATAAACTCTTTAAATAATTCTAAAGATTTTTGATTATATTCATTTGAGAAAAATTTAATATTTAAAGTAACAACACTTGATATTGCTTTTATAATATCAAACTCTACTTTTGTAAAGTAACCTTCAAAAATTAAATTTATTTCAGAAAATTTATTTAAGTAATTTTTATTTAACTCATAATAGTTATGATAAGTTACTCTATCAACAAAATCATTTTTCTCTAGAAGTTTTGTATAGTTATCATATATTTTAGATAGAATCTCAAGATGCTCAAAATAATAGTCATAAGTATCTACTGTCTTTATCTGTTCGATTGAAATCTTTTCACTTGAAAGTTCTGTAAAAAATCTATATATGTATTCATTTTGCTTCAAAAATTTAGTGAAACTATCTGATATACCAAGTTTTGATACATCTATACCTTTAATAGCCTCTTTTAAAAAAAGAAATCTCTGTTCTTCATCACAATATTTTTTATCATTTATTATAATAGATTTTTTAAAAAACTCATCAATTGTTAAAGTAAAAGGAAGAAGCGTATTAGAATTTTTTAGGTCACCTAAAAAAGTTCTAATAGCTCTTGATGTAGGAAAAACAAAAAGTCTATTTTTTTCTAGCATTTGTTTTTATATAAATATAACCTGCATTACCATCAATATTAAATGTTCCAGTAATATTCCAGTTATTTTCTTCATCAATATTAAATTTTGTTACATAAACATTATTATCATTTGTAAAGTTACTATTATTAAGCATAATATCCTTATCAATTGTACTACTTTTTGTAACTTTTAGATTAATATCAATTGTCTTTTTAATATTTGTTGTTTTATCAATTGCAAATATTTTAAGAGTATTTGCACCTATTAACATAATATCTTTATGTTTTGATATTTTTTCAAGTACTCTTTGAGAATACATAATATCATCAACTTTTAAATCAAAACTTTTATCATTTAATACTAATTTTAAATCATAAAGTTGATTAAACTTTTTATTTGAGTTTATAATTTCATTATAAGAAGCATCAACATCTTGATACTTCTTCATAAAACTCTTATCTTCATCAATATTTGCTTGAGAAGTACTATATATAGTCCATATAATCATTGAAAATACAAATGAAAATATTCCTATAAAAAAAAGTGGCCAATAATTTCTTTTTTTCATATATCTATGATTTCCTTTTTCTTAACACTGCATAAGTATAAGCTAATAATCCAGTTACAATTATTGTATACATGAAAACTCTCCAAATTGTACTAGAAACTTTTCCTTGATTTCCAATACTTGTTTCAAGTTTTACATTTTTATTTAAAGCTAAAGTATCAGCTATAGCAGCATAACCATTTAACATAGAAGCACTTACTTTTGCAAAAAGTGTGTTCTTATCCTTTGAAGCCAATAGTGGTACAACATACCCATCTAAAATATCATCTTTATCTACTATCTCTTTTAGAGAATCTTCAGAATAAGCTAAATTTACATGTGTATTTTCTATGAACGCAGTTAAAAGAATATAAGGTTTTTTAAGAGCTGGTAAAATCTCATTTTCATGATTTTTTATAGCCTCGAATTTCTTTTTCATAGGAAGTTCTTCTGGTAAACTTAAACTTTTTATAGTGTAAACATAAATGTTAACCCCTAGTTTAGTTTTAACTTCATTTCCAATTTGATTTATTTTTTCTTGTGCTCTTGCATCAATTAAACCATCATCATTTAAGATGTAGCCTTGTGCAAATAAGTTTGATGATAAAAAAAATAGCAGTGAAAAAAACACTGCTATTTTAAAATTAACTAAATTTTTCATTTATCCAACGAACACTTTAGTTGAGTCAAAGTACCCGTAGTAAGCTGTCATAACGGCAGAAACTAAAAGTAAAACACCAATAATTTTTTCCATACTTTACTCCTTACTTACCATTACCAACAAGCTCATATTGCTTGTGGTTTTCGCTGCTATTCATTTTTAAACCATTTAAATCTTGGTTTACTTTATAATAGTTATCAGCCTCATTTTGTTGAACCTTAATTCCATTTACAGTTAAAACTACTAAAATTGTAAGCAATAAAGCAGTTGCAATTAGCATTCCTGTAATACCATGTAATTTAAAGATTCCTCTTTCGTTTTCGTTCATTTGTGTATTTCCAGCCATATTACTCTCCTAAACTTCTAAGGTAAGCTGCTAATGCTTTTTGTTGAGTTTCGTTAAGTCTTCCGTCAAAGCTTGGCATAACACCAATGCTTCCTTTTTTACCATCTTTTAATACAGCCATAACGATTGCGTCGTCATATTCTCTAATGTTTGGAGCTACATAAGGCATACCTTTTCCATCTACTCCATGACATCCTGCACAAACTGCGTATGATGCTGGTTGTTCACCTTGGAATCCATTTGCAACATATTCAGCAATAGCAACAGCATCAGCACCAGAAGCCATACCAGCTGGCATTCCACCTGGGTATGCAGATTTTAAGTTATTTGCACCATTATTAATAACATCAAGAACTTGCTCTTTAGCCATTCTTTTTGTTAAATTATGGGCTTTACCATTAATACCTTCAGCATCAACACCATGACAAGGAGCACATTGTACTAAGTATAATGAACTACCCATAGCCTCAAGAGTCTCTTGAGATGGATTTTGCCATTTTGCTTCAAACTTTTTGTTATAGTCTAAAGTCTCTTCATTCCATTGTCCAATTTGAGAATTTGCAACATATTCAGCAATAGCAACAGCATCAGCACCAGAAGCCATACCAGCTGGCATTCCACCTGGGTATGCAGATTTTAAGTTATTTGCACCATTATTAATAACATCAAGAACTTGCTCTTTAGCCATTCTTTTTGTTAAATTATGGGCTTTACCATTAATACCTTCAGCATCAACACCATGACAAGGAGCACATTGTACTAAGTATAATGAACTACCCATAGCCTCAAGAGTCTCTTGAGATGGATTTTGCCATTTTGCTTCAAACTTTTTGTTATAGTCTAAAGTCTCTTCATTCCATTGTCCAATTTGAGAGAACCCATTAATTGGATAACCAACAGTGAAGTACCAAAACATCCAAATAATAGTACCAATAAATGCTAATCCCCATCCTGTAGGAATAGGATTTCTATATTCACCAATACCATCCCAGTTTTCATCAGCTAATTCACCACTAGCTGTATCATTTTTCATCTGATTATAATATTTAAGAGTAACAAATACTGTAATTGTAATAATAGCTACAGCACCTAACATTGTTAAACTATTTATATTCGAAATATCGCTACTAAAAGCATCACCCGCTGAAAAGTAAGTTCCTGCTAATAAAGCGATGATAAGAACAATTCCACCTACTACCATAGACTTCATGTTATTTCTCCTTATTATCTATATCTTTATCTTTTTTTCTATCTTCAAGAGGAGTTGAAACATCTGCGTCATCATGCACTAACTTTGAATATTTTTCAAAGTCTCTTTCACCCTTTCTATCTCTCTTATAAATAGAGTAAGCATAAGAGTAAAAAATTATAAATACAGCTAAAATCAAAAAGAATTTAGCATAACCTTGCACAGTTAACAGTGTTTCGTAATCCATTAAGAACCTCTATTTTAAAGAATTTAAATATGCAATTAATGCAACTATTTCAGGAACCTGACCGTTAGCAACAGCATCTTTTACAGCTTGATTTTTCATATCAGCAGCAATTGCTTTAGCTTCTTCTTTAGC